>VBFI01000199.1 GCA_005889275.1 Chloroflexota bacterium | reverse complement strand
GACGTCGCGCTCGCGCTGCTCCTTCGGAGTGACGTCTGATCGCGCTCTTCGCCGACGACTCCCGGTACCCGCGCGCGCTCCGCGACCTCGACGACCCGCCGGACCCGCTCTGGCTCGACGGCGACCCGAGCCTCCTGGAACGGCCGGCGGTGAGCATCGTCGGGACGCGCCGCATGACGCCGTACGGAGCGCGGGTCGCCGGCGAGCTCGCGAGAGCCGCCGCCGCGGCGGGCGTCGTGGTCATCTCGGGTCTGGCGCAGGGGATCGACAGCGTGGCACACGAGGCCGCGCTCGACGAGGGTGGAGTGACCGTCGCGGTCCTCGGTGCGGGCGTCACCAGGTATCTCGCGGACGCGGGTGGCCGGCGCCGCCTACTGGCGCACGCGATCCGTGGACACGGCGCGCTGGTCTCGGAGTTCCCGCCCGAGGCGCCGGCGCAGCGCTGGACGTTCGCGCAGCGGGACTCCACGATCGCCGCGCTTGGCGCGGTGACCGTGGTGGTCGAGGCGCCGGCGGGCTCGGGTGCCCTGATAACCGCGAGCGAGGCGCGGCGCCTGCGACGACCGCTCTGCGCGATCCCGGGTCCGATCGGTGCAGCGGCCTCCGCCGGAACGAACGAGCTCATCGCCGTGGGGGCGGCGCGTGCGCTTACCGGCGCGCCGATGTTGCTCGTCGAGCTCGGAGTCTCGGCGGCACCGCGCGCTGGCGATGACCCGAGCGACGATGCGCGGGTGCTCGACGCCCTCGCGGGGTCACCGTCCGATCCCGACGCGCTCGCGCGCAAGCTGGGGATCGCGGCACCGGCGCTCGCGACCGTGGTCGCGCGGCTCATCGTGCGGGGCGCGATCACGAGCGCCCCCGACGGGCGGCTCGTCAGGCGTTAGCGGATCGGCGCGATGCGGACGATGCGGTCACCGCTGCCGTTGCTGGTCGTCACGATGAGCGCGCCATCCGGAGCGGCGACGAGACCACGAAGGCGTCCGTACCGCTGATCCATGAGGATCTCGTGCGCGACGACGTGCGTGCCATCGATGCTGAACCGGCGGAGGTCCTGCTCCTTGAGCGTCGCGACGACGAGCGATCCGTTCCAGGCGCCCCACTCGTCGCCGGAGATGAATGCGGCGCCGGACACCGCGAAGCTCACGCTGCCCGAGCTCCACACCGGATCGGCGAAGCCGCGCGCGACGCCGCCCGGGCCGAGCACGGTCGGCCATCCGAAGTTCGCACCGGGAGTGACGATCTCGATCTCGTCCTGCATCTGATCGCCCGCGTCGACGACGTAGCACGCGCCGGTCTCCGGCTGGAAGGTGATTCCCCCGGGGTTGCGCAGGCCGAGCGCGTACACGGGTCCGGGGCTGCTCGCGCCGCGCGGCAGAGGGTTGTCCGCCGGGACACTGCCGTCGGCGTTGATCCGCAGGACCTTGCCGTTCAGCGAGGCCGGATCCTGCGCGTGGCCCGGCACCCCGCCGTCGCCGGTCGCGATCCAGAGCTTCTGGTCGGGACCGAAGCGCAGCCGGCAGGCGTCGTGGATCCCCGCCGCCGCGATGCCGGAGCGAAGGATGACCGCCTCGAGGGTGAGGCTCGCCGAGGCGACGTGATAGCGGATCACTTGATTGCGCCACTCGCCCTGGTCCATTCGCGACGCGCAGACATAGAGCGACCCGTTCGCCGCGAAGTCAGGATCAAGCGCGAGGCCGAGGAGGCCGGCCTCGCCCATGGCGCGAACGCCGGGGACCTGTGTGGTCGCGACGCGCTTCGCCATCGGGGCTGCGCTCTCGAAGAGGTCGATCGTCCCGGGCCGTTCAGTGACGAAGAGCCGCCCATCGGCGGCGACCGCGAGATCCCACGGGACGACGAGCCCCGACTGGATGATCGTCTCGATCACCGGGGGAGCCGAGGGGCTCGGCGCGCCGACGATGCCGCCGCCGGGCCCGCACGCGACCGCGCTGAGGGCGACGACGACCAGGATCCGAAGCTCGCGACCACCCACTGCGGACCCATTCTCCACGAAGGAGTGCGACACTCGGCCGGTGCCCCCATCTTTGACACGAATCCTCGACGCGCGCGGGGCGCAGCGTGTCGCGCTCAGCCCCGACGGTGCGGCGCTGTACTACGCGAGCGACCTCACCGGGACGATGCAGCTGTGGCGCCTGGACCTTGCCGGCGGGACCCCGCTACGGCTCAGCTACGACGCCGACCGGATCGGCGCCTACCGCGTATCGCCAAACGGACACGAGATCGCGTATGGCGCGGATGAAGGCGGCAACGAGCGGTGGGCGATCTGGGTCATGGGAGCGGACGGGGGCCGCGCCCGCCGGCTCACCGACCGCCCCGATCGGATCCATCACGTGGTCGGTTGGACGACCGATGGCCGCGCGGTCCTGGCGTTCGCGAACCATCGGGATGAGCGGTTCTTCGATCTTCATGCGTTCGCCGCGGACGGGAGCGGCTCGAAGCTCATCTTCCAGAACGACGGCACCGGCTTCGAGGCGGCGGCGTTCCCCGATGGTCGCGTCGTCGTCGCGACGAACCGCGCCCGCGGTGACGAGAATCACCTCACGCTCGTCGAGCCGGGCGGCGGCCGCGCCCGAAGGCTCACTCCGGAGACGCCGGCCGCGCTGCATGCGGACGTTCAGGCCTTTGGCGACGCCGTGCTCGTCCGCGCGGATCGCGGTCGCGACATGGCCGCGGTCGCGCGCGTCGGGCTCGACGGGTCGTTCGCGTACCTCGGGTCACCGGCGCGCGTTGTCGACGACCTTGCCGTGGCGAACGGACGGTACGCCTACGCGCTGAACGTCGATGGCCGATCGGAAGTGCACGTGGTCGACGCTGACGACGATCGCGTGATCCCGGGTCTGCCGCCTGGCGATCTCGCGACCGACCTCATCGGGAGCAGCCTCGCCCTCGCGCCCGACGGGACCGTGGCCGTGGCGTGGGCACGATTCGACGCGCCGTCGGCGGTCTACGTCGCGCGTCGCGGGCAAGACGCGCGGCTCGCCGTCCCGCCGCAGATGGCCGGGCTCGCCGAGGGTCTTCCCGACGAGGAGCTCGTGTCGTGGCCGTCCTTCGACGGCCGGCTGATCCCTGGCTTCCTGCTCCGGCCGCGTGGCGCGGCGAAAGCGGCGCGCCCGACCGTCATCCAGGTCCACGGAGGTCCGGAGGGCCAGGCGCGGCCGCTCTGGAACCCGCTCACGGTCGCCCTCGTCGCCTCGGGATTCAACGTGCTGCAGCCGAACGTTCGCGGATCGAGCGGCTACGGCCGCGCCTACATGTCGCTCGACGACGTGAAGCTGCGCATGGACTCGGTCAAGGACCTGGACGCCGCCGCGGGGTGGCTCGCGACATCGGGCGTCGCGCCGGAGGATCGCATTGGCGTCATCGGTGGCTCGTACGGCGGCTTCATGACGCTGGCCGCGATCACGTTCTGCGCCGACCGCAACTGGGCGGCCGCTGTCGACATCGTCGGGATCGGGAAGTGGAAGACGTTCTTCGAACGGACGTCGCCGTGGCGCCGTCCGCTGCGCGCCGCGGAGTACGGGGATCCGGTGAAGGATGCCGACTTCCTCGAATCCATCTCGCCGCTCAATTTCCTCGAGCGAATCCGCGCGCCCCTGCTGGTCATCCACGGCGCGAACGATCCGCGCGTCCCGGTCGAGGAAGCGGAGCAGCTCGTGTCGGCGCTCCGCGCGCGAGACCGGAAGGTGGAGTACCTGCGCTACGAGGACGAGGGTCACGGTCTCGCGAAGGCGAAGAACCGCGCCGACGCGTGGCCGAAAGTCGTCGCGTTCTTCGAGCGCCAGCTCGGCGCGTAGCTACGCGGGCGCGCGCTCCTGAGCGAGCGGCAGTGTGAACGTGAACGTGCTCCCGCGTCCGGTGCCTTCGCTCATCGCGCGGATGTCGCCACCATGCGTGGCCACGATCTCCCTGCAGATGGATAGGCCGAGCCCCTGGCCGGACACCTCCTCGCTCGACCCGGGCACACGATAAAAGCGGTCGAAGATCCGCTCGAGGTGCTCGGGTGGGATGCCGATCCCCCGATCGCTCACGCTGATGCGCGCCTGCTGGTCGCCCCGCTCGACGCGCATGACGACCGGCTCGTTCGGGGGCGAGTACTTGGCGGCGTTGGCGAGCAGGTTGTCGAGGACCTGCGCGAATCTCGCCCGGTCGATCGCGAGCAGCACCGGCGCGTCTGGCGCGTCGAGATCGACCTCGACACCCGAGCGCACCCGCGCCCGCGCCATCGCCTCCCTCGTCTCGACGACGGCATCGACGCTCTCGTCCGCACCCGGGCCTCGTTGCTCGCTGCTCAGGAGGTCCGCCATGAGGCGCTCCAGCTGTTTCAGCTGACCCTGCACGGCCGTGAGGTTGCGCGACATGAGCGTGGCGTACCCGTGCACTGCCGTGAGCGGGTTGCGGAGCTCGTGCACCGCCGTGGCGAGCGCGTCCTCGCGGGCGCGGAGCGCGCCGCCGAGATGCTCGACGTCGCGCCCGAGCTCCTGGGCTGACCGCTGGATCTCGTCGCGTTCGGCGAGCAGCGCGAGGCGGTCGCGCGCTGCGAACGCGAGCCGCTCGAGGTGCGTGATCCGCATCGCGAGCCGGTCCGGATCGCCGACGGCAGCGAGGACGCGGCCCTCCCCGAGGCCCACCAGGGCGAGCTGCGCGCCGGCGATCATCGCGATCGACGGAAGACGCCGATCCCTTGCGGCCTGCGCGATGGCGGCGGCATCGAGGTCCCCAGCGATCGCGGTCCCTTCGTGGGAGCGGACGATGGCGGCCTGTCCTTCCACCAGATGCCCGGCCTCGACGACGAGGGACGCGAACGCCCCCGCCTGAGTTCGCTCGGAGGTGACCCTGCCGATCGCGCTCGCGAGGGAGACGAGGGCGGTGCCGTCCTCGGCGAGGCCCGTCCGCTCGAACGCGACCGAGACGAGCGGAGCGATGTCGGCGACGAGGTCGCGGGCGGCCGCGACCACGGCGGCGCGGTTGTCCTCCGATGCTCCCGCGACGTCCACCGCGATGCTGAGGGGAGGATCGATCGAGACCGGGATCACCAGACCGCTCTGCTCCGGAATGACCCGGTCAAGAGGAACGACCCCGTGGAGGCGCCGGAGCATGTCCGCCGATACGACGGTCTCGACGGCGGGGGTGACGCCGCTCGCCGCGGTGACCCGCAGCCGGTGGTCCGGTCCGCGCGCCCAGACCCAGACTCCGCGCACGCCCGACGATCTCGCGACCTCGGCCACCGCCGCGCCGAGCAGTGCCTCCGGCTCGCGGATGCGAACGAGCGCGCCCATGGCGCGCGCACGGCCTACCGCCGGGTCGGCGGTCTTCCTGCCCAGCGCCCAGGCGATCTCGGCGACGACGAGACCGATCGCGATGAGCGCCTGCACCGCCCAGAGATCCGTCGCGCGCGCTTCACCGGCACGGATCGCGAGCGCGGCGTCGAATCCGACGACCGCGAGAGCGGTCATCCCGACCGCGCCGACCGGTCCGAAGCGAAGCGCGGCCGCGCCGATGGCGAAGACGTAGAGCGCCCATGGCGCGAGCGCGAGGGGGAACGCGTACACGAGCGCGGTGATCGCGACGAGATCGACCGCGGCGCCAGCGAGTGGCACGCGCGCCGAGAGACTCGTGTACCGAAGCAGGACAGCGGCGCCCAGGTAGAGGAGGAGCGCGACGGCGGCGAAGGATAGGACTCCGGTACCGGCGAGGAGGACCAGGGTGCTACCGAGCGCGATGCAGGCGAGGCGGATGAGGAGGGTCGCGCGTTCGGTCGCCGGGCCTGTCAGGAACGTCCTCTCATTGGCCCCTTTGTAACGCGAACGCGGCGGGAGCTGTGCCGGGTGCTAGTAACTCGCCACCAGGATGCGACTCGGGTCGCTGTCGAGCTCGATGACGTTGGTGACCCGCAGGCCGGGGGCGTCGAGCACGGCGATCGCGTGGGAGAGGCCCGCCAAGGCGACAAAGAGCTCGTCCCCGTTGGGCGAGACGGCGAGATCGGCCACCGAGCCGAGGAACGCCGCGGACGCGACCCGAGAACGGTCGCGGATGGTGATGGCCACGACGCCGTTCCCCGAGCCGACGTAGAGGACGTCCTCGCGCGGCGAGAGCGCCAGAGAGGTGGCCTCGCTGTCCAGGCTGATGCGATCGACGACCGCGTACTGCTCGGTGTCGACGATGTCGACGATCCGCTGCCCGACGATCCCGACGTAGATCCGCGTGCCAGATCCGGACATGGCCATCGCGGTCGGCGCGCCGTCGAGCGGGATCGTGTAGGGCGTCCGACCGCCGAGGTTGAGATAGAGAAGGTCGATCCCGCGGGGGGTCGCCACGAAGACGTGGTTGTGCTTGTAGCTCGGTGCGAGGGACTTCGGCTGGCCGCTGTACGAGAAGAACTCCGCCTGGCCGGTCTCGAGGTCCCGCTGCTCCACGCCGAGCGCGCCGACCACCATGACCGAGTGGCCATCGCGGTTGGCGGCCACGATTCCGTCGACGGCGTAGGCCGAGCGGTCGCGGATCTCCCCGGTCACGATGTCCTCGGCCAGCACCGTCTTGCCCGAGGTGGCGTAGACCGTGCGCTCGTCGGTGCCGAGCGCGATCTGTGACACGTCCGGAAGGCGGAGCGTCGCCCGTGCGTCGGTCGGTCGGGCGCTCCAGGAGCTCCCGCCCGCGAGCGCGACGACGGTGACGCCCCGGGCCGGGCGCGGAGCCGCCGGCTCGTAATGGTCGATGGTCGCCCGCCGCTTCTTCGTCCAGCCGTCCTTCTCGACGAAGGGATACGGATCGACCATCCCGCCCGGTCCGAGGATCGGGTACGGAGTGTCGCCGATGTGGTCGCCGTCGCCGTCCTTGCCCTTGTAGTCGGCCCAGTAGTTGCCCTCTTTGGTCGTCGGGTCGTACCAGACGTTCGACCCCTCGGTGTTGTCGCTCACCTGGGGGCTGTTGCCGATCACGTTGTTGTGGAAGACGACGTTCTCCTTGGCCTCGCTGAACCAGATGCCCCAGTTGATGTTCGAGTCGATGGTGTTCTCGATCACGCGGTTGCGGACGCTCGCGTACATGTACAGGCCGTACCCACCCGGGCTGTTGTACGTCTGGCGCGCGAGGAGGTTCCCCTGGAGGAGGTTGTCGTCGGAGTTCTGTAGGTGGAGGCCGTAGATGTTGAATTCGACATCGGAGTTCTTCACGACGTTCTTGTTCGACGCGTGAATGTAGAAGCCAAAGCGATTGCGCTCGGTCGTGACGTTCTCGATCGTGCTCGCGGTCTCATCGACGAAGTACACGCCCGTGGAGAAACCGGTGGTCTTGCCGTTGCGAACGACCACGCCCGTGTGACCGCCGACGCGGACTCCGACGCTGTCGAGCTGCGGGAGCGGCCAGGTCTGCGGCCCCATGCCCGGTCCGGTGAGCGTGTGGCCGCCGAGATCGACGGTGACGTTGTCGGCGACGATGACCATGCCGTCCTTCTCGCACGTCAGGTCGTTCGCGAGCGTGAAGCTCTCCGAGACGCGCATGTCGCAGCGGCCCTCGCGCGATGGGAGCGTCACGCTCGGCGTGCCGCTGCCGGGAGCCGGCGTAGCCGTCGCGGATGGGGGAGGGGTCTGCGAGACGCTCGGCGATGGCGTGCTCGCCGCCTGGCACGCGATCACGCCCGCGAGGCCGAGCGCGAGCATCGCGACAGGCGGTCGCATGTCGGAAGCCTATACAGCGCCGGGGCCGGACCGGTTCCCGCAGACTCGGCTGCGTGCGCGAGGAGCCTGTTCGGATCGACCGCCGCCTCGAGGCGACCCTACGGATCCCGGACACCAGTCCAGCCGCGATCGTCGTGATCGCGCACGCCCTGCCGACGCACGGCGGGACCATGCGCACGCCGATCATGGCCGCGATCGCCCGCGCCTGTGCGACGCGTGGCTGGTACGCGCTGCGCTTCAACTTCCGCGGGGTCGGCGCGAGCGACGGCGAGTGGAGCGGCGGCCGCCATGAGGTGGACGACCTCGCCGCGGCGGTCGGACATGCGCGGACGTTCGCGCAGGGTCTCCCGCTCGGGCTGGTCGGCTACAGCTTCGGCGCGTTCCAGGTCCTCGCGTACCTCGCGAGCGGCGGCACGGCCGACGCGGTCGCTCTTGTCGGCGTCGGACTGAAGGACGTGACCTTCGCGCCGCGAGCCCTTCCGGACATCCCGCGGGGCACGTTCATCGTCGCGGCCGAGCGCGATCAGTTCGGAACGGGCGCCGAGCTCCAGGCGGCGGTGCCGCACGCGCGGGTCGCCATCGTGAGCGGGGTCGATCACTTTTTCGTGGGCAAGCGCGACGAGGTCGGCGAGCTCGTCGCGAACGAGCTCGCGCGTAACCTGCCTGTACCATCGCATCTCCCATGAGCGCGCAGGCAACGACCGTAAATTCATCGCCGCCTTCCGCGAAGAAGACGCGGAAGCGCATCCTCACGGGCGATCGACCGACTGGGCCGCTGCATGTCGGGAACTACGTCGGCACGCTCGCGAACCGGGTGAAGCTCCAGGACTCGTACGACACATTCCTTCTTGTCGCCGACCACCACATGCTCACGACACGTCTCGATCACTTGAGCGAGATCGAGCAGAACATCCGCGACGATGTGATCGACAACCTCGCGGTTGGAGTCGACCCGGAAAAAGTCACGTACCTCCTCCAGTCGCTCGTCCCGCAGATTCCGGAGCTCCATCTCTACTTCTCGATGCTCGTGTCGGTCCCCCGCGTCCAACGGATCCCAACGCTCAAAGAGCAGCTGCGTGATCACGGTTTGGCACAACCGACGTACGGTCTCCTTGGCTATCCCGTGCTCCAGGCGGCGGACATCCTCATCGTCAAAGGTGACCTCGTGCCTGTCGGTCGCGACCAGGAGTCTCATGTCGAGCTCACCCGCGAGATCGCTCGCCGGTTCAACGAGCTGTTCGCGCCCATATTTCCGCTGCCCGAGTCGCTCATACCCGATATGGGGCTCCTGCCCGGCATCGACGGCCGAGACAAGATGGGAAAGAGCCTCGACAACGCCATCTTCTTCTCAGACGACGCCAAGACCGTCGAGCGGAAGGTGATGGGCATGTATACGGACCCGAATCGGGTCCGCGCGACCGATCGAGGGCGGGTCGAAGGAAATCCCGTCTTCGTCTACCACGACACATTCAATACCGACAAGGCCGAGGTCGAGGACCTCAAGAGGCGCTATCGGGAAGGACAAGTCGGCGACGTTGAGGTGAAGCGCAGGCTGATAACCGCTCTCGAGACGTTCCTCGCGCCGATCCGCGAGCGCCGTGAGGAAATCGCGGCGAAGCCGGCGATCGTCGACGAGATCCTCGCGGCGGGCAGCGAGCGCGCACGGCGGGAAGCCGACACGACGATCCACGAGGTACGCGAAGCGATGCATCTCGATTACTTCGGGCGCTAGCCGCGCGTGCCCCGGCTCTTGTTGAATCTGTGCCTTCGGCACAAGACACGCCCCGGGCGGGCGGACTCGCTCCTCGCGGCAAAGCCGCTCGTCGCTCGTGCCTAGGCTCTACGTACTCGTGCTCTCCGGCGGGGCGGGAACGCGACTGTGGCCCAGGTCCCGCCGGGAGCGACCGAAGCAGTTCCTCGATCTCCTCGGAGAGCGCACCTTGCTGCAAGACACCGTTGACCGCGTCACCGAGATCGTGCCGAACGAACGGATCTTCGTCGTCGCTCCGCCTGAGCACCGGGAACTGATCCACGAACAGCTTCCCGAGCTGCGGAGCGACCATGTCGTCGTCGAGCCCTACCCGCGAGGCAACGCGGCGGCCGTCGGTCTCGCGATGGCCGCGCTGGCGGCGTTCGACCCCGATGCCGTCGTCGCCGTCCTTCCCTCCGACCATGTCGTGGAGAAGCGCGGCCAGTTCCGCAGCGTCCTGATCGCGGCGACGGCCGCCGCGGAGCGGGGCTACCTCGTCACCATCGGGATCACGCCGACGAGCGCCGACACCGGCTTTGGCTACATCGAAGCCGGGGATCGACTCGACATCGAGGCGCCCGTCGAAGTGCGGGCGGTGAAACGCTTCGTCGAAAAGCCGAAGCCGGAGGCCGCCGAGAAGATGGTCGCCGACGGTGGCCACTTCTGGAACGCGGGGATGTTCGTCTGGCGCGTCGAGGAGGTCCTCCGCGCGTACGAGAAGCATCTGCCCGCGACGGCGAAGGCGATCGCGGCGCTGCGTGAGGCGATCGGGTCGCCACGCTACGAGTCGGTGCTCGCGGAGGTCTGGGAAGAGACCGACCGGACCACGCTCGACTACGGGATCGCCGAGAAGGCGCCGAACGTCGCGGTCGTGCCGGCGGACATCGGGTGGCACGACCTCGGCTCGTGGGCCCGGCTGGCCGCCCTCCAGGCAGGCGGCGCCGAGAACTGGGCGGCCGGGGACCTCGTCGCGGAGGACGCCGACGGCAACTACGTCTGGGCGCCCGGGAAGACGGTCGCCCTGATCGGGGTTCAGGATCTGGTCGTCGTCGACACACCCGACGCCCTGCTCATCACCCCGAAAGGCCGTTCCGAGGACGTAAAGCGGGTGGTCGACCAGCTGCGCCGCGGGGATCGCGAGGACCTCCTCTAACCCGCGCCGACGAGGCGGTCCCAGCAGGCAGCCAGACGCCAGGGAAGGGCCGGGGTGGACGCCGCCGTTAGAGTGAATAGAAGGAAGGGGCGCCCGAAAGGGCGCTTTTTTCTCGATGTGAAAGGAATCTGACTTCTTGGCGACAACAGCGAAAGACCTGGTCGTGGTCGAAAGCCCGACCAAGGCACGGACTCTAGAACGGATGCTCGGTCCGGCCTACAAGGTCGAGGCCTCGTTCGGGCACATCCGGGATCTGCCGAAATCGAAGATGGGCGTGAACCTCAAGACGTTCGCGCCTGAGTACATCGTCCCCGATGACTCGGAGAAGCACGCCCGAACCCTCCGGCGCGAGGCGAAGGGGGCGAACCATGTCTGGCTCGCCACCGACCTCGACCGCGAAGGCGAGGCGATCGCCTGGCATCTCGCGGATGTCATCAAGGTCCCGAAGTCCAAGCTCCGCCGCGTGACCTTCCACGAGATCACCCCCGCGGCGATCGACGAGGCCTTCAAGCATCCCCGCGAGATCGACCAGGATCTGGTGAACGCGCAGCAGGCGCGCCGCGTCGTCGACCGGCTCGTGGGCTACACGATGTCCCCGCTGCTCTGGAAGAAGATCCGCTACGGCCTGTCCGCCGGCCGGGTGCAGTCCGTCGCGCTCCGTCTCATCGTCGACCGCGAGCGTGAGATCACGGCATTCGTCCCGGTCGAGTACTGGTCGCTCGAGGCCGCCCTCGCGAACCATGCCGGCCAGACGTTCACGGCGGAGGTCATCCAGCACAAGGGCCACAAGCTCGAGATCCACGACGGCGAGACGGCCGAGAAGCATCGCGCCGCTCTCGCGGACGCGGCGTACGTCGTCAAGAGCCTCGAGAAGCGCGAGAGCGGTCGCAACGCCGCGCCCCCGTTCACGACATCGACCCTCCAGCAGGAGGCGTCGCGGAAGCTCGGCTACTCGGTGAAGCGCACGATGGTCCTCGCGCAGCAGCTCTACGAAGGCATCTCGATGGGCGCGAGCGGATCCGTTGGCCTCATCACATACATGCGGACCGACTCGCTGCACGTCGCCGAGGGCGCGCTGAAGCAGGCCCGGGACGTCATCGTGAGCGAATTCGGCGTTCCCTACGCACTCGACAAGCCGCGTCACTACAAGACGCGGTCGAAGGGCGCGCAGGAGGCCCACGAGGCGATCCGGCCGACCGACATGGCGCGCACGCCCGATCGCATGAAGCGGTTCCTGAAGCCGGACCAGCTCCGCCTCTACACGATGATCTGGCAGCGCGCGATCGCCTCGCAGATGGCCCCGGCGCGCTTCGAGAACACGCGCATGGACATCGACGCGGGGCAGTACATGCTCCGCGCCAACGGCCGGCGCGTCCTGTTCGACGGATTCCTTCGCGTCTACACCGAGGGCACCGAGGAGCCGGAGAAAGAGATCAGCCCACTCCCCGAGGTGACGGCGGGCGAAGCGCTGAAGCTGCTCGGCCTCGACGCATCGCAGCACTTCACGCAGCCGCCGGCGCGCTTCACCGAAGCGTCGCTCGTGAAGACGCTCGAGGAGCACGGCATCGGCCGGCCTTCGACGTACGCGCCGACGATCTCGACGCTCATCGGGCGCAAGTACGTCCGGAAGGAAGGACGTGCGCTCATCCCCGAGGACGTCGGCTTCGTCGTCACCGACTTCCTGCACGAGCACTTCCCGGAGATCGTCGACACCGGCTTCACCGCGCGGATGGAAGCGGATCTCGACAAGATCGCGGAAGGCGAGGTCGAGTGGGTCCCCGTGGTCCGCGACTTCTTCGAGCCGTTCAGCAAGCGCGTCGAGGAGAAGACCAAGAGCGTGAAGAAGTCCGACGTGACCGAGGTGGCGACGGACCGCATCTGCCCCAAGTGCGGGCGGCCGGTCGTGATCAAGCTCGGTCGGTACGGGCGCTTCTACTCGTGCACGGGCTTCGCGAAGGGCAAGAAGGGCCAACCGGTCCCGGCCGGCGCGTGTGACTACTCCGAGCCGCTCGAGGGCCAGAAGGAGCCGCAGCTCGAGATCCTCGAGGGAGAGATGTGCCCCGACTGCGGCAAGCCGCTCGCGAAGCGGCGCGGCCGGTTCGGTCCGTTCGTGGGCTGCACGGGCTACCCGGATTGCAAGTACATCAAGAAGACCCACGAGAAGACAGGGGTCGTCTGTCCTGACTGCGGGAAGGGCGAGCTCGTCCGGCGCCGCGGGCGCGGACGCTCGCTGTTCTACGGCTGCGAGCGCTACCCGGCCTGCACGTACACCGCGCGCGAGCTCCCGGCGGCGACCCCAGGCAAAGACGCCGCGTAAGGTTTGCGCTCGTGAGGGCGCGCCTTGCCACCGACCAAGAGGCGCACGACTGGGACCGGCTCATCCTCGAGACGCCGCGCCCGCACCTCCTGCAATCGACCGGCTGGGCCGCGCTGAAGTCCGGGACCGCCTGGCGTGCCGAGCGGTTCGTCCTCGAGGATGACGGCGGGCGGCGGGGACTCGCGCAAGTCCTGAGGCGGCGCGTCGCCCCTGGACTCGAGCTCGCGTATGCGCCGCGCGGCCCGCTGTGTGAGGACGCGGCGCTTCCCGATGCCCTGGCGGCGCTGCGCCGGGCCCTGCACGGCATGCTCGTCGGCCTCGTCGCCGATCCGGAAGCGCCGGAGAGCGACGAGCTCGTCGCCGCTCTCGCCCGTCGCGAGGTGCGGCGATCGCCCGTCTACATCCAGCCGCGGCGCACGCTCCTCATTGACCTCACCCAGGACGCGGAGACGCTCCTTTCGGCGATGCGCAAGAAGACGCGGCAGTACATCCACAAGGCGGAGCGTGAGGGTGTCGCGACCGAGACGACGACGGACCTCGCGCGGTTCCATCGCCTGCTGCGGGTCGTCGCGGAGCGGGACAGGTTCGGGATCCATGACCTCGCTTACTTCGCGGCGCTCGCCGACGCGTTCTCGGACGCGATGCACGTCCTCATGGCGCGGATCGACGGCGAGGACGTCGGCGCGCTTCTCGTGATCCGGCTCGGCGACCGCGCCTGGGAGCTCTTCGGCGGCTGGAGCGGAGCGCATGCGGAGCAGCGGCCCTTCTACCTGCTGAAGTGGCGATCGCTGATGCTCATGCAGCAGCTCGGCGTCCGCCGCTACGACATGTGGGGTCTCGCGGAAGGCAAGGAGCTGGCCGGGGTCGAGAACTTCAAGCTCGGGTTCGGTGGCGAGGTCGCGACGTGGATCGGCGCGCTCGAAACGCCGGTCACCAGACCGCTCTTTCCGCTCTGGCGCTTCGGGGCGCGACGCCGGCTCGCCGGGACGGCCTGATGACCGACGCGCCGGCGGGCTGGGACGAGGCGGCCGTCCGTTCGCCGGGCGGGCACGTGCTGCAGTCGGCGGCGTGGGCGCGGATCCGCCAGGAGCAAGGTTGGCGCCCGCAGTTCCTGCGCATCGGGGATCCGCTGCCGCTCGCCCTCGTGCTCTGGCGGACGCTGCCCGCCGGCCAGCGCATCGCCTACGTCCCGCGGGGGCCGATCGTCGCCGCCCCGGCGGAGCTGCCGCGTGCGCTCGATGCCCTCGCGACGCTCGCGCGCGACTCGCGCGCGATCTTCCTGAAGGTCGACCCCGAGCTCGACCCCGCCGACGCCATCGGACCGCTTCGGCGCGCCGGTTTCCGTCGCTCGGCGGACATCCAGCCAGTTCTCGCGACGCTCGTTCTGGACCTCGCGCCTGATGAGGACGCGCTGCTCGCCGCCGTGAACAAGGACACGCGCTGGAGCATTCGGCAGACGGAGAAGCGCGGCGTCGCGATCCGCGAGGCGGCCGGCGAGGCGGATCTTCGCGCGCTCTACGACCTGTACGTCGCGACCGGCCGGCGGGCCGGCTTCATCATCCGCACCTGGGACTACTACCGCGCGATGTGGGGCACGCTCGTCGCGGCCGGTCACGCGCGCGTCCGTCTCGCCGAGCTCGAGGGACGCCCGGTCGCGGGGGCGCTCACCTGGCGATGCGGCGGGCGCGAGGTGTATCAGAGCGCCGCGACGAATGACGCAGGGCGATCGACGTACGCCGCGTACGGCCTTCTCTGGCGGTGCATCATCGAAGCACGCAGGACGGGCGCGCGTGCCTTCGATTTCGGCGGCATCCCCGTCGATGTGACGCGAAAGGACGATCCGATGTACGGGCCGTATCTCTTCAAAAAGGGCTTCGGTGGCGAGCCGCGCCGCTTCGTCGGCGCTCACGACACCGTCCCACGTGCGCTCGCCTACGCCGCATACCGCGTCGCGGAGCCCGTGTACACGACGGCCCTCCGGATCGCGGGCCGTCTTCGCGGATGAAGCTCGGGCCGCTCCTTCAGGCGACGAAGATCGCGGTGCCCGACGGTGCCGCGGAGATCGACGTGCGCCAGCTCGCCTACGACTCACGCCGGGTGAAGGAGGGCGCGCTCTTCGTCGCGATCACGGGGTTCCACCGCGACGGGCACGACTTCGCCGCCGACGCGGTGACGCGCGGCGCGGTCGCGATCGTAGCGGAGCACCCGATGGCGTCGCGGGTGCCGGTCGCTGTGGTGGCGGACGCGCGCGCCGCGCTCGCGGACCTGGCCGCCGAGTTCTTCGATCACCCGACGAGGAAGCTGAAGCTCGTCGGCGTGACCGGGACCGATGGCAAGACCACGACGGTCCATCTCGTGTCGGACGTGCTCGAGGCCGCGGGGCTGCGCACCGGATTCGCGACCACCGTCGATTTCAAGCTCCCCGACCACGTCTGGCAGAACGAGACGCGTCAGAGCACCCAGGAAGCGGTCGAGGTCCAGGAGTTCTTCGCGGAGCTGCTCGTCGCCGGCGGCACCTGGGGCGTCCTCGAAGCCACCAGCCACGCGCTCGCGCTGCGCAAGCTCCGCGGTGTCGAGATCGACATCGCGGTCTTCACGAACCTCTCGCCTGAGCATCTCGATTTCCACGGGACCCTGCAGAAGTATCTCGACGCGAAGGGCGACCTCTTCGCCATGCTGCCCGACTCCGCCGACAAAGGCGTCCCCAAGACCGCGGTTCTGAACGCCGATGATTCGCACTGGCGCTACCTCGCGGACCGCGCGGGGACCGCGCAGTTGATGACGTACGGGATCGACGCGCTCGCGGACGTCCAGGGAACGGTGCTCGCCGCGGATGCGTCCGGTTCGAAGGTGCGCATCGCGACGAAGACCGCGACGGTCGAGCTCCAGCTTCCGCTCGTCGGGCGCTTCAACGTCCAGAACGCGCTCGCCGCGGCGGCCGCCGGGCTCGCCGCGGGCGCGACGCTGCAGCAGGCGCGCGATGCGCTCTCCCGGGCGCGCGCGGTCCGCGGGCGGATGGAGCGCGTGGAATGCGGCCAGCCCTTCAGCGTCATCGTCGACTACGCGCACACGCCGGAATCGCTCGACAAGGTGCTCGGACTGCTTCGTCCGCTCACCAAGGGCAAGCTCATCGCGGTGTTCGGCAGCGCGGGGGAGCGGGATCGGGCGAAGCGGCCCGCGCTCGCGGAGATCGCCGCGAAGCACGCCGACCTCTTCGTCATCACGCAGGAGGATCCACGGCTCGAGGAGCCCGCCAAGATCCTCGACGAGATCGAAGCCGGTGCGATCGGCGTCGGGAAGCGGCGTGGGACGGACTATCTCGTCATCGACGATCGCCGGCAGGCCGTCGGCGAGGCCATCCGTCGCGCGGCCGCGCAGGATACGGTCGTGCTTGCGGGGAAGGGACACGAAGGCTCGATCATCGTCGGCGAGGAGAAACGCCCGTACGACGAGGCGACCGCGGCGCGCGAGGCGCTGCGCACGCTCGGGTTCGGCTCGTGAGCCGGACACGGAAGAGCGCGACCGCCGCGCAGACGCGCGCCTACGCGGCGCGGGCCGACGTGCTCGCGCCGCAGCTTCGCGCCGAGATCGCGCGCGTCCCGGCGGTCGCCCACGGCCGCGCGGCGCTCGTCGTGCTCATGGGCCTGCCCGGAGTCGGCAAGACGCATTGCGCGCGGCTCCTCGCCGAGCGTCTCGGCGCGGCCCACGTCGCGAGCGACGAGCTCCGAAGCCGCCTGTTCATCGCGGCGTCCTACGCGGACGAAGAGAACCGCGTGGTCTTCGCGACGGCGACCGCTCTCGTGGACGGCCTGCTCGCCGATGGCCACCGTGTCGTGCTCGACGCGACGAACGTCACCGCGCGCAATCGCGCGAGCTTCGTGGACGCGGCGACCCGGCGGGGCGCGCCGGTTGTCTACGCGCGCGTCACCGCACCGGATGCCGACGTCCGCTCCCGGCTCGCGCTCCGTCGCGCCGCGCGGGCGGTGGGTGACCACTCCGACGCGGATGAAGGGGTCTTCGAGCGGATGCGCGCGGTGGCGTTCGAGCCGCCGCCCGAGGGACACCTCGAGGTCGAGAACGGCCCAGCTCTCGAGCGGGACCTCGACCGCGTGGTCGCCGCGGTCGAGGCGGCGGGATGATCCGCCGCCGCGAGCTCGCGTTCGGGATCGTCGCGATCGTCATCCTCGCGGCGTACGCGTCCCTCGCATCGCGTGTCGCGCCGGTGCTGATCCCACCGGCGAACCCGACACCCACGCCGACGAGACCCATCGCTCGGGTGGAGGCGCCGCAGGTCAACGGCACGCTCGCGTTCGCGATCCGCGGCGACGTCTACGTCCTGTCGGGCGGCGGGTATGTCCCGGCCACGTCCGAGGGAAGGTCGCAGCAGCCGACGCTCTCGAGCGACGGTCGGACGCTGGCGTTCGCGCGCGTCGAGGAGATCGACGGCAAGCGGACCGTCGACGGCCAGGTCGTCTCCGCGCAGCTGCGCTTCTCGGACGTCGTGACGAAGAACGCGCGCGGCGGCGTGGAAACGATCCTCATCAACGGGCTCACGAAGGTCGCGACGGGCTTCCATCAGGTCACCTGGTACGACGGTCCGGCGCTGTCGCCCGACGCCAAGCGCATCGCGGTTGTGGCCGATGCGGGGGACGGGGCCTCCGACCTCGCGGTCTTCGACGCCCAGACGGGGAAACGCATGGCCACGCTGTCGCAGGGCTCGAACCTCGCCGACCCGGCCTGGTCGCCCGACGGCAAGACGATCGTCGTGACCTCCTACACGCTCGGCAGCCCGCGGCTCCTGCTCGTACCCGCCGACGGCCGTCCGTCGACACCGGTGAAGACGAGCGCCGACGGCGAGCCGTATCGCCCGGCCTACTCGCCAGACGGCGCATGGATCGTGTACACGCTCCGGCACGACGGCAAGAACGACATCCACGCGGTCCAGGTGACCGGCGGCAAGGACGTCGCGCTCACCGGTGACGGGAAGAGCTGGAACGGCGTCTTCTCGCCCGACGGCAAGCAGCTCGCGTTCCTCCGCGAGCAGTCCGGGGTCATCGATCTGTACTTCATGGATCTCGGCGACGCGCTCAGCGGCGGATCGCCGAGGAACGCCACGAAGCTCACCAGAGGCGAGGGCATCGACGGAACGAGCCGTCCGGCGTGGGGCATGTGAGCGCGTCCTAGCGTTCGGCGGCCTCATCCGGAACCGACGGCAGGTAGCGACCCGCCTCGGTGTACCGGACCCAGACGATCCCATCGCGAACGATCACATCGTGCTGCGGAAGAT
>VBFI01000198.1 GCA_005889275.1 Chloroflexota bacterium | reverse complement strand
TCCGAAGCTTGAGCGCCATGGCGATGCCGCGTCCGCGGGCGTCGCGCCGCACGCCGGTGAGGCCCTGCCACAGGAACGTCGGATCGTCGAGGGACGAAAAGAGGTCCGAGAGCCCGAGGTAGCGCCCGTCTCGGTCGATCGCGATGAACCACGCGTCAGGAAGCGCGTTCGGCGCCTCGATCGCATGCTTCAGCCACTCCTCATACGGCCGGTCGGTATGCGGATCGACGGACGGCACGTCGCGCGAGCAGTCCGTGTCGAGCTCGTACGCCTTGCGAAGCGCGTCCGGGTCGCTCGCGCGCTCCGCGGCGAGCGTCGAGATGCGGATGCCCTGCTTCTCCACGCGCTCGTCGGCGCCCGCGAACCGTGCGAAGTCGAAGCCACGTACAAAGAGGCGCGACTCCCAGTCGCGCTTGCGCTCGTGATAGCCCCGCCGCGCCAGAAAGGCGATTCCGTCGGCGTGCGACTCCTTCGCCGAGGCCTGCAACGCTCGGGCCCCGCGCGCCCGCGCGACGTCGACGAGCTGGTCGTGCAGCGCCGAACCGTGGCCGCGGCGGCGGAAATCCGGCAGCACGGTGACGTCGATCCGGTACTTGTCCGCGACAAACGCCCACGGGGAGTGATTCAGCTGTGCCCAGCCGACGACCGTGCCGCCGTCTTCGGCGACCAGACGCGTCTTGAAATATTTGTCGGCTTCCCAGGTCTCGTCCCAGTGGCGCCACTCGACGAGACCCTCGGTGTAGTCAGGGTAGGCGGCTCGGTTGACCGCGATCGCGGCCTCGTAGTCGCTCGGGCCGAATGGACGAACGGACGTCCGGGTCGAGCTTTTCATGGGCCAAGGCACTCTACCCGAGCGCTCGCTCGGGCGAACGTCAACCCGGCGACAGTCCCACGCCGGCCATCTCGAGCTCCATCTGCTCGGCGGAGAGCATGATCCGAACCGTCCCGAAGTCCTGGCGATGGAAGGGCGTGACGCCCAGCTCGCGGAGCGCTTTGCGGTGGTCGATCGTCGGATAGCCGCAGTTGTGCTCCCAACCGTACCCCGGATATTTCGCCGCGAGCCTGGCCATGAGCCGGTCGCGGGTCACCTTCGCGATGATCGAGGCCGCCGCGATCGAGAACGACTTCGCGTCACCTCTCACGATCTCGCTGTGCTTGCCGGGCGCGAACGCGGGATCGAGGATGCGGCGCCCGTCGACGAGCACCCAGTCGTACTCGCCGATCTGCCGAAGCGCCCGGAGCATCGCGACGTGGCTCGCGTGATAGATGTTCAGCCGATGGATCTCCGCCACCGACGCGGCGCCGATGCCGACCTTCACGACGCGGCCCTGGATCGCGCCGAAGAGCTCCTCGCGCTGGAGGCGCGTGAGGATCTTCGAGTCGTTCACTTTTCGGATGAGGCGCGTGTCGGGACTGACCAGACACGCCGCCGCGACGACCGGCCCGGCGAGGGCCGCCATCCCGACCTCATCGACGCCGACGACACGCATGAGGCCCTGCGCCCAGAGGCGCTTCTCGTTGTTCAGCGAGGGCATGCAAACCTAGTGTGCAGGGCGAGCTCCTGGGTCGCGAGAGCCGGATCGGTGGAGCCTGCGCGTGTCCCTGCCAAAGGCAGAGGCTGCTATTTGCGCTTCTCGCGCAGGGTCGCGGCCTTGCCAACGCGATCGCGGAGGAAATAGAGCGCAGCGCGCCGGGCGTGGCCGTGGCGGACGACTTCGATCTTGTCCACGCGCGGCGAGTGGACGAGGAACGTCCGCTCGACGCCGATGCCGCTCGCGATCCGGCGCACGGTGATCTGCCGGTCGACGCCTCCGTTGCGCACGCGGAGCACCGTGCCCTCGAACATCTGCAGGCGCTCGCGGTTCCCTTCGACGACCCGCACGCTCACGCGCACGGTGTCTCCGGGCCGGATCTCAGGGAGATCGGCCTTCAGCTGCTCGCGGGCAAGCGTGTTCAGCAGGTCGTTCATAGGAATGGTCAACACACTCACGAACTGAAGCGAGTCTAGGGCAAAGGCCCCGTCAGCGCGCGGCGCCGTCCTTCTTCGCTCGCTTGAGACGATCGAGGATCGTCACGTGCGAGACCCCAAAGTGCTTCGCCAGCTCGCGAACGGTGAGCCCCGTCGCGCGCATCCGCGTCACCTCCGCAACGCTCGGTCCGCGCTGCGCGCCGCGCGGTGGGCGAAGCCGGACGCCGAGCGCCCGGAGCCGCGTACGGACGGTCGCGGGCGACACGCCGAACCGCGCCGCGATCCGGTAGGAGCCGACCCCCGAGCGATACGCCGCCGCGAGGTCCGCGTCGCTGGCCCGCGGTCGCGCCGGTTGACGCGGAAGTCGGGCGCGCTCGGCCGGCGTGAGCGACGCGCGGTCGAGGAGCTCCGGGCGCCGCTCGGCCGTTCGGCGGATCGCCTCGCCCCGCCGCCAGCGCGTGATCGCCGCGTGATCGCCCGAGAGGAGGACCGCGGGGACGCGACGACCCTCGTGCTCGACCGGCCGCGTGTACTGCGGACCCTCGAGGAGTCCCTCGGTGTGGGACTCGTGCTCGAGCGACTCGCCCTCGATGACGCCGGGAACAAGCCGGGTCACCGCGTCGATCACGACCATCGCCGCGAGCTCTCCGCCGGTGAGCACGAAGTCGCCGATCGAGAGCTCTTCGTCAACGTCCTTCTCGATCACCCGCTCGTCGATCCCTTCGTAGTGTCCGCACACGATCACGAGGTGAGGCACGGCGGCGAGTCTCCTCGCCGCGGCGTGATCGAAGAGCGCTCCCTGCGCGCTCATGAGCGCCACGTGGCCGGTCTCGCCGCGCGTGGCGCGGATCGCGCGCGTCAGCGGCTCCGGCTTCAGGACCATGCCGGCGCCGCCCCCGTACGGCGCGTCGTCGACGACGCGGTGACGATCGGTGGCCCACTCACGGATGTCGTGGACGACGAGCTCGACCTGTCCAGCCGCTCGCGCCCGCGCGACGATGCTCTCGGCGAAGGGGCTCTCGAACATCTTCGGGAAGAGCGTGAGGACGTCGATCCGCAGCGCGCTCACTCGGCGACCTGCTGCGGAACGACGACAAGGCGTCCGCCGCTCAGGTCGACCTCGCGCACGACCGATGCGAGCGCCGGGAGGAGGAGCTCGTCCGGCGATCCCTCTCGGCGAACGACGAGGACATCGGTCTCCCCCGCCCGGATGACCTCCCGTACGGTGCCCAGCTCCACGCCGTCGGGTGTGACCGCGCGGAGGCCCAGCAGGTCGCCCCAGAGAAATCCGCCGCGCGCGGCTTTCCGAGCCTCGGTCCGCGGTACGCGAAGCCACTTTCCGCGCAGGCGCTCGGCGTCTGTGCGCGTCGTACGACCTTCGAAGCGGACGATCGGGACGTCCGCCGTTCCGCGGACCGAAGCGATGACGAGCTCACCCACGTCATCGCAGACGACCCGCGCGCCCTTGCGGAATCGGCCGGCGACATCGGTCCGCGATTCGACCTTCACCTCGCCGCGCAGGCCGTGCGGCGAGCGGACGACCCCGACGACGGGGTCGTCAATCGATCTCGAGGTTGACCTTTGTTCCATCCCGCGTCGCCATCACTTTGAGCAGCGCGCGGATGGCCTTCGCGATCCGGCCGCCGCGCCCGATGACCTTCCCCACGTCGGCCTCGGCGACCTGCAGGTGCAGCTTCGTGAAATCGCCATCGAGCTCCTCGGTGACCACGACCGCTGAGGGATCGTCGACGAGCGCCTTCGCGACGTGCTCGAGCAGCGTTCGCATCTTGCTCTGCTGCGCCGTGGCTTCGGCACTCATCTGAGGTCGTCGCTCATCTGACCGAGGCCGGGACCTCTCCCTCGGGTATGCCGCTCCGGATCAGGAGAGAGCGCGTCGTCGCCGTCGGCTTCGCGCCGTTCTTGAACCAGTGGCGCGCGCGGTCGGCGTTCACGACGAGACTGGTCGGGTCCGCACGCGGGTCGTAGTGGCCGATGATCCTCAATGATAGGGCAAAGCTCATACCCGGGGCATCCCGGGAAGGCGCGGGAGCCGACCGGATTTGGCCATCGTGCCGAACTGTTTCATGAGCTTCTTCATGTCCGCGAACTGCTTCAGTAACTGGTTCACGTCGGAGACGGTCGTTCCGGACCCGGCCGCGATGCGCCGTCGCCGGGGGCCGTTGATCAGCGACGGATCGGCCCGCTCCCCCTTGGTCATCGACGAGATGATCGCCTCGATCTTGCGCAGCTCGCGCTCGGCCTCGGGTCCCTCGGGCAGCTGCTTGGCGATGCCGCCCATGCCCGGCACCATCTTCAGCAGGTCCCCGAGCGGGCCCATCTTCTTCACCTGCTGGAGCTGCGCGTAGAAGTCGTCGAGCGTGAACTGCGCGTCCATGAGCTTGCGCGCCTGCTCCTGGGCGGTCTTCTCGTCGAGGTGCTCCTGCGCGCGCTCGACGAGCGTGAGGATGTCCCCCATGCCGAGGATGCGCTGCGCGAGGCGGTCCGGATGGAAGACCTCGAGCGCGTCGAGCCGTTCGCCGGTGCCGATGAGCTTCACCGGAACGCCGGTCACCGCGCGCACCGACAGCGAGGCGCCGCCGCGAGCGTCGCCATCGGCTTTCGCCAGGACGAGCCCGCTGAGCGCGAGCCGCGCATTGAACGCACTCGCGCTGTCGACGGCATCCTGCCCGGCCATCGCATCGACGACGAGCAGGACCTCGTGCGGCTTCGCCGCGGCGACGACGTCGGCGATCTCGTTCATCATCCCCTCGTCGATGTGCAGCCGGCCGGCGGTGTCGACGATGACCGTGTCGCTTCCCTCGGCAGCCGCCGCTCCCGTGATCGTCGCGACATCAGCCGCGACACGGTCGGCACGAACCGCGCGCACCGGGACGCCGAGCTGCTTCCCAAGGGTGGTGAGCTGATCGATCGCGGCGGGCCGGTGCACGTCAGCCGCGACGAGGAGGGGATGCCGGCCTTGCTTGCGCAAGAGATTCGCGAGCTTCGCGGCGGTCGTTGTCTTTCCCGACCCCTGGAGGCCCGCGAGCACGATGACCGTCGGCGGTCGGTCGGCGCGCGCGAGCGGCGTCGCGGTGCCGCCGAGCATTTCCACGATCGCGTCGTGGACGATCTTCACGACCTGTTGCGCTCCGGTGATCGACTCGAGGACACGCTCGCCGAGCGCGCGCTCGCGCACGGTCGCGATGAGCTGGCGCACGACCTTCAGGTTCACGTCGGCCTCGAGGAGGGCGACCCGCACGTCGCGGAGCGCCTCGTCGAGGTCGGCCTCGGTGACGCGCGCGCGGCCGCGAAGCCGCTCGAAGGTGGTGGCGAGGCGATCTGAGAGCTGCTCGAACATCCCGTTCGAGCCTAAGGCGTCGCTACTCGGGGCGGGTGATGAGCGTGCGGAGCTCGGCGGGGGCGACCTCTGGCCCATAGAGGTAGCCCTGCACGATCTCGACGCCGAGCGCGGTGAGGGCCGATTCCTGCGCGACCGACTCGACCGAGTCGGCGACGACGCGCGCGCCCAGCTTCTTCGCCTCCGCGACGATCCCTCGGATCGCGCCGGCGTTCTCCGCATGGTCGCGCGACATCGGGAAGGGGATCTTCAGCGTGTCGAAGCGGATCTTCCCGCTCGGCCGCGCGGCGCTCGCGTATTCCTCGGACGCGAGCCGCACGCCCAGGGAGCGCAGGTTCGCGAGCGCTTTGGTCAGCGCCGGGTCCGCGGTCGACCCGCGCGGGCACTCGAGCTCGACCGTCTTCGGATCCACGCCGGTCTCGGCGAGCGCGTCCATCAGCCTGAGGGCGTCCGGACGACGCAGCGTCTGTGCCCACACGTTCGCGGCGACGATCGGAACATCCACACCTGTCGCCCGCCACGCTTTCGCCTGGCGGCAGATCGCCCCGACGACCCAGCGATCGAATGCGACGTGCAGGCCGGCCTGGTCGACGAGAGGAATGATGTCGCTCGGACCGAGCATGCCGTGCGTCGGGTGCGGCCAGCGCACGAACGCTTCGACGCCGGCGAGCTTTCCGGTGCGGACGTGCACCTGCGGCTGGTAGTGGAGCGAGAGCGCTCCCGACTCGAGCGCCTGCTGGAGCTCCGCGACACGAAGACGGACGATGGCCATGTGCGGCGAGTATGACCCTCAGGCCGCGTCTGGCAGAAGCGCGTTCACGAACGCGAGCGGATCCATCGGGACGAGGTCGTCAGCCTTCTCGCCGACGCCGAGGAGCTTCACCGGCAGCCCCAGCTCCTGGACGATCGCGAACACGGCGCCCCCCTTCGCGGTCCCGTCGAGCTTCGTCACGACCAGCCCCGTGACCGCCGCCGTCGCCGTGAATTGGCGCGCCTGCTGGATCGCGTTCTGGCCCGCGGTCCCGTCGAGCACGAGGAGCACCTCGTCGGGCGCGCCCTCGCGCGCGCGACCGGCGACGCGGACGATCTTCCCGAGCTCGTCCATCAGCTGACCCTTCGTATGGAGGCGGCCCGCCGTGTCGGCGATGACCGTCGTGTTGCCGCGCGCGGCCGCGGCGTTCACCGCGTCGAAGACCACAGCGGCCGGGTCGCCCTCGGGCTTGCCCGAGACGATCGGCACCTCCACCCGCTCGGCCCATCGCTCGAGCTGCTCGATGGCCGCGGCGCGGAAGGTGTCCGCGCCGGCGAGCAACGGGCGCTCGCCGGCGTCCTTGAGGCGCTTCGCGAGCTTCGCCGCGGTTGTCGTCTTGCCACTGCCGTTTACGCCGACGACCAGGATGACCCGCGGCCGCTTCCCCTCGCCCGCGAGGCGGAGATCGCCCGCGAGCGCGGCGACGAGCGTCTCGCGGACCGCGGTGAGCGCCTTGGGAATCGTCTTCAGCTCGCCGGTGACGAAGAGATCGCGCAGCTGGGCCATCAGCGGGTCGACAAGTGACACCGAAACGTCCGCCCGGACGAGCGCCTCCTCGAGACCGTCGAGCCACTCGGCGGTCAGCTTCTCGTCACCGCGACCGAAGAGCCGCGACAGGAAGCCGCCGCGCGTCTTGGCGAGCGCTTTGTCGATGCTCATCGCCGAGGCGCTACCGTTTGGCGCGTGTCGTTCGATGGTTTCGGCTTCGGGATGCTGCCACTCATCTTCTTTCTCTTGACGTGGATCGTCTTCTTCCTGGTCGCCCTGCTGTTCATCGTGGTCGCGGCGCGTTTCGCGACGCGCGCGGTCCTGGACGAGATCGACAAGGACCGCAGGCGCAGGGGGCCGCGCTAGCCGGCACGCTCCGCGTCGATGTCCGCGAGCCGGAGCGAGATGACCTTCGAGACACCGGCGTCGTCCATCGAGACGCCGTAGAGCATGTCCGCGATCTCGATCGTCGCGCGGTTGTGCGTGATGACGATGAACTGCGTTCGGTCGGTGAGCTCGCGCAGCGCTTGCGTGAAGCGCGCGACGTTGCGCTCGTCCAGCGCCGCGTCGACCTCGTCGAGGACACAGAACGGCGCGGGCCGGACGCGCAGGATGGCCAAGAGGAGCGCGGTGGCCGTGAGCGCGCGCTCGCCGCCGGAGAGTTGATTGAGGCTTCCGATGCGCTTACCCGGCGGGCGCGCGTTGATGTCGATCCCGGGCTCGTCTGGGTCGTCGCTGGTGCGGAGCGAGGCCTGACCGCCGTTGAAGAGCCGCTGGAAGAAGAGCCCGAACTCGCGATCGACCGCCTGGAGCGTCGCGCTGAACTGTTCGGCGATCGTCGTCGCCAGATCGTCGGCGAGGGTACGGAGATCCGCCATCGCCCGCTCGATATCGGTCTTCTGGGTCGAGAGGAACTCGTGCCGTTGCCCGATCTCGACGAGCTCGGTCGCCGCGAGCGGATTCACGGGCTCGAGTCCGATGAGCCGACGGCGAAGCCGCTGGAGCGCGGCCACCGTGCTCGAGCGTTCCTTCTCGTCGGGCTCGGTATCGACCTCGATGCTCGCCGGATCCGGTAGCGGCTCGTCCTCAGGGAGCCCGAGCTCCGCGCGCACCTGTTCCTCGAGCAGCCGCAGGGCACCCGCGGCGCGCTCCTCCTCGACCGCGAGCTTGCCACGTTCGCCGCGGATCTCCGCGAGCCGCTCGCGCGCTTTGGCCAGACGCTGCTCCGATTCGCGCCGGGAGCCCTCGGCCGCGAGCGCACGCTCGCGCGCGAGGTCCGCCGATCGGGCCGCCTCCTTCGCGTCGGCGGTGGCGCGCCCGAGCGCCTGTTGGGCGGCCTCCAGGCGCGACCGCGCGTCGCGCTCCTGCGCGGCGAGGGCACGGAGCCGCTCCTCTTCGTCGGCGATCCGCCGTTCGGTCGCTCCGACCTGTTCGTCGAGTGCGTCGCGCAGCCGCACGGCCGCCGCCCGGCGCTCCTCCATCGTCGCCGCGCCGAGTCTTGATTCCTCGGCGCGCTTCGCCGCGGCGTTGTGTGCCTGGGTCGCGAGCTGCTCGGCCTCCTCGGCTCCGGCGAACGCCTGGGCGGCGGTCGCCCGTGATCCCGCCGCCGCGTCGCGTTCAGCTGAGAGCTTCTCGCGCCGCCCGAGCAGCTCCGCCCGTTCGCGCTCCACCGCGGAGGCGCTCGCTTCTCCCGCGCGCACGAGATCGCGGACGTCCGCCTCCGACGAGGCGAGCGCGTCGGCCGCGCGTTCGGCCTCGCCTCGCGCGCGTTGCGCCACCCCGAGCCGAGCCTCCGCGTCGGCGTGACGCGTCTCCGCACGCGACCGCTCCTCGCCCACCTCGCGGCCCGCGCGCTCGGACGCGGCCAGCTCTTCGCGCAGCCGGACGGTCATCGCACGAAGCTGCGCGATCGCGTCGCGTTCGGCCCGCACGCGCGGCTCGACGAGCCGGGCGAGCCCGGGGAGGACCAGCAGACCGCTCGACGCGATGACCGCGCCGGTGCGAAGGGTTCCCGCGGCGGCGAGCGCGGTCTCGTCGTCCGGCGCGAGGAAGATCGCGACTCCCGCCGCGACGCGGCGGCAGCCTTTCGGGACCTGCCCCTCGCCGACCTCGCGGGACACCCCGGGCGCGATGGCGACCGAACCGCCGAGGGCCGCGCGGACCTCCGGCGATGTGATGCGTTCGTGCAGCCACGAAAAGCCACGCGGCAGGGCGGGCATCTCGCGGGCAGCCTCGCGCGACGCCAGCTCGTCTTCTGCCCGCGCCACGGCCTCGCGGAGCGCCGCCGTCTGTCCGCGCAGGAGCGCGAGGTCGCCGTCAAGGCGTTGCACGTCGTTGCGCGCCGCGCCCGCGCGCTCCGCAGCGGCCTCGGCCAGCCGGGCGGTCTCCGCGACGCCATCCCGCGCGCGCTCGAGCTCGGTCGCGATCGTGCCGCGCTCGCGCTCGCGAGTCGCGCGCTCGCGCGCCAGAGCGGTCGCGTCCGCGGCGAGCTCTTCGTCGCGGGCGAGGAGGGAGCGGTCCTCGTCGGCGAGACGGATCTCATCGCTCTCGCGAAGGAGATGAGCGCGCTCGGTCTCCACCCGGGCCGCCCGTGCCTCGGCCAGCGCGACCCGGGTGCGCGACGCGTCTTCCTCCGCCACGCGCGCCGCATCGGCGGACTCGCGAGCGTGCCTGGCGGTCTGGATCGCCTCCTCGTCGACGCGCGAGCGGCGCTCCCGAAGACCGGCGAGCTCGGCGGGCAGAGCCGCCAGTGAGCTCCCGGTCCGCTCGCGCTCGCCCGCGATCGCGATCAGGCTGGCCTCGAGCGCCGCGACCCGCTCACGCATCGACGCCTCGCTGCCGGTCGCGTCGGCCGAGGCGATCCGGCGGAGCTCTTCCTCGGCGCGGGCGGCGCGAAGGTCCTCGTCGCTCCCGGCGGTCGCGGACTCGCCCTCGGCCACGTAGTCGGCGAGCCGGTCGATTTCCCGGTCGACCCCGGCGATCCGTGCCGCGAGGGTGGCGCGTTCCTCGGCGGTCGTCCCGAACGAGGCCTTGTACCAGCGAAGCGCGCGCCGCCGCAGGTCGTTCCGGATCGATTCGTACTCGGTCCACTTGGCCGCCTGATCGCGGAGCGCCTCTACTCGCGGGCCGATCTCCCTGAGGATGTCGTTCACGCGCACGAGCTCCGCTTCGGCCGACTTCAGGCGGCCCAGCGCCTCTTCGCGGCGAAGCTCCAGCCTCCGCGTGCCGGCGGCCTCCTCGATGACCGTGCGCCGATCGGCCGGCCGAAGCGCCAGGATCTGGTCCACCAGGCCCTGTCCGATGACGACGAAGGGGTTGTCGGCGAGGTTCGCGCCCGCGAGCAGGTCCTGCAGATCGCGGAGGCGAACGCGAGAGCGGTTGACGAGGTACTCGGCCTCGCCGTTGCGGAACAGACGGCGACCGACCTCGATCTCGGTGAAGTCGATCGGCAACCGACGCGAGGAGTTGTCGAGATGGAGCACCGCCTCGGCCATCGAGAGAGCTTTTCGCGATTCGCTTCCGCCGAAGATGAGCTCCTCGTTCCTCTTTGCGCGCAGCACGCGCGCGTTGTTCTCGCCAAGCGCCCAGCGGATCGCATCGGCGAAATTCGATTTGCCGCTGCCGTTTGGCCCGATGATCGCCGTGATCCCGGGCGCAAATTCGAGATGGGTCTTGTGCACGAAGCTCTTAAACCCGGTCACGTCGAGACTCTTCAGCACCGCGTTCGGCGCGCCGACGCCACCGTCGATCAGCTTCAGCGCGTCACCCGCGCGGTCGTCGCTCATGCGCGGGTCACAAGATCGAGAAGGTTCGCGGCGGCCGCCTCCTCCGCCACGCGCTTCGATTGCCCGCTCCCCTGCGCGACCTGGCCGCCGGCCTCGACCTGGATGACGAAGTCGCGGCGATGCTCGGGTCCCGAGACCTCGAGCGTGCGATAGATCGGGAGCGCGTGATGGCCGGCCTGAGCCCACTCCTGCAACAACGTCTTCGGCGATTTGCGTGGGGCGGCGAGCGTGGCCGCGATCGCGTCACCCATCGTGCGGTTCACGATCGCGCGCGCGGCGTCCAGCCCGCCTTCCATGTACACGGCGCCGATCACCGATTCGTACAGGCTCGCGGCCAGCCCCGCGCGAGCGCGTCCACCGCTGTCCTCCTCGCCGCGACCGAGTCGCGCGCGCTCCGGAAGTCCGAGCCGCCGACCGACTTCGGCGAGCGCCGCTGACGAGACGAGCGCGGCGCGAAGCGCGGTCAGCTCGCCTTCGGTGGCATCGGGGAACCGGCGGAAGAGCTCCTCGCCCACGACGAGATCGACGACGGCATCACCGAGGAACTCGAGCCGCTCGAAATCCCGCGCAGCCTCTTCCGGATGCTCGTGGAGGTACGAGCTGTGGGTGAGCGCGTTTTCCATGAGCGCGACATCGGCGAACTGATAACCGGCGATCTCCGTCTCGATCATCTCCATGTGCAATGAAGAGGCAGGGGCATTACTGCCCCTGCCTCCCCTCTTGCCTTCGTGTGTCGTCGGTGCTTTTGCTAAGCGACGTGCTCCTCGATGTACTCCTGCGCGTCTCCGACGGTCTTGATCCTCTCCGCCTCTTCGTCGGAGATCTCCATCCCGAACTCTTCCTCGAGACTCATGATGAGCTCGACGAGATCGAGCGAGTCGGCGTTGAGATCGTCCACGAACGAAGCCTCGGGCTTCACATCGCCCTCATCCACGCCCAGCTGTTCGACGATGATCTTCTTGAGGCGCTCGTACGTGTTTCCCTGCGCCAACAACTTACCTCCTCCAGGCCAAACGCAGCCTCCCCGTCCGCCCACGGACGAGATCCGCGCAAGTGTCACGGGGACCGATGAGGCCTGTCAATCGGGGGACTAAAGAAAGCCGGGCGCGCGCGGCTCTCTATGGTGAGCCGATGACCGACCCCTGGCGCGAGCTCTACGACCGCGAGTACCCGCGCCTGGTGCGCGCGCTCGTCGCGATCGGTCGCGACCCGGCTGGCGCGGAGGACGCCGCGCAGGAGGCGTTCGTGAAAGCGCATCGGACCGGCCTCGACCACATCGCCAAACCCGCGGCGTGGCTGCTCGTCGTCGGCAGCCGTGAGGTCTTCCGCCGGCGCCGACGGTCGCGGCGGGAGCGCGAGCTCTGGGCGTCGTTACCCGAGCGACACGACGCGGTCGACACGGCGGCGGACCGGGCCGACCTCCTTGCCGCTCTCGGCGAGCTGCCCGATCGGCAGCGCACCGTCGTCGTCGCGCGCTACTTCTACGGTCTCTCCTATGACGAGATCGCGTCTCATTTCGACATCAAAGGCGGCACGGTCGGGGCGACGCTTCATCAGGCGATCGAGCGACTGCGGAAGATCCAGCTCGCCGGCCGGCTGGCGCGAGGAGCGATGCGATGAACGACGAAAGACGTGACGACGAGATCCTCGGGCGCGCCCTCGGACGGGCGATCGAGGCGATCGACTTGAACGAGACGCCGTACGAGAAGTCGCGGATGGCCGCCGCCCCACGACGGTCCCCCTTCGGGATCTGGCCGATCGCGGGCGCCGTCGTCGCGATCGCTCTCGCCGTGGCCATCGGGTCGTGGCTGAACGCGGCACGTGAGGGCGTCGAGCCGGGCCCCGTGGCGGCATCCCCGACGCCGGTGTCATCTCCGCAGGTGTCGACGCCGCTGTCATATCCGCCGGTGGCGTCTCCGTCGGCGACACCAAGCGCGGCGCCGACGGCGGTGCGCCGGGACGTCATCTACCTCGGTCGCGCCGGCCTCCCGCCGGTCGCGGTGCCGGGTCCCAAATTCGCCGACGCGGACATGACCCCGGAGCGCCGGATCGCGTCACGGGTCACGGCGCTGCGGGCGTACCGCCAGACGGCGGCACCGGCGGGCCTCACGAACTACCTGTGGAATAACTCGTTCCAGGGTGGCGTCGCGGTGACGATCGCGGCCGACCTCGCGAGCGTCGACCTGCTCCTCCCGAGCCCGTTCACCGCGGGGGATCGGTTCGAGGCGGTCGCGATCCTCCAGCAGCTCGTCTACACGGCGACCGAAGAGCCCGGCATCCGCCGCGTCCTGCTGACCGAGAACGGCGGCCAGGTCCTCACCGTCGGGGGCATCCGCGCGGACAAGCCCCTCGCTCGCGACGATGTTCTCGGCTATTCCGGTCGCGGGCCGGTCGGAACCGACAAGGGCATCACCTGGGCGGGCAACGACGCGATCCCGCACGTCGTCGCGCAGCTCGCGAGCGTGATGGTCGACGGCACGACGGTGCGCCTCACTTTCCGCGGGAGCAGCGGTGGCTCCGTCGTCGACCTTCCGTCCTTCTCCGTCTCTCTCGAAGAGAACGACGACACGAAGCCAGTCGGGGGGAAGACCGCGGCCGCGCTCAACGGCGGGAAGTACGCCCTCCAGGTCGCCTTCCAATGGAACGGCGGCGGCTCCAGCGGCGGCGTCGCCGGAACCACCATCTATGACCAGACCCCGCTCCGCGCGATCATCGGTGCGAATCCGTATTCCTTCATCGAGCTCGACGACGCGCGACCCTGGCGCGCGTACATGCCAGACAAAACGCAGCTGGTGGTCGAGATCGGCGGCGATCCGCAGGCGACGAGCGACCGCATCGCGGTGAGCGCACCCAAGCCGGGGGACCGCGTGGCCGGCCAGCCACAGGTCGCGTACGACGTCCGGCTCGCGGGGTCCGCCCGCGTGTTCGAGGCGAACGTGAGCTGGCGCGTCCGCGACGCGTCGGGGAAGGTCGTCGCCACGTCCCACTTCCTCGCCACGCTCGGCAGCAGCGCGCTCTGGGGAACCTTCGACAAGGGTTTCTCCATCCCGGCCTCGGTGCACGGGGGCGTCACCCTGGAGGTGTACGAGGTGAGCCCGAAGGACGGCAGCGACCAGGGCCTCGTAGCGATCCCGCTGACGGTGCCCTAAGCCGAGGGCTGCTCGCGCCCTCCGACGGCGGTCGCCAGCACCCCGTTCACGAACTTCGGCGCGGCCTCCGAGCCGAACATCTTCGCGAGCTCGACCGCCTCGTCGATGATCACGCCCGCGGGCGCGTCGCCCGAAATGCGCAGCTCGTAAAGCGCGATCCGCAGCACGTTCCGGTCGATCCGCGCCATCTGATCGATGGGGAACTCCGGCGCGAGCGCCGCGATCTCGCGGTCCAGCTCCTTGCGATGCGCAAGCACGCCATCGACGATGCTCCACGCGAACGCGGCCGCCTCCTCGGTCAGCCCGGCGCGGAAGGCGCCGCGCTGCCATGTCTCTTTGGGGTCGGCACGGTTGAAGTCGATCTCGAAAAGGGTCTGGAGCGCGAGGCGTCGCGCGGGATGTCGGCCGCCTCGGGGCGGTTTGGCCTTCACGCCGCCGATGTCGAGACGGCCTCGCCGATCGCCTCGAGGAGCCGCGTCGCGACCGCCCGCTCAGCGACCTCGATCGCGCGGCGCATCATGTTCGCCCGCGCGCGGCCGTGCGTGACGACGGAAATCCCGGCCACGCCGAGGAGCGGCGCGGAGACGTACGGGTCGTAGTCCATGCGGCTGCGGAACTTCCCCAGGCCGGGCAAC
>VBFI01000217.1 GCA_005889275.1 Chloroflexota bacterium | reverse complement strand
CCCGCACTCGGCGGTTCGTTCAGCGTGGGTGCGCTCTTCGGACGGCTCGCGCTCTCGCTCGCCCTCGCGGCGGCCGCAGCCCTCGCGGTGATGACCGCCGCCCGGTCGGGCGCGGTCCAGCGGATCGCCGCTACGGCGCGGGCGGGACCGCGCCGCTAGCGAAGAGGAGCGCGCCGACGGCGCCTCCGATCACGACGGCGGCGAGGAGCGCAAGGATCGCGCTCGTGAAGGCACGGCCGATCGCGGCGAGCGCGGAGCCTCCGCCCGCGGCGTAGAGGACGACGGTCACGTTGTCCTGGCCCCCGCGCTCGTTCGCGAGGTCGACGAGCGCGTTCACGCTCTTCGCGAGATCGCGGTCCTTCACCCGCGCGGCGATCTCATCGTCGTTCACGTGCCTGGTCAACCCGTCCGAACAGAGGAGGAGCCGGTCTCCCGGCCTGAGGGTCTCGACGAACACGTCCGGCTGCACGCCCCGCGGGTCGCCGACGAATCGCGTGATCGAGCTCGGCATGGCACCGGAGTGATCGGCGGTGAGGCGCCGGACCCCGCCGTCGCGGGCGAGGTACGCGCGGCTGTCGCCGAGATTGCCGATGACCGCGTCCTTCCCGGCGACGGCCGCCGCAACAAGCGTCGACGCGGCGCCGCGCTGTCCGCTCTCACCCGCGCGCGCCAGGACCGCGTCGTTCGCTTCGCGCATCGCCGTCGCGAGCGCATCGGCGCGCGGGATCTTCGCGCTCGCGTCGAAAAAGCGCTTCGCCAGACCCTCGAGCGCGGTGGCGCTCGCCATCTCGCCCCCCGCCTCGCCGCCGACGCCATCGGCGACGGCGAGCAGGGTCGTCCGGCGCTCGTCGCGCACGAGATAGCGGTCTTCGTTCGTGTCGCGCACGCGGCCTCTGTCGCTCCGGGCCGCCGATCGAACCGGCAGGGCTAGTCCCCCTTCTTCGTGCAGTCCTTCCCCGCGACGTAATACAACGTCGCCGTCTGGTTCGGGGTGATGGCCGTCCCGGCCGGGGGATCCTGTCTTGCGACGCTGCACGCCGCGCCGCTCACCCCCTGCGCGACATCCCAGGCCACCAGGGCATACCCGGCGCCTCTGAGCGCGGCGATCCCGTCGGCCAGACGCGTGCCGGCGACGTTTGGCGCCACGCGCGCCGCGGGCGAGTTTGCGGCGGTCGCCGCCGGCGCCACGGACGGCAGGCCCTTCGGGAACGACGCGAAGAAGAGCACCGTCGCGAGGAGCACCGCGAGCACCGCGAGAAGCGCGACGGTGCTGTCGAAGTGCGGGAACGACCAGGTGCGCACCGCGCGCGGGAGCCGCGTCAGGGTGAGCGGCGACGTCGCATCGCCCGTTTCAAGGACGTCGCCGAGCGCGCGCGCGAACGCGCCGGCCGAGGCGTACCGGCGGTTCGGGTCGACCGCGAGCGCCCGCGTGAGTACCGCGTCCACGCGTTCATCGACCCCGAGCCGGCGATGCCGCAGCATCGGCGGAGGCCCGAGCAGCCGCTTGCGCACGAGCTCCTCGCTCGTGTCGCCCTCGAATGCCGGTGCGCCGGCGAGCAGCTCGTAGGCGAGGAGCCCCAGCCCGTACACGTCCGTGCGCGCGGTCACCGGGCCGCCCTCGACCCGCTCGGGCGCGATGTAGCGGGCCGTACCGAGCAGCTCCTGCTCGTCGCGGTCGCGTGCCGCACGCGCGATCCCGAAATCGGTCAGCTTCGCGCTGCCGCTTGGATCGACGATGACGTTGGCCGGTTTCACGTCGCAATGGATCACGTTCGCCGCGTGCGCCGCGTCGAGCGCCGCCGCCACCTGCGCGACGAGTCGCGCGACCTCGTGTGGCGGGAGCGGGCCGCGCTCCGCGAGCATGTCGCGAAGGGTCTTGCCCGGGACGAGCTCCATGACCATGAACGCGTCCGGGCCTTCGCGGCCTTCGTCGAAGACCGTGACGACGTTCGGGTGCACGACCGCCGCGGCGCGGCGAGCCTCGTCGGCGAACCGCGCGCGGAACGCCTCATCGGCACCGGTGCCGAGAAGCTTGATCGCGACGTCGCGTCCGAGCTTCTCGTCGCGCCCACGCCAGACCTCGCCCGCGCCGCCTTCGTCGATGCGCTGGAGCAGGCGGTAACGTCCCGCGAGCAGGCGGTTCAGCGGGGCGGGCGCACGGGCTTCGCGTGCCATGTGCCAAGGCGCCCGCAAGTCCCGTGCGAGGACGCTAGGCCAGCCGAACGAGCGTTCGGAGGGCCTCCTCGTAGATCCGGTCGCTGCCAAGGATCGCGAGCTCCTCGCCAATGAGCTCGACGATCGCCGGAGAGGGTAGCGGCGCGATTCGTTCCCAGCGGACCCGTCCGTCGACGAGGACGGTCTCGGTCTGATGGCGGGGGTCGGGTTGACGTTTCACCACGAACTCCGCGCGCTCACCCGATCGGTCCGCCTGGATACGCACGCCCGATACATCGCCGTCTTCGAGCCCGCGCTCGAAGCGCGGCCGCGCACGCACCATGATCCGCGCCTTGTCGGCTC
>VBFI01000197.1 GCA_005889275.1 Chloroflexota bacterium | reverse complement strand
GAACGCTAACCCTGGCCGCTCGCCGCCAGCCTGCGGCTACGCTGCCGAGGTGGGCACCGTCGCTGACCGGATCGTTCGGCGCATCCGCGCGACCGGACCGATCACGTTCGCCGACTACATGGAGGCCGCGCTCTTCGACCCGGACGATGGCTACTACACGACCCGGGCGTCGCTCGGGTTCGATGGCGACTACGTCACGTCGGTCGATCTTGGCCCGGCCTTCGGCCGCTCGCTGGCACGCGCGGTCGCCGACCTGTGGCAGCTCATGGGCAAGCCGGCCTCGTGGGATCTCGTGGAGGCGGGGGCGGGGCGGGGGATTCTCATGCGCGACCTCCTCGCCGCGCTCGAGCGCGAGCGCCCCGAAGCCACGCGAGGCGCGCGTCCGGCGATCGTCGAGGTATCGCCGCGTCTCCGCGCGCAGCAATCCCTCGCGCTCGAGGGACGCGATCTCCGCTGGGCATCCGTGGCCCACAACCTCGCCCCGATCCAGGGAATCGTTCTCGCGAACGAGGTGCTCGATTCGTTTCCGGTCCACGTGCTCGTCCGAACGAGCGAGGGCGTGCGCGAGGTTTTCATCGGCGAGGACGCGGGCGAGTTGACCGAAGTCCTGCGAGCGCCGAGCGCGCCTGACCTGCGCTGGCGGATCCCCGAGAGCGTCCCGGTTGGCGGACGTTGGGAGACGAGCCCCGCGGCGGAGGGCTGGGTCGCGAGCCTCGCGGCGGCGCTCGCCTCCGGCTACGTCGTGCTCGTCGACTACGGTGGTGACGAGGGCGATCTCTTGACGCGCCAGGGCGCGGGGACCGTTCGGGGATTCGCGCAGCACCGGCTCGTCGCGGATCCGCTCGCCGACCCCGGACGGCACGACCTCACGGCGAGCGTCGACTTCACGGCGATCCGGCGCGCGGCCGAAGGGGCGGGGCTTCGCTTCGCGGGGTCGGCGACGCAGCGTGACGTGCTGATGACGCTTGGCATCCGTGAAGCGACGGCCCGGCCGGCGACGCCGATCGAGCAGCTTCGCGCGGCGAGCCGTCGATCGTCGATCGAAGCGCTGCTCGATCCGAACGGCCTCGGCGCGTTCCGGGTCGTCTGCTTCGCGAAGGACGCGCCGACGGACGGACTGCGGATGTTCGGCGGCGTGCGGAGCGAAGGGCTCGCGCGGTATCCTTGACCCTCGCGACGGGCTCTTAGCTCAGCTGGTTAGAGCGCAGCGTTGACATCGCTGAGGTCGGGTGTTCGAGCCACCCAGAGCCCACAGATCCGACTCGTTAGCGCGCGGGCGCGTGCTCCGCGCTCGGTGCCGTTTCGAGGGGCGCGGTCGCGGTGCCGTTCATGATTGACGCGGCAGGCTGCTCTACGGGAGCGGGCCTGAACACGTAGCCGACCGCCGGAACGGACGCGATCGTGCCGGGAGCCGCGCCGCCGACCTCGAGCTTGTGACGCAGATGGCTGATGTGCGAGCGCAGCGCGTTCGCGTCGCCGCCGTCCGCGCCCCACACGTAGGTGTAGAGGCGATTCGCGGACACGACGTGGCCGGAGTTGGTGACGAGCAGGTAAAGGATCCGAAACTCGGTCGGCGTAAGCCGGCAGAAGCGGTCGCGCCAGGTGACCTCATACGCCTCCGGGTCGAGGAGCAACCCATTGGCGTCGACTTTCGGCTCGCGAACGTCCTGCTGGGCGGCCTTCGCTCGGCGCAGGATCGCGCGGATGCGGGCGATGAGCTCGCGGAACTCGAACGGCTTGGCGAGGAAGTCATCGGTCCCCAGATTGAAAGCACGCGCGATGTCAGGGCCGTTTCGACGGGCGGTAAGGATCAGGACGGGGGTCTCGGATTCCTCGCGGATGCGGCGGAGGACTTCGAACCCGTCGACGCTCGGCAGCCCCAGATCGAGGACCACGATGTCCGGGCGATCGGCTTTCCACCGACGGAGGGCCGCGGCCCCGTCGGCGGCTTCCGCGACCACAAAGCGTTCACGCCTGAGGACGTAGGCGGTCAGGTCGAGCATGTCCGGCTCGTCCTCTACCAGCAGGATCTTGATCACAATGTTTCCTCCACAGGTGTGTCCAACCCGCAGAGGTGGTGCCGCGGCCCGTTAAAGGTTGGCGAACAAACCCATTACGGCGCGGCCCAGGGCGCTACAAACCCATTACACCGGGGGCTTGCTCTCGCGTCCGCTCAAAGCCGGCCGGAGCTTGAGCCCCACTCCGGGGACGGTCTCGATGAACCGCCGCCCGTTGCCGTCGTCGCGGAGCTTGCGGCGAAGACGATGGACGGTCACCCGGACGACGTCGCGTGCCGGAGCGTCGTCGTAGCCCCAGACGTGTCTGGCGAGCGTCGCGGTGGGCACGACGGCGTTGCTGTTCCGCATGAGGTATTCGAGGAGGCGGAACTCGGTCCCGGTGAGCCGCAGGCCCTCTTCGCCGCCGATCTCGACCAGGCGTTCACGCAGGTCGAGGCGCAGCGGCCCGACCTCGAGGGTGGCGTGCGGGAGGCCAGCGGTCCGGTCGAGCGAGGAACGTCGCGCATGGGCGCGGATCCGGGCCGCGAGCTCGCGGTGGCCGAACGGCTTCACCACGTAGTCGTCGGCCCCTCCGTCCAGGGCGCGGACCTTGTCGTCTTCGCTCGCTCGCGCGGTGAGCACGAGTATCGGGATCTTGGGATTTCGCCGCCGGACGTCCTCGAGGAGCTCGAAGCCGTCCCACGGGCTGAGATTGAGATCGATGATCGCGACGCTGGGGTTTTCCTTGCGCAAGAGCTCGAGCGCAGTGGTCGGGTCAGCCGCGCGCAGCGGTGTCAGGCCGGCTTGCTCTACGAGGAAAGCAAGCAGGTCCAGCAAGTCGCGGTCGTCGTCGACCAGCAGGACGCTCGAGCGCCCAGCGTCATCGCCTTCTTGCACTCTATCGATACCCACCCGCGCGCACCCCGCGCTGACGTCTGATCGGAGAGCATACAGGGCGGCGCCGGGTCGCGAACCGAATTCACCGGTGCGGGCGAGTCGTCATGCGCTCGCTGCGAGCATCGTTCTCCCAGCGAAGTCGAGTGCGGATCTGAACCAGCCGATCTCCTCGGTTATCCCATCGGCGAGCGAGCGGCTCGCGCTGAAGCCTAGGTCGCGCCTCGCGAGCTCGGTCGCGCAAACGACCCGAACCGGGCCTGCCGAAGGCCGGTTCACGCGGCGTGAGATCGGTTCTGCTTCGGCCCCGGCAAGTCGGCCGACCAGACGCGCGAGATCCAGCGTTGACGTTCCGATGCCGGATCCGATGTTGAACACGCCGGCCGCCCTGCGCCGCAGGGTCGACATGGTGGCGTCCACGACGTCCGCGACGTGGACATAGTCGTGCTCGTCGAGGCCCGCGCCGTCGATCACCGCCGGATGTCCGTCGAGGGCGGCGCGGATGAAGTTTGGGATCGCGCGACCGACGGTCTCACCGGGGCCGTAGACCGTCGCGTACCGCAGGATCGACGGCGTCCATCCGGCCTCCGCACAGACGATCTCGATCGACTCCTCGCTCGCGAGCTTCGCGATCGCGAAGGGCGTCTCCGGTCTCGGCGCGTCGGTCTCGGATACCGGCGCGCTCGCGCGGGAGCCGTACACGCCGACCGAGCTCGCGAACAGCACCTGCCGCGTGCCGCCCTCGGCGGCCCGCAGCAACCGCACCAGCGGCGCGACGTTCTGGATGAGCTCCTCGCTCAGCCGGCGCGCGGGCGAGAGCGCCGAGGGCATGACGTAGCCGAGGAGGAGGAGCGCGTCGGCATCGGCGAGCGCGGGTCGGAGCACGTCGTCTTCTCCGAAACCGTCGTCGCAGCGCAGAAAGCGCACCGCCCCAGCGGCCACGAGCGACGCCGTGTAGCGCGACTTCCCGGTACTGGATCCGACCAGCGTCACATCCATGCCCGCCCCGACCAATCGCGCGAGCAGGTGGGAGCCGATGAAACCGCCGCCGCCGGTCATGACCACGCGCATCGTGCTATCTCCCGTGTCCCCCGACGACCGTGTTCACGGCGTCCGCGGCCCTCCGCCGTACGCGCATGCGTTCGCGGCGGGCTGTTCGTACGCCCGTATGTGTCCGTCCCAGCCGCCTCGCGCCCAGATGACCGAGACGCCGTAGCTCAGGTTGTCGCACTCGAGGTCGCCGGACGACGCGACCGAGATTGGAGTGAGCGCGAGCTTTACGCCGGTCTTCGAATACTCGAAGAGATACGGACAGCTGATGACACCGATGAACAGGTGGTCGCCGCCGACGGCGAACCCGCTCGACTGGCTGTACCCGCATTCGGTGAGCATGTCGTTGGGCGCCACGTCGACGTCGATGTACGGCGTCGCCGCCACCAGGCTCGCCGTCCCCAATGCGTCGGGGGACGACGCGTAGTGGTAGATCCGCGCGGACGTGTCTGGCGCATACCAGAGCGTGTCGTCCGTCCCGTCGTAGTTGATCTTCGCCTCGCTCGGACAGCCGCCACCGACCTTGCAGTTCCCGGGGCGGTCGGCGACGGGGTCGATCGTGTAGCGGAGCGTCGCCAGGCCGCTCTTGCTCAACAGGTAGATCGAGAGGCCGTCACCGCCGACGGCCCAGAACGCATCGCGTCCGGCGTCGTACGAGATCGCCATGATCCCCGAAGGCGCGCCCTGGACCGGAATGTCGACGTGGCCGGTGACCGGACCCCGGCTGCCGGCAGGCGGAACGTCGATGCGATGGAGCACCGGGCCGGCCCATTCGGCGTAGTAGAGGTAATGGCCATCGAACCCGATGGCCTTCGCGATTCCCCGCGGCCAGAGGACACCATCGGTTTCGGGGACGGGCACATCAACGATCACGTCGCCGGGCGCGGCGGCCGCGGGCTGCGCCGGTCCTGCGATGATCTGAGAAACCAGGGCGATGGCCACCACGGCCACCCTCAGAGCGCGCGTCATCGTCAGCTCCTTTTCTTCGTCAGGCGACACCGTCCCGGCCGAGCACGACAGGGATCGTCCGCAGCAGGATCCGGAGGTCCAGCGCGAGCGACGCGTTCGCGACGTACTTCACGTCGAGCTGGTACATCTCGAGCATGCTGAGACGGCTACGGCCGCTCACCTGCCACAAACCGGTGATCCCGGGCTTCACCAAGAGGCGGCGGTGCATCCAGTCCGTGTAGCCCTCGACCGCGTACGAAACGTCGGGCCGGGGACCCACGAGGCTCATCTCCCCGCGCAGGACGTTCCAGAGCTGCGGCAGCTCGTCCAGGCTGGTGCGCCGCAGGAACGCGCCGAGCCGGGTGATGCGGCGATCGCCGGGGACCTTGTAGAGCGTGCAGCGGGTCTCGTCGCGGAGCAGGCTGCGCACGAACTCGGCGTGTGGCGCCGGGTCGCATCGCGTCTGCATCGAGCGAAACTTCATCGCCATGAACCGGCGGCCGTTCAGACCGACGCGTTCGCCGCGGTAGAAAATCGGCGATCCGTCGTCGACGAGGATCGCGAGGCCGATCAGCGCGAAGAGCGGAAGGAGCACGATCAAGAGCGTCACCGCGACGACGAGATCGAGCGTCCGCCGGACCGCCGCGTAGGCGAGGGCTCCCGCGACACGAGACAGCTCCGCGGTCGCGTCCGGGGAGAAGGCGGGCGCCAGCTTGGCAGTCGCCTGGGTAGGAGGCCAGGAAGACTCCGCGGCCGTGAGCTCCGCGGCTACGGCTCCGTGCAGGATCAGGCTCTCTGAGGCCACGGTGCGATGAAACGTCCGCGCAATTGAGGAGCGCTGCGGCAAAAGCATGAGTTCGCGTCGTCCAGGCCGACGGTCGCACGCTTTCAGCCCGCGCCGTCAATCGAGCGTCAACGCGCGCTCAATCGCGCGGCCGCAAAAAGGTGCCATGGCCGAGACGGGTCCTCCAGGCCGGGCGGGCGGGGCATGCCCGATCCCCGGGCGGTCGGGGGTCCTCGGAAATAGCTGACCGGATCGCCGTCCCGAGGGACGCGCGCGCGACGCCATCGGCCCGCACCCGCCCGAGCCCTGCGCGGGTCCCTCGGTCGCTCGAGGCGGCCGGACCGGCGGATTTGGATGCGCCGGCGACGCCATGGCCGATGCTCTGGGCCCATCGAGGCTCGATCGCCATCGGGCTGGTGACGTGCCTTGTCGTGCTCGTCGCGGTCGAGCTCGCCGTGTTCCGCTCCGGTCTCTTCCTTTCCCATGTCGGATTCGCCAGCCCGGTGTCGCCGATCGCGAAGCTCGCTCTGGCCGAGCGCGCCCCAGACGCTCGCTTGCTCTTCGTCGGGGACTCGACCGTCCTGGCCGACGTCGCGCCGGCCGTGGTCACCCAGACCTGCGACTGCGGGGAGGGATTCAACGGAGCCTTCGCCGCCGCGAACGCTCGGACCACCCTCGCGATGACCAGGCGCCTGCTGGGGATCCTCCATCCGCGCCTCGTGGTGGTCGATGCCGCCCCCTGGCTCGTCGACACGAGCGGACAGTTCACCGGCGACCTATTCGCTCGGGAGGTGCTTTCGCCGGCGGATCTCTATGCGCTCGGCGAGCCGGTCGACGCCGTCGGCATGGTCGACAAGGAGGTCGGGAGCGTCTGGACGGCGTACGGCCAGCGGTTCCTGGTGAAGGAATGGCTCCAGTCGCTCGTACCCGGCCAGCGCTACGACGAGGCGAAGCGCGGGCTCTATGTCCCCCCGGGCTCCGCGACCAGCCCGGCCGCGCTCGCGGCCGCGATGGAGCACTACTTTCCTGACCCGACCGCTCAGGTCGCCCCATCCGCGCCCGGCGCGACCGCGCTCGGCGCGCTCATCGAGGAGCTCCGCGGCCGCGGGATCTCCGTCGCGGTCCTGCTCCCGCCGTTTCATCCGGCGGTTCGCGAGCACGCGGGCCCTTTCCTCGATCGCGCCGATGCTGCGATCCAGCAGTTCCTCAGCGGATACGGGGTGTCGGTGATCGATTGCCGCGGAGCGGTCGCGGCGACGGATTTCCGGGACCTCGCCCATCTCACCGAGCAGGGTGCCGCGAAGCATTCACTCTGCGTCGGCGAGCAGATCCGAACCTTGGACGCAGCCAGTGCTCTTCAATAGCCTCGAATACCTGGTCTTCCTGCCGGCGGCGTGGATCGTCTTCTGGGCGGTCCCCAAGCGCAAGGTCGAGGCGCTCCTCGTGGCGAGCTACGTCTTCTACGCGAGCTGGAGCATCCCGTACGCCGCGATGATCTTCGGCCTGGTCGTCGTGAACTTTCTCTTCGGACTCGCGCTCGGACGTGCCACACGCAGTCGCAAGCTCATGCTCGCGACGTTCATCGCGTTCGACCTCTGCGTGCTGGCGTTGTTCAAGTACTTCGACTTCGCGATCACCTCGTTCGCCACCGGAACGAACGCGCTGCTCGGCCTGCAGTGGGACCCGCCGCTCCTCAAGCTCGTCCTGCCTCTCGGCATCTCGTTCTTCACCTTCGAGTTCATCCACTACCTCGTGGACATCTATCGGGGCGATCTCCCGGTGCACAGCTTCTCGAAGTTCCACGTGTTCGCGGCGTTCTTTCCCACCCAGATCGCCGGTCCGATCAAGCGGTTCCAGCAGTTCGTCCCGTCTCTGGTGACCCTCGGACGGTTCGACCCGGCGCTTGCGAGGGAAGGGCTGTGGCTGATCGGGAGGGGCCTCGGGAAGAAGGTGCTCCTGGCCGACCGCCTGGCGCCGATCGCGACCGCCGGATTCTCGACCGCGAGCGGCGGCGCGATGGGGACCGGCGAGGCGTGGCTTACCGCCCTCGCGTTCTGGCTGCAAATCTATTTCGACTTTTCGGGCTACACCGACATCGCCCGCGGATCGGCGGCGCTCTTCGGGTTCCGCATCCCGATCAACTTCGACGCGCCGTATCTCGCGACCTCGCTCACGGACTTCTGGCACCGCTGGCACATCTCGCTCTCGACGTGGCTGCGCGACTACGTGTACATCCCACTCGGCGGCTCACGGGTGCCGAAGCCGGTCGTCTTGCGTAACCTGATGATCACGCTGCTCCTCGGCGGGCTCTGGCACGGGGCGGCCTGGCACTTCGTCGCCTGGGGCGGTCTTTGGGGCATCGGACTCTCGGTCCAGCACGTGCTGCGCGGCCGGATCGCGCTCCCGCGAACGCTGCCGCTTCTGGTCTTGGGCTGGATGTTCACGCAGCTTTTCGTGGTCGCGTCTTTCGTGCTCTTCCGGGCGGAGACCTTTCAGGTCGCGGGGGTCATGTTGAGCGCGATGGCCGGCCGCGGCACGGAGATCGGTCTCCAGTCGATCGCCCGCATGCTGTTCGTCGGAGGGACCGCGGCGGGTCTCATCCTCGTCTCGCTCGCGGGTCGCACGACCTGGCGGCCGCGCGTTCCGATGCCGACCGGCGCCCTCCGCCCGATGCTCTACGGCGCGTCCGCCGCGCTCGTGATCCTCATCGCCTCGGCGGCGATCTCCACCGAGCGCCAGGTGTTCATCTACTTCCAGTTCTGACCGGCATCGCCTTGGGGTCCGTCGCGCGCGCCGGGCCGCCGAGCTCGTCGCCGACGGCGCGGACGATCTGGAGCATCCGCCGGACATATGTGTCGTGATTGAGGGACGCCTCGACGACCCGGCGCGCGTTCTCACCCATCCGCCGTGCCGCGGCGGGATCGGTGTGGAGACGGACGATGGCTTCGCGGAGCGCGCCGGGATCCCCGGGCGGGACGAGCAGACCGGTCTCGCCGTCGCGCACGATGTCCCCATCACGGTGCGCGCGAGTGCGCGTGGCGATGACCGCCTTGCCCATGGCCATGGCCTCGTACATGACCAGGGAGCCCGCCTGGAAATCGACGTCCTGGAGCGGCACGACGACGAACTCCGATCGGTCGTACAGGTCGCGCAGGCCGCGGTAGTCGAGCCGTCGCTTGACCACGTTCGCGGGGAGTGTCTGGTCGGGTAGGGGATCGTTCCGTGACCACGCGCTCGCGGCCGCGACGGTCACGACCAGGTCGAGGCCGCGGACCGCCTCGATGAGCGTGCCGTAGTCCCTGCGCTCGAGCCCGGCGCTGCAGATCCCCGACGGGGCCTGGCCGATCGGCCGCCAGAACTCCGCGTCAGCCGCGTGCAGGACGAGCTCGACCTTCGCGCGCGGGAGCCCGAGGTCCTCGAGCGCGAACCGCTCCTGCGCCGAGCCGTAGACGACCACGCGGTCGACCGCGCTCTTCCCGCCGAGAAGGCGGAGCAGCAGACGCTTTCGCATCGGCCTGAGCCAGTGCGCGATCATCACGTGACCGCGTCGCGTCCGGGTGAGCTTGAACAGCAGCGCGAGCGGCAGCCCGGTTCGCTCCGAGTCGGTGACGATGACGTCGTACTCGTCGCGGCGCGCGAACGCGCGCCAGGCGGCGGACATTCCGGGAATCGCGCCGGACCGCCCGGCCTCCCCGCCTTCGATGAGCTGCGCTCCGAGCGCGTCCGCGAGCTCGAGCCAGTCGCGGCGGGGCTCCGTTCCCGCGGCGACGTCCTCGCGGCGTCGGGCGCGTCCCGCGAGGAGGATCGCGTATCTCATCGCCACCGCCGCCCGGGCATCGTCCGCATCACAGGAGCGGCGGAATCACTCCGACACCGACGGTCCGCGTGGCGGTGAGGCTCGGGTTGCCGACGTCGGTCACCGTGATGGTCTGGCTCGGCGGCGTAACCAGCGTCACCGAGAAGCTGTGAGACCCGGCGTCGCCTCCGGTGAACGTGTAGTCCGGCGGCAGCACCACGAGCGGGAGCGTGTCGCTGCTTGAGAAGTGGACCCGACCGGTGTAACCCGTCGCCACGTTGCCGAAGCGGTCCTTCAGGGTCACGTTCACCGTGAACGCCTGGCCAGCCGTGGTGGTCGGCGGAGCTGTCAGCACCAGGGTCGACGCGCTCGCGGCGACGACGTTGATCGTAGCCGTCGCGGTGAGAGCGGGCGCGACGGTGTCCTTCGCGGTGACCGTCTGCGCCCCGGCCTTGGTGAGCGTGGCCGAGAAGGTCCCTTGGCCGTTCGTGAGTCTCGAGTCGGGCGGGAGCACCACGCCCGCGGAGGTGTCGCTGCTGGTGAAGTGGATCGTCCCGGTGTAGCCCGTCGCCACGTTGCCGAACTGGTCCTTGGCCGTGACGCTGAGCGCCGCCGCTTGCCCGGCGGTCGCGCTCGCGGGCGCGCTCAGGCTGAGGCTCGCCGCGGCCGCGGCGCGGACGCTCTTGGTGAGCGTGCCGGTGATGCTCGCGGTCGCGGCGTCGGTCGCGGTGATGGTCTGCGCCCCGGCCTTGATGAGCGTGGCCGAGAAGGTCCCCTGGCCACTCGTGAGCGTCGAGTCGGCCGGGAGCACGACGCCCGCGGAGGTGTCGCTGCTGGTGAAGTGGACCCGGCCGGCGTAGGCGGGGTCGGCATTGCCGAACTGGTCCTGCGCGCTCACCGTGAACGTGAAGGACTGACCCGCGGTCGGCGTGGCCGTGGTGGCGAGCACCAGGTGGTTGGCCGATTGCGCGCTGACGTTCACGCTCACCGTCGTCGAGAGCGAGTTCGCCACATCGGCGACCGTGAGGGTCGGCGCGCCCGCCTTCACGAGCGTCACCGCG
>VBFI01000196.1 GCA_005889275.1 Chloroflexota bacterium | reverse complement strand
CTTACCGGCCGCGAGCGTCGCGTGCTGCAGCTGCGCTTCGGTCTCGAGGACGGCCGCACGCGGACGCTCGAAGAGGTCGGCCGCGAGTTCAACGTCACGCGAGAGCGCATCCGGCAGATCGAGGCGAAGGCGCTACGCAAGCTGCGGCATCCTTCGCGAAGCCGCAAGCTCAAGGACTACCTCGAGTAAGAGAAGAGGGGCGCCGAAAGGCGCCCCTTCTCTTTGGCGCATCATCAGACCGTGGCCGACGTCGACGCCGGCGAGCTCGAGCGGCTCGCCTCCGCCCTCCGCCTCGCGCAGTCCGCGCTCGAGGAGGCCCTCGAGGCCGCGGAGAATCTCGGGAGCTTCGACCGCCGGTTCGACGTGCCGCGCGCGCTCGGCGGCGCGCAGCGTCTCGTGGGCAACGCGCTCGAGGCGGTGGACGCGGCGCGCCCGCGCTAGGGGTTCCCGCTCGCGAGGACGCGCAAGTAATGGACGAGCTCCCACCGGTCCTGCTCGCTCAAGACGGAGCGCCACGCAGGCATCGCGCTCTCCGGGAATCCGACGCTGATCATGTAATGCAGCTCGCCGTCGGTGTGCTGCGGGACGTGGAGCACGAGATCCGCGGGTTTCGGGTCAAGGGTCGCGCCGCCGGGACCGTCGCCGCGCCCGCGCGCCCCGTGGCAGACGACGCAGCGGTCGCGAAACGTGGCGCGGCCCCGCTCGACCGCCTCGCTCGACGGGGGCACCGGGTTGGGAACGCCGTACGCCGCGACCAGGCCTTTCGCCCAGTCCCCTTCACGCAGGTACGCCCACCCCGCGGCGGCGATCGCGCTCGCGGCGACCACCGCCACGATCGGCAAGCGTGGCGCGCTGCCCGTCGTTCGTACCGCGGCTATGCGGCGAGGCTACGCGCGAGCGCGCGCCGGCGGTCGACGTACGCGCCGACGATGGTGACGAGGATCACCGCCGCACCGATGACGAACGCGGGTTCGATCTTCGGCAGCTCGACGGCCGCGCTGGCCGCAGGTGCGGTTGGGAGCGGCGTCGCCGGAGCCGCGGTCACCTGGAAGACGCTGCCGCGATTGCGCGCGAGCGGGGTCTGGTCGGTCGCGACGGCGATCTTGCCGGCGGTCCCATCGAGCGGGACCGTGAAGTCGTAGATCTGGCCGCCGAGCTCGACCCGCCCGGAATGCGAGTAGGTGCCATAGGCGGAGAAGGTGCCGCTGTAGACGGCGACTCCCTCGAGCTCCGCCGTTTTGAGGAGCGTGATGGTCTGGCACTTCGTGCGCTGACCGTCGACTTGCATGACCACCGCGGCCGCCTCGGCCGGGATCGCGGTCCCACCGTCGGCCCGCGCCGTGAAGGTCAGGGTGACGCTGGTACCGGAGCCCGGTCGCTGCAGGAAGACCGACGTCAGACACGTCGTGCAGTCGGCGTAGGCGACCGCGCCGAGGGCGAGGAGCCCGAGTAGGGAAGCGAGCACGAACACGCGCCACATGCGACACCTCCAGGGCCCGGCCCAGGCCTCTCGCATCCCCTACAGCGACCGGGGGCGGGAGGTTCCCGAGCGCCGCTACCATCGCGGGATGCGTGCGCTGATCGGCAAGCGGCTCCTCGACCAAGACGTCGGTTAGATCGTTCACGTCGCCGCGACGTTCGCACGAGTCGTCGTCGACGTCGGCGCGGGCGACGGCGCGTACGTCCTTCACCGCGCACGGTCCGAGCCTGGGACGTTCGTCATCGCCATCGACGCCTGCCCAGACGCGCTCGTCGATGGTGCCTGGAAGGCGAAGCGACTCCGGCTGGGTAACGTGGCGTTCCTCATCGAGAGCGTCGAACGATTGCCGCCGCTCGACGGCATCGCGGACGAGGTCACCGTCCACTTCCCCTGGGGATCGCTCCTTGCTGGCTTGATCGCGGCGGACCCGGCGACGCTTGCGCGGCTCGCGACGCTCCTCGAACCGGGTGGCGAGCTGCGGATGCTCATCTCGGCGACCGCGCGCGATCGCTACGCCGAGATCGGCCCCGCGCTTCTCCGATCACGGAGCGACCGATACGCGAGCGCGGGCCTCGCGCTCGTCGAGTCACGTGAGGCGGGACCCGACGACGTCGCCGCGTCGCGCTCGAGCTGGGCGAAGCGGCTCGGAGCGGGCCGCAGCCGGCCCGTCGTGTTCGCGCGCTATCGTCGCGTCGGCTCCTAGCCACAGGAGGTCAGTCGTGTGCCACCCCGAGGTCCCGCCGGGGACACCTGTCCCGGAAGTCCGCACAGAAGAGATCACGATCGAAGTCGGGTCGGGCGAGCGGATGCCCGGGCTCCTCGCCCTTCCCGAGCGGATGCCGGCGCCGGCGGTCCTGATCATCAATGACGTCTTCGGCCGCAGCCCGTTCTACGACCACCTCGCGCGCCGTCTCGCGCAGGCCGGCTACGTCGCGACGACACCCGAGTATTTCTTCCGGCAAGGCTCCCTCGCCGAGCCGACGCGGGACGCCGCGACGGCGCGCGCGAAGCTCCTCGATTTCCGAAAGTGGGGCGACGACATGTCCGCCGCGGTCGACTGGCTCCGCGCTCGCGCCGAGGTCGCTGGCGGCGTCGCGACCATCGGGTTCTGCATGGGCGGCACGCGGTCGCTGCTCCTCGCCGCGCGCCGCGACGATCTCGCGGGGACCGTCTCGTACTACGGCTTCCCCGCGGATGCGCGTGCGGAGACGACGCCGATCGCCGCCGCGCCGAAGATGCGCGGGCCGATCCTCGGTCATTGGGGCGACCAGGACGCCGGCGCCGGTATGGACAACGTCGAGAAGCTCCGCGCGGCGCTCGCGGCCGCGCATGTCGAGCACGAGTTCCACATCTATCCGGGGCTCGGGCACGGGTTCCTCAAGGCCTCACTCGAGGACGAGAAGGCTCCGGGCTACGAGGCCGCGTGCACCTCATGGAAGCGGACGCTTGACTTCTACCGCCGCTGCTTCGCGCGCGAGCCGGCTCGCGCCCGCTGAGCCTTACGCGGCCCCGTCTCCGCCCACGCCACACCCGCGGGCAGCTCATCGCGAAGGATCGGCTCGAGCGCGTCGATGTAGGCGGCGAGCCGGTCTCCCAGGCGCGTAAGGAGCGCGTCGTCGAGGGCGCCGAGCGAGATCGGCTCCCAAACCCGCGCCCACCCGCGGTCCCAGTCCTCGATCCGAACGTCGTCGCCGAGCGCGCGCCGGACCGCCTGCCGCCGCGCGCCGAACGCCGCGAGGAGGCGCGCGTTCGTGAGCTCGTCAGCCTCGAAGTGCAGCCCGATCTCGATCACCCCGAGCCGCCCGCGGATCCAGGTCTCGTAGTGCAGCGCCCGGTTGCCGTACCAGATCTGGGCGAGCGAGAAGCGCGTTGCGGCATGGAACGTCGCGAACGAGGGCGCGACACCCTCGCGCACGGCGTCGGGGATCCGGTGAAGAAAATCGGTCGGCCGCATGGGCGCGACCGAATCTAACCGCGATCCGAGGCGGAGAGCTACGGAGTGCGGAAGCGGAGGGTGAGATCGATGATCCCCGTGACCGTCGGTGCGCCGATCCCGGCGACGGCGATGAGGGCGATCACCGAAATCCGCGTCGGCCGTTCCATGACCTTCCAGACCCGATCGGCGAGCATCGCGCCGGCGAGCGTGAGCGGCGCGGCCAGGAGCGCCCCGATCGCGTTCCCGTGCCACACGATCGCCGTGGAGATCCCGAAGACGAGACCCGCGAGGAGCCAGATGCCGCGACCGACGCGCTGAGCGCCGCTCGCCGCGAGCACGAGGGAAGGCACGACGAGCGGGACGTAGGTCGTCGAGAACGTGAGGAACACCCCGAGCGCCAGGACGAGGAGCGGCCGCGGGTCGAGCCGGCGAAGGAGACCGAAGGCAAGGCCGACACCGAGCGACGCGAGTGGCACGAAGAGTGGGCTCCAGCGGGTGATGTCGTATGCGAGATAGATGCGCACGGTGTGCTGGAACGGAGGCTCGGCGGCGAGCACCGGGATCCTCGAGATGAACGAGACCGTGTCGGGACTCAGGTTGTTCCAGAAGGGGCCCGCGAAACGCTCGAGCGCGGTCGCCATCAGGAGAAAGCCGAAGACCGCGGACGATGCGATGCCGATCGGCTTCCATCGCGCGAGCGCGAGGCGGCAGGAGGTGATGCCCAGGAACGCGATGAAGATCCCCCAGCCGAGCATCGAGTGCGGGAACGACCACGCCGTCTCGTCGAGACCGAACGCGGTGTGCCAGACCGCGTCGAAGAAACCGGCGAAGGCGGTGATCACGAACCCGCCGCCGGCGAGAGCGATCGGGCCCGGGATCGGGAAGGGGAACGGCGCGAGTCGGAAGCGCTCGCCGAACCACCGCCGCAGCTCCGGCTGGAACGTGATGTACGCCAGCGTCATCGTCGCGCAGAGGTGCATCGAGTAGACGAAGAGGTGCGGCGGCGAGAAGAAGTCTTCGAACGGATGCGTCGCGTGCCAGCGGCGGTCCCATTCGAAGCCAATGCCGAATGCGAGGACGTCGAAGACGACCGCGAGCCAGAGGAGTCGGTACGCGGTGTCGAGGCCGGCGCGCTCTTCGTCGGTTGCCGAGGCGGTGATCGCGGTCGAGGTCATCGGCGCAATGGATACGCCAGCGAACGCGACATTGTGGCGTCGTCCAGCTATCGGTGACCCCACCGATACCCTAGACTCGCACGCGCCACTCCCTGGTAGCTCAGTGGCAGAGCGAGCGGCTCATGGTCAAGGGCAGCCCCTTGGGGAAACTCAGGGGTGTTACTGGGTGAACTGTCGGGAAACCTAAAGCGCGAGACGCGCGCCAAGGCAATCCGCAGCCAAGCCCGAGGGCACGCCTCGGGAAGGTTCAGAGACTATGCGCCCGGCGCCTAAAGCCCGTGAGGGCCATGGCGAAGAGATAGTCCATGTCCGGAGGAAACCCCGGGGTGCACGTAACCGCCAGGTCGGAGGTTCGAATCCTCCCCAGGGAGCAGACCGTGCGGAGGAGTCGGATCCTATTGACACGGCGTTAGAACTTATGTTCGATCACGCCGATGCAGCGGTGCGAGAAGTGCGGCGCGATCTTTCCGCGCCAACTGCGGGTTGGTGACCGGCGGCTCGATCTCCGCGGTCGCAAGCACTGTCTGGACTGCCGGCCTCATCGGGCACTCGGTGGCCCGCGCAAGGCGGTCGTCCGCCCTGCCAAGCAGCTCACCTGCGAGCTCTGCGGGACGGTTTTTGCCGCGAAGCAGATGATCGATGGAAAGCTCCGGTCGCTCTACCGTCGGCGGTTCTGCCTCGAGTGCTCGCCGTTCGGCGCGCACAACACCTCAAAGGATCCGGTTCGCGGTCCGGACGCGGAAACGCGGATGCTGGCGAAGCGCCGTCGCCGCCTCGACTCGTATCTCCGATCGCTCAACAAACGCCGCCGCCGTCGGAAGCGTGAGCTGGTCGAGGCACGCGGCGGAGGCTGTA
>VBFI01000195.1 GCA_005889275.1 Chloroflexota bacterium | reverse complement strand
AACATTCAGTTCACGCTCCTCACGAACAACACGAACGAGATCCACCTGAACGCCGACTACGCCGCGAAGACCGAATTCGGGAAGCCGCTCGTGAACAGCTTCCTCACCATGGCCGTCGTCGCCGGGCTCATGGTCCCCGAGACGAGCCAGAACGGCTTCGCGCTCGGGGTCTCCGACGTGACGCTCCCGAACCCGCTCTTCGGCGGCGACACCGTGTACGCCGACAGCGAGGTCCTCGAGGTGCGCGAGACGCGGTCGCGGCACGGCTGGGGCATCGTGAAGGTGCGGCAGCGTGGGATCAAACAGGACGGCACCGTCGTCCTCGTGATGACCCGGACGTTCATGGTGCCGGCGCGCGCGAACGCCCCGGAGCGCGCGCACTTTCCGACGCCGCGGGACTAGGTGGACTTCTCCCCGGACGCCGACCGGGAGGAGATCCGGTCCGCTGTCCGGGATCTCTGCGCCGGATTTGGCGGCGACTACTGGCGTGAGCTCGATCGGAAGCGGGAGTACCCCGAGAGGTTTGTCCGCGCGCTCACGGAGGCGGGCTGGCTGGGCGCGCTCATCCCGACCGAGTACGGCGGGAGCGGTCTCGGCGTCGCCGACGCCGCGGCCATCCTCGAGGAGATCAACCGGTCCGGCGGGAACGCGGCGAGCGCGCACGCGCAGATGTACACGATGGGCACGCTTCTCCGTCACGGCAATGAGGAGCAGAAGCGCCGCTACCTCCCGGGCATCGCCAAGGGAGAGATCCGCTTGCAGGCCTTCGGTGTGACCGAACCTGAGGCGGGCTCGGAGACGACGCGCCTGCGCACGACGGCGACGCGGAAGGGTGACCGGTATGTCGTGAACGGCAAGAAGGTGTTCATATCGCGCGCCGAGCATTCCGACCTTCTCCTGCTGCTCGCGCGCACGACGCCGTACGACGAGCTCGACGACAAGACCCGGGGGCTCTCCGTCTTCATCGTCGATCTTGCGAAGGCGGTCGCCGACGGGCGCGTGCGGATTCGCCCGATCGACACGATGCTCAATCACCACACGACCGAGCTCTTCATCCAGGATTTGGAGCTCCCCGCTCGCGATCTCATCGGTGAGGAGGGAATGGGCTTTCGCCACATCATCGACAGCTGGAACGTCGAGCGCATCCTCATCGCGTCCGAGGCGCTTGGAGACGGTCGCTGGTTCGTCGAGCGCGCCGCGCGTTACGCGAGCGAGCGGATCGTGTTCGGCCGAGCGATCGGCGAGAACCAGGGCGTGCAGTTTCCGATCGCCCAGTCGTACGCGCGGCTCGAGGCCGCGGCGCTCGTCCGCGACAAGGCGGCGTGGCTCTTCGATCGTGGCGAGCCGTGCGGTCCCGAGGCGAACATGGCGAAGCTCCTCTCGTCGCAGGCGTCGTGGGACGCCGCGAACGCCGCGCTCGACACGTACGGCGGCTACGGCTTCGCGTCCGAATACGACGTCGAGCGCAAGTTCCGTGAGACCCGCCTCCTCGTGGTCGCGCCGGTGAGCAACAACCTCGTGCTCGCGTACATCGGCCAGAACGTCCTCGGGATGCCGAAGTCCTATTGACCGAGCCATCGAGGGCGGCGCTGCGATCGCTCATGTTCGTTCCGAGCCACCAGGAGCGGATGGTCGACCGCGCGCTCGGCACCGCGGAGCTGGACGTGGCGATCCTCGACCTCGAGGACGGCGTGCCGTACGCGGAGAGAGCCGGCGGCCGGGCGCGCCTCGCCACGCTTCTCGAGTCGCGGCCGACGATGCCCGGCCCCGCTCGCTACGTCCGGGTCAACGCCCCTAACACGAACGACCTCGTGGCCGACCTCGACGCCGTCGTCCGAGCCGGACTCGACGGCGTGGTGCTCCCGAAGGTCGACTCCACCGATGATCTGCGCGCCGCGGTGGCGGCCCTCCAGGCCCGCGAGCGCGAGGCGGGCGTCGCCGCGGTCGCGCTTCTCGTCTCGATCGAGTCGGCGCGCGGGCTGCTCGCTGCGCCAGCGCTCGCGGCCGAGCCGCGGGTCACAGGTCTGCTGTTCGGTGCGGAGGACTTCGCGCTGGACCTTGGCCTCCCGGCGGAGCGCGAGGCCGAGGCGTCCGACCTGCTCCACGCCAGATCCTCGGTCGTCGTCGCGGCCGCCGCGTCACGCCGTGTCGCGATCGACGGCATTTGGCCCGACCTCACCGATGAGGATGGTCTGCGCGCCGACGCCCGCAGGGGCCGTCTCCTCGGCTTCGTCGGCAAGACGCTCATCCATCCGAAGCAGATCCAGACCATCAACGAATGCTTCACGCCGAGCGCGGCCGAGCTCGAAGAGGCGCGCCGCATCGTCGAGGCGTTCGAGCGCGCCAAGGCGGACGGCAAGGGCGCCGTGGCGTTCGACGGGAAGCTGCTGGACCCGCCCATCGTCGATCGCGCCCGGCGGATGATCGGCGCGGCCAGGAAATGAGAACGCCGCCCGAGGGGTTTGGGCGGCGTTCATCGGTGGGGAAGAACGAGTGGGTGGTCAGCGAGCCGACGCGTCCTCGCTGACCACGAGTGCGGTACCCCCTACGTCGAGCGATCCATTGCCCGACTAACGCCCGCGCTCGGGGGCGATTAGGGGCCGCTACCGATTCGAGATCGGCCCGCGCCGCCGGGCGAAAAAGGAGCGGCCCGCCTCTTTGGGCGGGCCGCTCGACGCAGGGGGGTCGGGAAATGGCGAGTTAGTCGCGCTCGGAGTCCTTCGTAGCGGGCTTGTCAGCCTTGGTGCCCGAGCGCTGGATCTCGACCTTGCGGGTGGTCGCATCCTTGTGCGCCACGGTCGGGAGCGCCTCGATCGTCGACTTCGCGGTGTTGAAGGCAAGCGTCATCTTCGCGACCGCGTCGGCGGCGATCGCCGCCGGATCCGCGCCCGTGGTCACGGTCGTCGTTGTCGTGGTCGTCGCGGCCGTCGTCTTGTCGTCGTTGTCCTGCTCGTCGTTCTTGTCTTCATCGGCGCCCTCGGCCGTGTCTTCGTCGGCGTCGGCGCTCTCGTCGTTGTCTTCCTTCACGCAGGCCGTTCCGGTCGCGTGGATCGCCTTCACGGCGTCCTGCCGGAGCTGCATGAGCACCTTGTCGGCGGTTTGGGCCGCCTCCTTGCCCTTCTCACCCTTGGTGCGGGCGAGCGTGTTGAGGGCGGTGAAGTCCTGGACGAACGTCGTGTCGACGGTACGGACCGCGGCGTTCCGTGCCTGTGCGTCGGCGGCGCAGCTCTGCGCGTTCGCCGTCGTGGTCGTCGGAGGAGATTTGGTGGATGAGTGCTCGTCCTTGTCGTTGTCCTTGTCCGACGTGGTCACCTGACTCGACGACTCGGTCGTTTGGGTCACGGTGATGGTGGTGACGCCGTTCTGTGTCGTCGCGCTCACGAGCGCGCCGGTCGTCCCAAGGACGAAGACGGCGGACACCGCGGCGGACTTGGAGTGCAACAGGAGCGCCAGAAGCTTTGCGAGCATGCTTCCTCCTCTATCCCTGTGCACGGTTTGAACGCGCGGACCTCCGGGGCGTTACTCGCAAGCCGATACATTCGTCGCGTGTTCCGACAAACCCGCGCGCGATGGGCGGTTTTGTTCGTCGGGACGCTCGTCCTGGGACTGGCGGTCTACCTCGGGATCTCCTTCCGTGTCGCGGAAAGCGTTACCCGGGTCGACCGACTGCCGCTCGAGCCACCGGCCACGGCGATCGCCCCGACGCACGAGGACGTCTCGTTCGCGAGCCGCGATGGACTCCTGCTGCGCGGCTGGTGGTTCGCGGTGCCCGGTGCCGACCGTGCGGTGGTCGTCGTCCACGGCCGCGGGCGGAATCGGGTGAACTCCACGTTCCATCCGGCGGAGATCGCGCGGATGCTGCTTGGCCATCACTACTCCGTTCTGCTGTTCGATCTGCGCGGGCATGGCGAGAGCGAAGGGACGCGCTACACGCTCGGCATCGAGGAGCCCCGCGATGTCCTCGCGGCCATCGACGAGACCGCGGCGAAGGCGCGGATCGATCGGCGGCGTGTCGCCATCATCGGCGAGTCGCTCGGCGGCGGGAGCGCGCTGATGACGGTGAAGGCCGATCCGACCATCGGACCCGTGGTCACCGACTCCGCCTTCGCCGATGGGAACACGGTGGTCAGCGAGTCGGCGACGCGATACACGAACCTGCCCGCGTGGTTCACGCCGGGGATCGTCCTCACCTCGCGCGTGTTCCTGGGGCTCGATCTCGGCGAGGTCAAGCCTGCCCAGGTCGTCGCCGCGCACCCGGAGCGGGCGTTCCTCTTCATCCAGTGCACGAGCGACGACACGGTCCCGGCGCACCACGGCACCGATCTGAAGGCCGCGAGCGCGAATCCGCGGACCGAGCTCTGGAGCGTCGAGGGGTGCAATCACGTGCAGGCGTACGTGACGCATCCGGCGGAGTGGGAGGAGCATGTCATCGGCTTCCTCGAACGCGAGCTCGATCGTTTGCCCTAGCATCCGCGCCGACATGGACGCCCGAAAGATCCGCTGGGAGGATCATCAGCGGGAGCAGCTCGCTCCGGGTATCGAGCGGCGATTCCTCTACGGCGAGCGCGCGATGCTCGCGCAGGTCTTCCTCAAGAAGGGAACGGCCGTCCCGAAACATACGCACGAGTCGGAGCAGATCACCTACATCGTCGAGGGGACCCTGCGTCTGGTGCTCGGCGATGACGGCGCGCGCGTCTTTGATGTCGCCGCGGGCGAGGTCCTGGTCATCCCGTCGAACGTGCCGCACGCGGCCGAGGCGCTCGACGACGTGGTGGACATCGACATCTTCAGCCCACCGCGGGAAGACTGGATCAAAGGCCAGGACGCGTATCTGCGCGGCCGCTGAGCGGCTGCTCCGGCCGAGGTAGCGGCATGCCGGTCCCGCGCGACCTCTACCGGCGAATCTCCGGATCGTTCCCGACCGGGGTCGTCATCGTGGCGACGCTCGACGCCGAGGGCCGGCCGAGGGGTCTTCTCACCCAGGCGTACCTCGGGCTCTCGACCGAACCTCCGCTCATGCTCATCGCCCTTGACGCGACCTCGCGGACGCTGCCGGCGCTCCGGCAGCACGGCGCGTTCGTCCTCAATTTCCTCCGGGCGGGCAGCGAGGATCTGGCCACCCTCTTCGCGTCGAAATCCGACGAGAAGTTCCGCGACGTGCGGTGGTCGCCTTCGCCGGAGGCGCGGGGGGCGCCGATCATTCGCGACGCGTGCGTCGCCTACGCCGCGTGCAACGTGACGCAGACGATCGAGGCGGGCGATCACTGGCTCTTCGTGGGGAGCGTCGAGGCCGGCGAGGCCTTCGGCGGTACGCCGCTCATGTACTACCGACGCAGGTACGCACCATGGCCGGAGGAGCGGCTCGCGCCGCCCATCGAGGAAGCGTGAGCCCGCCGGCGGTCAGGGCCCTCGAGGCGCGCGGGTTCGAATTTGTCGGGCACACCGATCTCGAGGGCCGCGGCGACGGGATGCAGATCATGCGCAACGGCGACGTCCTGTACGTCGGCCACATGGGCGACTTCGGCGTGGGGACGAGCGTGGTCGACATCGCCGATCCAGGGACGCCCCGCGTGATCTCACAGACCGCGGTCCCTCATCACACCCACGCGCACAAGACGCAGCTGGCGGACGGCCTCCTGCTCGTCAACAACGAGCGGTACCCCTACATGCACCGGGATCCCGCGAGCGCGGGAATCCGCATCTACGACGTGTCGAGGCCGCGCGAGCTCCGCGAGGTGGGCTTCCTCCCCGTCGACGGGCTTGGCGTCCATCGGATCTGGTACGCCGGCGGCCGCTACGCGTACGCGTCCGCCCAGCTCCGGCGTTACCGCCGCTACGTGCCGATCACGATCGACCTCGCCGATCCGTCCCGTCCGAGCCTCCACGCCGAGTGGGCCTGGCCCGGCGAGCAGGATCGACCCGGGCCCGAGCACGACGCGACCGACCCGGTCCGCGATGTGAATTGCCATCACCCGATCGTCCGTGGCGATCGCGCGTTCGCGGGCTACTTCGACGCCGGCGTCGCCGTCTTCAGCGTGGAGGACGGGCGGCTCGATCTCCTCGGCTCGCTCGAGTGGACGGCCCGCGCCGCAGGCCATCCGCACACCCACACAGCCCTTCCGCTGGGCGACCGCGGCCTGCTCGCGGTGACCGACGAGGCGATCGAGCCCGACTGCGGCGGCGCCCGAAAGGACATCCACCTCGTCGACGTCAGCGATGAGCGGAGCCCGCGCGAGGTCGCGACCTTCCCCGTGCCCGAGGGCGACTACTGCCAAAGGGGCGGACGGTTCGGACCGCACAACCTGCACGAGAACCGTCCGGGCACGTTCCAGAGCGATACGATCGTGTTCGCGACGTACTTCAACGGTGGGCTCCGCGTCTACGACACGGCGGACCCGGCGAACGTTCGCGAGATCGGCTGCTACGTGCCCGAGCCGCCACCCGGTCAGAAAGCGATCCAGCTCAACGATCTGCTCGTCTCGGATGACGGGCTCGTCTTCGTCAGCGACCGCGTTCGCGGCGGGCTCTATGTGCTCCGATGGACGGGCGCGCCGCTTCCTCGCGTGCGATAGTCCGGGCTCGCGCGCCCTCGGCGCGCGACCGAAGACCGTTTCAGGGGAGGACCCGATCGTGCTCGAGGCATTCACCTGGTACCAGCAGTCCGCGTTCCGCTGGAAGGGCCCGAAGCTCGTCCTGTACATCGATCCGTGGGGTCTCGGTGGAGACCTGCCGCCGGCGGACCTCGTCCTGATCACGCACGCGCACGGCGACCACTACTCCAAGGACGACCTCGCGAAGATCAAGGCGACCAAGACGGTCTTCGTCGCACCGGCCGACGTCGCGAAGGAGCTCTCGGGCAACGTGAAGCCGATCAAGCCCGGCGACCGCATGGATGCCGCCGGCGTGAAGATCGACGCGCTGCCCGCGTACAACATCGATCCGGCACGTCTGGCCTCGCACCCG
>VBFI01000211.1 GCA_005889275.1 Chloroflexota bacterium | reverse complement strand
CGTGCCGCCGACCGCGAATCAAGGCGCTCGCCGCGTCTGGTGCGACTCCAAGAGCCATGTCTGGGTCGCCGAATGGAACGCCGGACAGCTGGCGATGTACGACCCTACGAGTCAGAGCTGGCGCGAGTGGCGAATGTTCGGCCCTCGACCCATGGCCTACGCCATCTACGTCGACGAAATGGATACGGTGTGGGTCGCCGAATGGGGCGAGAACGTGATCGTGCACTTCGACCCCGCCACCCAGGCGATGGTCGCCCACGCGCACCCCCAGCCGAACGCCAACGTGCGCCAGCTCCTCGGGCGACCCGGTGAGGTCTGGGGCGCCATGTCCGGACAGGACAAGCTCGTCGTCGCGCGCGCGCCCTGACACATTTGACACTCCTTTTTGCGCAGGTTGCAATGGTCTCCGCATGGCCACCCTCGAGCGGACCTTTCCGCTCTCACGACCGCGTTACACCGGGCTCCTCGAGTGGATCACCACGACCGATCACAAGAAGATCGGGGTCCTCTACCTCTACACCACGTTCTTCTTTTTCCTAGCCGGCGGTCTGCTCGCGCTCAGCGTCCGGACCCAGCTCGCGACGCCCGACACCGGTTTCCTCACCGCGGAGCAGTACAACGCGGCCTTCACGATGCACGGGATCACGATGGTCTTCCTCTTCGTGGTGCCGGTGTGGACAGGGTTCGCGAACTTCATCGTGCCGCTGCAGCTCGGCGCGCGCGATATGGCGTTCCCGCGGCTCAACGCGCTCTCGTACTGGCTCCTGCTCGCAGGCGGGATCGTCCTCTACTCGGCGTTCATCGTCGGCCCGCCGATGACCGGCTGGACGATGTACGTGCCGCTCTCGACGCGGCAGTTCATGCCGACGAACGGCATGGACCTCGTCATCCTCGGCCTCACCATCCTCGGTTTCTCGTCCATCTTCGGCGCGCTGAACATGATCGTGACGATCTTCTCGCTCCGCGCGCCGGGCATGACCTTCCACCGCATCACGCTCTTCTGCTGGAGCGTCCTGGTGACGAGCTTCCTGCTCGTCCTCGCGATGCCGTTCCTCACGGTCGCCGGCATCCTCTTGCTCTTCGACCGGATGGCGGGAACGAACTTCTTCGCCGTGGGTGAGGGCGCGGATCCGCTGCTCTGGCAGTACCTCTTCTGGTTCTTCGGCCACCCCGAGGTCTACATCATGATTCTGCCGGGCTTCGGGGTGATCTCCGAGGTGTTGCCGGTCTTCTCACGCAAGCCGATCTTCGGATACCGGATGATCGCGTACTCGTCAGTCGCGATCGGCTTCCTCTCGTTCGGCGTGTTCGTCCATCACATGTTCGTCGCCGGGATCGATCCCGCGCTGCAGATCTTCTTCATGGCGTCGACGATGCTCATCGCGGTCCCGACCGGCGTGAAGATCTTCTCTTGGCTCGGCACGATCTGGGGCGGCGCGCTCCGCTTCAAGACCGCGATGCTCTTCGCCATGGCGTTCATCGTGATCTTCACGATCGGTGGGATCTCGGGCGTCTTCCTCGGCTCGGTGCCCGTCGACGTGCAGCTCTCAGACACCTATTTCGTCGTCGCCCACATCCATTACGTCCTCGTGCAGGGGGCGCTGTTCTGCGCGTTCGCCGCCTTCTACTACTGGATGCCCAAGATGAGCGGACGCCTCTTGAGCGAGACGCTCGGGCGCCTGCACTTCTTCCTCTTCTTCATCGGCGTGAACATGGCGTTCTTCCCGATGCACCAGCTCGGTCTCGAGGGCATGCCGCGGCGCACGTTCCACTACCCCCAGTCGCCGGAATGGGCGGGCCTCAACCTCGTCTCGACGATCGGGGCGTACATCATCGCGGCCGCGATCCTCGTATTCATCTGGAACTACGTCTACTCGATCCTTCTCGGCAACGGAAAGCCAGCCGGTGACGACCCGTGGGAAGCGGACACGCTCGAGTGGGCGACGACCTCGCCGCCGCAGCCGTACAACTTCGCGCGGATCCCGGTCGTACACAGCGCGCGTCCGCTGAAGGAAGACGTCGCGCACTAGTTTTCGCGCTCGGCTCGGCAGCCTTGCTGCCTGCGCCTCGCCGCCTCGACACCGCTCGTCGACCTCGCTCGTCGCGAATGAATCGCTCCTCGCTCGGACTAGTCTCATCAGGTGAGTTTCTCCTCGCGCTATCGCGCGCTCGTCTACACGAGCCTCGTCGCGTCGTTCCTCGTCGTGGTGTGGGGCGGCATCGTCCGCGTCACCGGCTCGGGTCTGGGATGTCCCGATTGGCCGCTTTGCCATGGACAGTTTCTGCCGTCGCTCGACCCAGCCACGCGCATCGAGTGGACCCACCGCTTCCTCGCGATCGTCTCGGGGCTGGCCGTC
>VBFI01000049.1 GCA_005889275.1 Chloroflexota bacterium | reverse complement strand
CGTCGAATCCAAGCCTGAGGAGCTCTGGGCGTGCACGACGTGCGCCGCATGCGTCGAGGCGTGCCCGGTGACCATCGAGCACATCGACAAGATCGTCGACATGCGCCGGCACCTGACGCTCATGGAGGGATCGGCGCCGCCCGAGGCGCAGCGCGCGATGACGAACATCGAGCGCGCCGGCAATCCCTGGGGCACGCCTCGCGAGACGCGGGGCGATTGGGCGCGCGACCTCGGCGTGCCGACCTTCGCGGAGCGGCCGGATGCCGAGTACCTGTACTTCGTCGGCTGCGCCGCCTCGGTCGACCGCCGCAATCAGAAGGTCGCGATCGCGCTGGTCCAGATCCTGAAGGCGGCGGGAGTGTCGTTCGCGATCCTCGCGGCTGAGGAGACGTGCAACGGCGATCCCGCGCGCCGCATCGGCAACGAGTACCTCTGGCAGCTGCAGGCGCAGCAGAACATCGACACCTTCAAGAAGTACGAGGTGAAGAAGGTCATCGCGAGCTGCCCGCACTGCTTCAACACCCTCGCGAACGAGTACCCGCAGCTGGGCGGCAGCTACGAGGTCGTCCACGCGCTGCAGCTCGTCGAGCGCCTCATCGCCGAGGGAAGGCTCCGAGTGGGGAGCGGCGTGACCGAGGCCGTCGCCTATCACGACCCGTGCTACCTCGGCCGCCACAACGGCGTGTACGACGAGCCGCGCGCGGTCCTCGACGCGATCCCCGGCGTGCAGCGGGTCGAGATCGCGCCGCACCACCGCGAGCGCGGGTTCTGCTGTGGCGCCGGCGGAGGGCGTATGTGGATGGAGGAGCAGGTCGGGCAGCGCGTGAACCACCGCCGGATCGAGCAGCTCCTCGCGACGAACAGCGGCGCCACGAAGGTCGCGAGCGGCTGCCCGTTCTGCTTGATCATGCTCGAGGAAGGCGTCGGGGCAAAGGGCGTGCAGGACCAGGTGAAACCGGTCGACGTGCTCGAGCTCGTCGCGGGGAGGCTGCAGAGCTAGATGGATCTCTTCGACGGTCAGACGATCTTCGCGATCGTGTTCGCGCTCGTCGCGCTCGCGGTCGCCGGCGGCGCGGTCGCCTTCGCGCTCTGGTACCAGGGCGACCAGCAGGAGCTGTAGACGTGAAGATCCTCATCCCACTGAAGCAGGTGCCCGACTCGACGGTGCGGGTGAAGGTCGCGCCCGACGGCAAGCAGATCGCGACCGAGGGCGTGACCTGGTCGATCTCGCCGTACGACGAGTACGCCATCGAGATGGCCCTGGAGCGCAAGGACGCCGATCCCTCGACCATCGTGGCGGTCGTGACCGTCGGGCCGGCGCGGTCGCGGGACGCGCTCCGCCAGGCGCTCGCGATGGGCTGCGACGAGGCGTCGCTCATCCTCGCCGACGAGCCGGTCGCCCCGCTCGCGGTCGCGCGGGCGCTCGCGAAGATCGTCGCCGAGGCGAAGCCGGATCTCGTGCTCTGCGGGAAGCAGGCGTCCGACGACGACCAGGGCTTCGTGGGCCCGGCGCTCGCCGAGGCCCTCGGCTGGCCGCACGTCGCCACGATCACGAAGTTCGTCCCGCAGGCCGGCGCCGCCGAGCTCTGGCGGGAGGTCGAGGGCGGACACGAGGTCTGGAAGGCCGCGCTGCCCGCGCTCGCGACCGTGCACAAGAGCGAGAAGGAGCCGCGGTATCCGTCGCTTCCCGGGATCATGAAGGCCAAGAAGAAGGAGATCCCCGAGCGCGCCTTCGGCTCGCTCGGGATCGACGCGACGGCGCCCCTGCTCGAGGTCCTTTCGATGGAGCCGCCGCCGGCGCGCGGCGGCGGGAAGATCCTGAAGGACGGCGACGCGGCCACGACCGCCCAGCGGCTCGCGACCCTCTTGCGCGACGAGGCCAAGGTCCTGTGAAGATCCTCGTCGTCGCCGAACGGAAGGGCGCCGAGCTCCGCCGGGTGTCGCTCGAGGCCGCCGCGAGAGCGAAGGATCTCGGAGCCGCGACGGTCGTCGAGATCACCGGCGAGCGCTACTCGCCGCTCGCCTTCACCAGCGCGCTCGCCAAGCGGGTCGAGGCCGACAAAGCGGACCTCGTGGTCCTCGGGGCCACGTTGAACGGCCGCGATCTCGGCGCGCGACTCGCCGCGCGACTAGCGTGGGCCTACGCGGCCGACGTGACGTCGCTCGAGACGAGCGGCGATCACCTCGAGGTCACGCGTCCGATGTACGCCGGAAAGGTCCGAGCGAGGCTCCGCGTGCCGCTCCCCGCGGTGGTCACGATCCGCCCCGGGGCGGTGCCGCTCAAGGCGACCGCCGCGCCGGCGGTCGAGGAGATCCCCGCCGACGCGGCCGCCGAGAAGCTCGAGTTCGTGAAGTTCGCCGAGGTGGCGTCGAGCGGGAAGCGCGTCTCGCTCGCCGACGCACGCGTCGTGGTCTCCGGCGGCCGAGGGCTGCGGGGGCCCGAGAACTGGCACCTCGTCGAGCAACTCGCCGACGCCCTCGGCGGGGCGGTCGGCGCGTCGCGCGCGGTCACCGACGCGGGATGGCGGCCGAACGAAGAGCAGGTCGGGCAGACCGGCAAGACGGTGACCCCGGACCTGTATGTCGCGCTCGGCATCTCGGGGGCGATCCAGCACCTCGCCGGGATGACCTCGAGCAAGGTCATCGTCGCGGTGAACAAGGATCCCGACGCGGACATCTTCAAGATCGCCGACTACGGCGTCGTCGCCGATGTCTTCGAGTTCGTCCCGGCGTTCACCGAGGCGGTGAGGAAGGTGAAGGCCGCCTCGTGAACTGCTTTGTCGGCGAGACGGAGCGCGATCTGGCCGCGGCGGTCGCCGCATGGTCGGCCGGCCTTGGCGCGCGCATCTCGGCCGCCGAGAAGGCGGGCGCGATACCGCGTGAGGTCATCGCCGAGCTCGGCCCGCTCGGGGTGCTGCGGATGAGCGTCCCGGAAGCTGACGGCGGCCTCGGCGCGTCGGCGGTCGCGTTCGCGCTCGTCCTCGAGGAGCTTGCCGCCGCGTGGGCCTCCCTCGCGGTCGGCGTCGCGGTGAACAGCGGGATCGTCATCGGCACGATCGTGCGGAATGGCACCGTCGAGCAGCGTCGCCGCTGGCTCCCTCAGCTCACGGACGGGAGCGGGCTCGGCGCGTTCGCCCTGAGCGAGCCGACCTCGGGAAGCGACGCCGCGTCGCTTCGCGCCGCTGCCCGCCGCGACGGGGACGGCTGGGTCCTCGACGGCCGCAAGCAGTTCATCACCAACGCGCGCTACGCGCCGGTCGCGATCGTGTTCGCGCGCGTGGGCGCGCCCGATCCGCGGAAGGCCTCCGCAGGGATCACCGCCTTCCTCGTCCCGCTCGCCGCGCCAGGCGTGAGCGTGGGTCCCGCGGAGCGAAAGCTCGGCCTGCGCGCCTCGGACACGAGCGCGCTCATCCTCGACGGCGCGCGCGTCGGCGCCGACGCGGTGCTCGGCGAGGTCGGAAAGGGCTTCGCCCTCGCCATGGCCGGACTCGATGGGGGGCGGATCAACATCGCCGCGCAATCGATCGGGATCGCGAAGGCGGCGCTCCGCCGGGCGCGCTCGTACGCGAAGGAGCGCCGGCAGTTTGGCCGCCCCATCGCCGACTTCGAGGGCGTGCGCTTCCCGCTCGCCGCGCTCGAGGCCCAGGTCGACGCCGCGCGCCTGCTCATGCTTCGGGCGGCCTGGTTGCGCGATCGCGGCCGGCCCTTCACGCGCGAAGCGGCGATGGCCAAGCTCTACGCGAGCGAGATGGCGCAGCGGGCCACGCACGCGGCGGTGCAGACGCTCGGCGGCAACGGCTACATGCGCGAGTACGACGTCGAGCGCTACGCCCGCGATGGCCGCGCGACGACGATCTACGAAGGGACGAGCGAGATCCAACGCCTGGTGATCGCGCGCTCGCTGCTCGCAGCATGAAGCAGAAGGTCGAGCCACCGGCGCAGAAGTCCGCCAAACAACGCTGGCTCGAGGAGGTGTACGGGGCCGCCGTCAAGCGGCACCCCGAGCGCAGGCGACGCTTCTCGACGCTGTCGGACGATCCGATCGAGCCGGTCTACACCGCGGAGGACCTCGGCGGCTTCGATGCGCTGCGCGATCTCGGCTTCCCGGGGGAGTTTCCGTACACGCGCGGGGTGCAGGCGTCGATGTACCGGGGCCGCCTCTGGACGATGCGGCAGTTCGCCGGCTTCGGCTCGGCGGAGGACTCCAACGAGCGGTTCCACTACCTGCTTTCGCAGGGCGTGAACGGACTGAGCGTGGCGTTCGACATGCCGACGCTCATGGGCCGCGACTCGGACGATCCGCTGTCGCGCGGCGAGGTCGGGCGCGAGGGCGTGGCCGTCGACACGCTGCGCGATATGGAGATCCTCTTCGATCGGATACCGCTCGACCTGGTCACCACGTCGATGACGATCAACGGACCGGCCTCGATCGTCTGGGCGATGTACCTCGCCGCTGCCGAAAAGCGCGCGATCCCGCTCGACCGTCTGGGAGGGACGATCCAGAACGACGCCTTGAAGGAGTACATCGCCCAGCGCGAGTGGATCGTGCCGGTGAAGCCGGCGATGAGCCTCGTGGTCGACACGTTCCGCTTCGGCTCACGCGAGGTACCCAGGTGGAACACCATCTCGATCTCCGGGTACCACATCCGCGAGGCGGGGGCGACCGCGGTTCAGGAGCTCGCCTTTACGCTCATCGACGGGCTCGAATACGTGAAGTGGGGCGTCGACGCCGGGCTCGACCCCAACGACTTCGTGCCGCACCTGTCGTTCTTCTTCGACGTGCACAACGATTTCTTCGAGGAGGTCGCCAAGCTCCGCGCGGCCAGGCGCATCTGGGCGAAGGAGATCGAGCGCCGCTACCACCCCAAGAACGAGCGCGCGCTCCTCATGCGCACCCACGCGCAGACCGCGGGAGTCTCGCTCACCGCGCAGCAGCCGTACAACAACGTCGTCCGCGTGACCTTGCAGGCCCTCGCCGCGGTGCTCGGCGGCACGCAGTCGCTGCACACGAACTCGCTCGACGAGACGTACGCGCTCCCCACGAAGGAGGCGGTGACGCTCGCGCTCCGGACGCAGCAGGTCATCGCCCACGAGTCCGGGGTCGCCGACACCATCGATCCGCTCGCGGGCTCGTATTACCTCGAGCACCTCACCGATCGGATGGAGGACGGTTTCGCGCGTTACCTCGCGGAGATCGAGAAGCGGGGCGGCATGGTCGAAGCGGTCGAGCAGGGTTATCCGCAGCGTGAGATCGTCGAGTCGGCCTTCCACTTCCAGCAGCAGGTCGAGGAAGGGGAGAAGACGATCGTCGGGATCAACAAGTACGCCACCGACGAGGAGGTGCCCATCCCGACCCTCGCGATCGATCCCGACGTCGAGCGGAAGCAGAACGAACGGCTCGCCGAGACGCGCCGCACGAGGGACAAGGAACGCTGGCGAAGCTCGCTCGAAGAGCTGCGGCGGGCCGCGAAGGCGAAGGGCGAGCTCATGCCGCGGTTCCTCGAGTGCGCCCGCGCGTACGCGAGCGTCGGCGAGCAGGTGGCCGTGCTGAAGGAGGTGTTCGGTGAGTACCACGATCCGGGGTATTTCTAAGGACACGCTCCGCCGGCAGATCGGCCAGGGCTATCGGCGGCTGCGCTCGGCGCTCGAGGCGTTGCCGCCCGACCGCTTCGGCGAAACGCTTTCGACGGGCTGGTCGCTCAATGAGAACCTCGCGCACCTGGCCGCGTGGGAGGAGACCGTGCCGCCACGGGTCGCGGCGGTGCTCGAGCGCGGCGAAGATCCCAAGCTCTACGACGAGGTCGATGTGTTCAACGCGCGCGTGGCCGCGGAGGCGAAGGGCCGGACGACGGACGAGCTGTTCGCCCGGTGGCGCGCCGCCCACGACCGGCTGCTTGAGACCGTCGAGGCGCTCCCGGACGACGCGCCGGGTCTCGCCGCCCAGATCGTGGAGTGGAACACGACCGGGCATTACCCGGACCATTACGCGGACATCGGCGCGGCCATCCGCGGCAGCGACGACCTCCTCGGTCTCGTGGGGACGAACTGGGTCCCGTTCCGGCTCGCGCTCGGGGCCCTCGGCCTCCCGACGCTCGAGGAGAAGACCGCGACGGGCTGGACGTACAAGGACGTCGCCGCGCACGCGGCGGCGTGGGAGGCACGCACGGCCGACCGGCTCGATGTTTTCCGCCAAAGCGGTGAGGCGAAGCGCCATGCCGGGGTCGACGACACCGACGAGTTCAACGCGGCCGTGGTCGCGCGCACGCGGGGTCGCGACGGGCGCGAGGTCATGCGCGAGCTCGACGCGGCTCACGAGCGGATCGTCGCCGAGATCAAGATGCTCTCGACCGAGCAGATCCACGCTGACGAGGACTGGGTCGTCGCCGTGGTCGCCGGCAACACGTACGGGCACTACGCGGAGCACTTTGACGAGGTATTCGCCGCCGTTCCGTCCCGGCCCGCGCAGCTCCTCGAGAGGGTCCGCGAGGGCTGGCGCCCGCTGCGCCGCGCGCTCGGCCGGCTGGGCCTCGCGCCCCTTTCGAACACGAGCTCGGCGGGGTGGACCCTGAAAGCGATGCTCGGCCACCTCGCCTTCTGGATGGAGGAGATCCCGGCCGAGCTCCCGAACCGTCTTTTGGGCACGCGCGGGGCGCGGGTGCTCGACGTTGACGAGCGGAACGCGCGGGAAGTCGATCTCGCGCGCGACCGCTCCGCGCACGACGTCGTGGCGCGGCTCGACCGGGCCTACAAGGGCGTCCTCGACGTCCTGGGCGCGTTGCCGCCCGATCGCGACGTTCACTTCATGGCCGTCCGGCTCGTCGCGGGCGAGACCTACGTCCACTTCGTCGAGCACGGGGCGGAGCTCGAGGCGGCCCTGCCACGGACAGCGGCGGCGATGGTCGCACGCTTCGACGAGGGCTGGCGCGCGTTCCGCGGCGCGATCCGCGAGCGTGGCCGCGCCGGCCTCGGCGAAACGACGCCCGCTGGCTGGACGTATCGCGATCTCTGTGCGCACGCGGCGAACTGGATGCAGCTCGCGGTGCGCGACCTCGCGGCTGGGACCGTTGTGAAATGGGACGCGTCGTCGATCCAGGCCGAGAACGACCGGGCCGTCGAGGCACACCGGCTCGTCGGAGCCGAGGCGATGCTCGACGAGCTCGACACCTCGGCGCGTCGCGTTCGCGAGGCGATCGGCTCGCTCACCGAGAGGCAGGTCGCCGACGCGAACATCTTCGGTATCGCCGCCTTCTACACGTACCTCCACTGGGAGGAGCACCTCGGGGAGCTCGGGATCGTTCTGTGAAGCGCCCGATCCGCGTGGTCATGGCCAAGGCCGGCCTCGACGGACACGACCGCGGGGTGAAGGTGGTGGCTCGCGCGCTGCGCGACGCCGGCATGGAGGTGATCTACACCGGCGTCCATCAGACCCCGGAGCAGGTCGTGGAGACCGCGTTGCAGGAGGACGCCGACGCGGTCGGCGTGTCGCTCCTGTCCGGGGCGCACAACTACATCTTCCCGCGCATCGCCGAGCTCATGCGTGAGAAAGGCATGGACGATGTGCTGCTCTTCGGCGGGGGAATCATCCCGGAAGCGGATGTCCCCGCCCTCGCGAAGATCGGCGTAGAACGCATCTTCCAGCCGGGCGCGTCGCTCGAGGAGATCACGAAGTACGTGCGCGACGCCGTGCCGAAAAGGCGTGGGATCGCCACAGGTGCCTGAGAACATGGGCATCCGCCAGCCCGTGGAGCGCGACGTCGGTGGACGGCGGATCAGCGAAATAGAGCGTGACGTTCACGCAGCAAGGGGGACGACGAACATGGCGAAGAAGGACGACCGACCGGTCGACGCGGGACTCGCGGCTCTGCGAGGACAGGACGAGGCGAAGGCGATCGAATTCTGGAAGCACCGGTTCGGCCTGATCTCCGCGATCCCGGTGGACACGGCCCGTGTCGGAGCGCTCACACCGCAGCTCCGCGAGCTCGTGCGGATGGAGGATCGCGAGGAGCGCAAGCGGCTTACCACCGCGCGCATCAAGGCGTTCGTGCAGCTGCCGGCCGACCAGCGCGAGCGGATCATGAAGACGCGCCAGGCCGCCTACGACGTGGACCGCGCCGTCCTCGAGGAAGACCAGCGAATGGTCGACGAGCTCACGCCGAACATCCCGGAGGCGAAGGGCTATCCGGGGCAGCCGACCGCGGCCCGCTGACAGGCGAGTGAACTTTCGCTACGGCGAGGAGCAGCTCCTCGTTCGCGACACGGTCCGCGATTTCGTGCGCACGCGGATCGTCCCGAACGCGGACGCATGGAACGAGGCCGGCGAGTTCCCGCTCGCGCTCCTCCCGGAGCTCGCGACGCTGGGCCTGACGGGCCTCGCCGTCCCCGCGGAGTACGGCGGCGCCGCGCTCGACAGCGTCTCGATCGCACTCGTGATGGAGGAGCTCGGCGCGGGCGATGGCTCGATCGCGCTCACCCTCGCCGCACACAACTCCCTCTGCATCGGTCATCTCCTCGTCGCCGCCAGCGACGAGCAGAAGGAGCGTTGGCTTCCCCCGCTCGCGCGGGGCGACCACCTCGGCTGCTGGGCCCTGACCGAGCCATCCTCCGGCTCGGACGCGGCCGCCGTCCAGAGCCGCGCCCGCTGCGACGGCGACGCCTACGTGATCAGCGGAACGAAGCAGTTCATCACCAACGGCGGGCTCGCGGGCTTCGCCGTGGTCCTCGCGGCGACCGGCGAGCGCACGCTCACGGCGTTCGGCATCGCACGCGGGACGACCGGGTTCCGCGCGGGACGGCGCGAGGAGAAGATGGGCCTGCACGCGTCGGACACGACCCAGCTCATCCTCGCGGGGTGCCGCGTCCCGGCCGGCGACCGCATCGGCGCCGAGGGCACGGCCTTCGACGACGTGAAGAAGGTCCTCGATCGCGGACGCATCGGGATCGCCGCGCTCGCGACCGGGCTCGGGCGTGCCTCGGTGGAGATCGCGACCCGCTACGCGAAGGAGCGGACGCAGTTCGGGCGGCCGATCGCCGAGTTCGAGATGATCCAGTGGAAGCTCGCCAAGGCGCGGACCGAGCTCGACGCGGCGCGCCTCCTCGTCCACCGCGCGGCGGCCCTCGCCGACGCGGGCCGGCCGTTCTCGAATGCCGCCTCGAAGGCCAAGCTCTACGCGTCGGAGGCCGCGACGCGTGCTGCCGACGCGTCGCTGCAGGTCCTCGGCGGGTACGGATACCTGCGCGACTTCGCCGTCGAGCGCCATCTCCGCGACGCCCGCCTCATGGAGATCGGCGAGGGCACGAGCGAAGTCCAACGCATCGTCATCGCGCGCGATCTCCTGCGCGCGTCCTGATGGCGGCGACCGCGACCGGTGACCTCGTCGCCCGCGCGCGCGCGGGCGACAAGCGTTCCCTCGCGCGGCTCGTGAGCGTCGTGGAGAACGACGACCCGGGCGCGGCCGAGATCCTGCGCACGCTCTACGCGGACACCGGCCGCGCCCAGGTCGTGGGGGTGACCGGTCCGCCCGGCGGCGGGAAGTCGACCCTGGTGAACAACCTCGCGGGCGCGTACCGCGAGCGTTCCTCGCGTGTCGCGGTCGTCGCCGTCGATCCCTCGAGCCCCTTCAGCGGCGGGGCGATCCTGGGCGACCGCATCCGCATGCGCGAGCGCTTCCTCGACGAGGGCATCTTCATCCGTTCGATGGCGAGCCGCGGCCACGCGGGCGGACTCGCGCGAGCCACCGCGCGAGTGGTCAACGTGCTGAACGCGCTCGGCACCGACGTCGTCCTGGTCGAGACCGTCGGCGTGGGCCAGGAGGAGGTCGACGTCATCGGCGTCGCCGACACCGTGTGCCTGGTGACCGTCCCAGGCCTGGGCGACGACATCCAAGCGATCAAGGCCGGGATCCTCGAGATCGCCGACGTCCTCGTCGTGAACAAGGCCGATCGGCCAGGCGCCGATGAGACCGTGCGCGATCTCGCGCAGATGCTCTCGCTCGCGAAGGACCACCCGTGGAAGCCGCCGATCATCCGAACCTCGGCGCGGTCGGGCGAAGGAACGCGCGAGCTCGTCGACGCGATCGAGAAGCACCGCGCCTGGTCCGCCGGAAGCGGCGAGCAGGTCCGGCGTCGCCGCGCGGCCGCGCGCGTCGAGGTCGAGGGGCTGCTCCGCGAGGCGCTGCTGCGCGAGCTCGCAGGACGCGTGGGTGAATCGCGTCTTGCGGCCGCGGTCGCTCGCGTCGCGGAACGCTCGCTCGATCCGTACGCGGCCGTCGAGGAGCTGCTGCGCGGGTGATCGAGCTCGCGATCTTCCGCACGGGCGGAGTCGAGATCGCCCCCTCCTCGTTCCTTTCCGCTGGATCGAGCGAGAAGGCGTACGCGCCGGTTTGGTCGGCGCTCCTGCGCACGTCCGAGGGGAACATCCTGTTCGACACCGGGCTCCATCCAATACACATCGATCGCCCTGATGCGACGTTCGGTCCGAGCGCCCTCAAGGTGGTGATGGCACGCGAGGACGCGATCGTCGCGCGGCTCGCGACGCTCGGCGTGCGCCCAGAGGACGTGAGCGTCGTCGTCAACAGCCATCTCCATTTCGACCACGCTGGCAACAACGGCGCCTTCCCGAAGGCGACGTTCGTCGTTCAGGCCGACCATCTCGCGTTCGCGAAGGGCAAGCCGAACTTCCCCGGCGTCTACTGGGACATCCCCGAGCTCACCTACCTGCCGACGACAGGCCGCGCGCGGGTCGCACCCGGCGTCGAGGTCGTGCCAACGCCGGGTCACGCGCCCGGGCACCAATCCCTCGTCGTCGACCTCGCCGAAGCCGGCCGCGTCGTGCTGAGCGGCGACGCCGCCTTCACCCGCGAGAACCTCGAGCGTGGCGAGATTCGCCAACCCGACGAGACCGCCGCGAAGGAGTCGCTCGCGCTCATCAGGTCGCTCGTCGGCGACGACCTCGATCGGATCTTCGTCAGCCATGACGCGGCGGCCTTCGCGCGTTGGCGCCACGCGCCCGAGTGGTACCGCTAGCGCCCGGCACGCCGGCTGCCCGCGATGCCGGGGTGATCCTCCTCGGCGCGCTCGCACACGTGAAGTGGTTCACCGATCCCCGGCCGCATCCGACCGAGTACGGGCTCCTCCTGAGCGTGCCGGTCCTGGCCGCGTTCGCGATCGCCCTCGCCGCCGCGGCGGTCGCCTACTGGATCCAGCACCACGTCGCGGAGCCCCGCGCGATCCGCTCCCTCGAGCGCTTCGCGAGCACCGGCCCGCTCGCGCTCCGAGCCGCGCTCGGGATCTCGCTGCTGGCCGCTGCCCTCGCCGGCTGGCTTTTCGTCCCGTCGCTCCCGGTGGAGCGCGACGCGTTCGGTCTCGCGATCGGCGGCGTGGAGGCGGCGTGCGGCATCCTGGTGCTCCTCGGCCTTTTCACACGGGGCGCGGCCGTGGCGCTCGCGCTGCTCGGCGTGGTGGCGATGGCGCCGTTCAGTCCCGAGAGCATCCTCGAGCAGGTCCATATCCTCGGGATCGCGATCTTCCTGTTCATCGCCGGTCCAGGTCGCGTCTCGCTCGACGCGCAGCGTGACGCGCATCGCGCGATCCAGCACGATCGGTCGCCGGCCGCCGCCCTGACCCTCCTCCGCGTCGCGATGGGTTTCGGGATCGCGTACAACGCGCTCACCGAGAAGCTCCTCAACCCGCCGCTCGCGCAGGCCCTCCTCGATCAGAGCCCTTTCCTGAACGTGCTGCGTCCGCTTGGCGTCGGTGACCCGACGTTCATCTGGCTCGCCGGTCTCACCGAGCTCGTCGTCGGAGCGGTGATCCTGTCGGGTCAGCTCACCCGGCCGGTCATGGCCGTCGGGTTCGCGCTATTCACGGTGACCCTCGTCGTCTTCGGGCTGCCCGAGCTCATCGGGCATCTCCCGTTCTACGGGATCATGCTCACGCTCTTCATCACGCCGGACGCGGACTCCTGGCGCGTCCGGCGCGCGCTGGGACGCGCCGCGTAACTCTCCGCGAAAGAGCTCGCGAGCCGCCCAGAACGCTGCGGTGACGAGAAAGCCGAGCCAGATGAGGTGCACGCCGACCGGGATGAGGATGATCGTGCACGCGGAGAGCAGCCCGAGGAGCATCAGGCAGCCGCCGGAGTACATCCCAAGCGTGAGCAGCGGTCGCATCGCGAGCTCCTGCTAGCCGAACGCGAGACGAAGGTCCGGCCGGTCGTCCTCGACGTCGGGATTGCGCAACAGGTCGAGGAGCCGCGGGCCGTTCGGCAGAACGATCCCCGCGAACCCCGCGGCCTCGCTCGCGTCGCGGAGCTCACGCCAGGCCGCGCGTCCCACCGGGACGTCGCTGCGCGTCCACCGCTCGTCCTCACCCTCCGCCGCGGAGATCCGGAACTCTTCCCCGTGCGACGCGGCCGCCGCCACGCGGCCGCGTGAGAGCCGATCGAGCATCGCGGTGCCGCCGCTTTCGGGCGTCACATCGACGGCGACGATCCGGGCCCGCAAGGTCACCGCCGCGACGGCCGCGAGGAGCGTGAGCTGGTCCCGGTCGGGCGGCGCCCAGAACGAATCGACGCCGGCCGTCTCGAGGGCGCGCGCATCGGCGAACAGCTCCCCCGGGTCGCCCGCGAGGCGCAGCTCGACGCCGACTCTCATCGAGCCCCGATCCTAAGCGCCTAGGATCGGCGGATGCCGCGGCCCCAGGCGCCGCCCGTGACCATCGCGCGCTGGCGAACCGGCGAGTGGCGCGACGACCGCGACCAGGTCGCGGCGGAGGAGCCGCTTCAGCTGTCGCTGGACGGTCGGCCGCTTTCGATCGTGATGCGGACCCCGGGAAACGATCTCGAGCTCGCCCTCGGTCTCCTCTGGGCGGAGCGGGTGATTCGGTCGCTCGACGACGTCGTGCGCGTGCGCATCAGCGCCGAAGCCCAGGAGCGGGAGGCCGCGGTGCCGCTCAGCGGCGACCTCGTCGAATCGAACCAGGTCGACGTCCACGTCCGTGAGAACGGGAGCCGGCGTCCCGAGCGATCCTTTCTCGCGACCTCCGCCTGCGGGGTTTGCGGCGCGACGACGCTGGAGTCGCTCGCGCTCGACTTCGCGCGGCTCGCGCCCGGCCCGCTCGTGGACGCGGCGCTCCTGCCGCCGCTCGCGGATCGGCTTCGCGAGCGGCAGCGCCTCTTCGAGACCACCGGCGGGCTGCACGCGGCGGGTCTCTTCGACGACCGTGGCGAGCTTCAGCTCCTTCGTGAGGACATCGGACGGCACAACGCGGTCGACAAGGTGGTCGGCCGCGCGCTCCTGGACGGACGCGTCCCGCTGCGCGGCGCCGTCCTGGCGGTGAGCGGACGCGCGGGCTACGAGGTCGTGCAGAAGGCGGTCGCCGCGGGCATCCCGATCCTCGCCGCCGTGGGGGCGCCCTCGAGCCTCGCCGTCGCCACCGCCGAGCGTTTCGGCATGACGCTCGTCGGCTTCCTGCGCGATGATCGCTTCAACGTGTACACGTCGCCCGAACGGATCGGACACTGATGGCGGTCACCCAGGATCGCCTGCACCCGGTCGTCCGCGCGATCGTCGAGCAGATCGCCGCGCGGCCACGCTATTCATCGATGACCCCCGCCCAGGCGAGGGGCGTCCCCGTCCCGCTCGCGGCGGCACCGGAGGCCGTCGAGAGCGTGATCGCTCAGAGCATCACCGGCCCCGGTGGCCCGCTCGCGCTGCGCATCTACCGGCCGCAGAACGCGAGTGGCGCGGCCCTCGTGTACTTCCACGGCGGCGGCTGGGTCATCGGATCGATCGACGAGGCGGACGAGCCGTGCCGCGCGCTCGCGAACCGCGGCCGGTGCGTCGTCGTCTCGGTGGACTACCGCCTGGCTCCCGAGGCGAAGTTCCCAGGGCCGGTCGAGGATGCGTACGCCGCCGTGCGGTGGGTCGCCGATCACGCGGCGGAGCTCGGGATCGACGCTGCCCGCGTCGCCGTCGGCGGCTCGAGCGCGGGCGCGAACCTCGCGGCCGCGGCGGCGCTCGTCGCGCGCGACCGAGGCGGACCGAGGGTCGCGTTCCAGCTCCTCACCGTGCCGGTGACCGATCTGCGGTACGGCGCGGCCTCACACGACGAGTTCGCGACCGGCTTCGGCCTCACCAGGGCCGACATGGAGTGGTACGCCGAGCACTACATCCGCACCCCCGCCGATCTCGACGATCCCTACGCGTCGGTCTTGCGGGCCGACCTCCGCGGGATGCCGCCCGCCCTCGTCATCACCGCCGAGTGCGATCCGCTCCGCGACGACGGCGAAGCCTACGCGGCGAAGCTGCGCGAGGTCGGGATCTCGGCGACGGCGAAGCGGTACCGCGGGATGTTCCACGGCTTCATGGCGTTTCCGAATCTTCTTGCTGAGGCGGCCCAGGCGTACGACGATGCGGGCGCCGCGCTTCGCGGCGCGCTCGGTGGAGGCTAGGGACCCCCCGGGTACTGCCCCACGGTGTTGCCGATGTTGCTGAAGTACGAGGTCAGCTGGTCCTTCATCACGACCATCGCGAGGATCGCCGCCACCGAGACGATGCTCAGGATGAGCGCGTACTCGATCAGGCCCGCGCCCGCGTCGTCGCGGACGAAATCGGCCACCGGGCGGTTATTCGACGACATGGCCGAGGAGCGTATCTGGCGGAGATTTCGGTTCGGTAGCGGGGGCCAAAACAGGCCGAAATTGGCCTATCCGGGCGTCTCGCGCTCGAGCTCCTCACGCACCTCGCGGATGTACGCCGCGATCGACGCGGCGTCGGCTCCGTTCGCGGCGCGCAGGCGCTCCGCGGCGATCCCGGCCGTGTACGTCGCCAGCGGGGCGAAGCGGCGCTCCTTCGTGTGCGCCGCGACCCGTGCGAGCTCGAGGAGTTCGGCCGCGACCGACGGATCGAGGTCCGGCTCTTCGATCTTCGCGCCGCGGCGCTCGGCCCCGTCGCGCCACCGCCTGCCCAGCGCGCCGAAGAACTCGTTCACCAGGCGAAACGGTAGCGCCACGCTTGCGAGGGTGTGCGCATCGGAGTAGAACGAGTGACCGATCCGATGGCGGAAATCACGCGACGTGAGTTCCTGAAGCTCGGTGCCGCCGGCGCAGCCGGTCTGGCGGTCCCCATCGCGAACCCCCTTGGATTCGACCTCAAAAGCGTCAAGCGACGCACGCTCGAGCTGCGGATCGCGGGCGCGAAGGAAGTCCACTCGGTCTGCCCGTACTGCGCCGTTGGCTGCGCGCTCATCGCCTACACGAAGCAGGCGAACGGCACGACCCAGCTGCTGCAGATCGAAGGCGACCCGGACAGCCCGGTCAACGAGGGACGCCTTTGCCCGAAAGGCGCGACGGCGATGCAGCTGGCGACGAGCTCGCGCCGCGTCGAGAAACCGCTCTACCGAGCCCCGGGCAGCGCGAAGTGGGAAGAGAAGAGCTGGGACTTCATGCTCGACAAGATCGCCCAGAACCTAAAGGCGTCGCGCGACAACACGTTCGTCGCGCAGGACGCGAACGGCAACACTGTGAATCGCACCGAGGGGGTCGCCTTCGCCGGCGGCGCCGCGTTCAGCAGCGAAGAGGGCTACTTCGCGACCAAGCTGATGCGGACGCTCGGCGTCGTGCACATCGAGCAGCAAGCCCGGGTCTGACACGGCCCAACGGTGGTCAGTTTGGCCGCCACGTTCGGACGGGGAGCGATGACGAACCACTGGCGCGACATCAAGCACGCCGACGTCATCCTCATCAACGGGGCGAATCCGGCGGAAGCGCACCCCGTCGGGTTCCAGTGGTTCGTGAAGGCGAAGCTGGACCCGACGAAGGGCCCGGGGGCGGGCGGCGGCGCGAAGATCATCCACGCGGATCCGCGCTACACGCGGACCTCGGCGATGTCGGACATGTACCTGCGCATCCGCACGGGGACCGACGTCGCCTACTTCGGTGGGCTCATCAACTACGTCCTCCAGAACACGCTCTACCACGAGGACTACGTGAAGAACTACACGAACGCTTCCTTCATCGTGAAGGAGGGCTTCGACTTCAAGGACGGACTCTTCTCCGGATACAACCCGGCGACCCGCTCCTACGACCTCTCGACGTGGGCGTACGAGCTCACCGCGCCGCCGGCGCAGGCGGGAGGACAGGTCGAGGGGCCGGCGACGACGCAGACCGGCTTCGCCAAGCGCGACATGACCCTCCAGGACCCGCGCTCGGTCTTCCAGCTCCTCAAGAAGCACTACTCGCGTTACACGCCGGACATGGTCGCGAGCATCACCGGGATTCCCGCCGATCAGTTCCTGCAGGTCGCGAAGATCGTCGGCGAGATGGGCAGGCCCGACAAGGTCATGACGATCGTGTACGCCGTCGGCCTCACGCACCACACCACCGGCGGGCAGCTCATCCGCTCGGGCGCGGTGCTGCAGCTCCTCCTCGGGAACATCGGCCGGCCCGGCGGCGGCATGAACGCGGAGCGCGGCCACGCGAACATCCAGGGCAACACCGATCACGCGATCAGCTGGGAGATCCTGCCGGGATACCTCCGCATTCCCGCGCCCGGCCAGAAGAACCTGGACGACTACGTCCGGCAGAGCGCGCCGGTGAAGAGCGACCCGAACTCGTGGAACTTCTTCGGCCTCAACTACCGCAACTTCATGGTCAGCTTGCTGAAGGGCTGGTACGGTGCCGCGGCCACGAAGGACAACGAGTACGCCTTCAACTTCATCCCCAAGCCGGCGACGAACTCGTCATGGATGTCGATCTACGACCAGGCGCTCAAGGGCAAGATGGAGGGCCTGATCCTGAACGGCATGACCGCGACGAGCATCGGTCCGGACGTGAACCAGGTGCTGCAGGCGCTCTCCAACCTCAAGTGGCTCGTGATCATGGATCCGCTGCCGACGACGAGCTCGGAGTTCTGGCACGGCCCGGACATGGACCCCTCGAAGATTCAGACCGAGGTCTTCATGCTCCCGACGACGCATTGGATCGAGAAGGATGGCTCCTTCGTGAACAGCGGCCGGTGGATGCAGTGGAAGGAGCAGGTGATCCCGCCCGAAGGCCAGGCGCAGCACGACCACTGGATCTTCGCGGACCTCTTCGACCGAGTGAAGAGCCTCTACAAGCAGCAGGGCGGGAAGTTTCCGGACGCGATCAACGCGATGACCACCGATTGGTACAAGGATCCCAAGAAGCCCGAGCTGGACGAGATCGCCAAGGAGATCAACGGCAAGGACCTCGCGACCGGAAAGCAGATGTCGAGCTTCGCGAACCTCAAGGCCGACGGCACCACGACCGCCGGTGACTGGATCTATACGGGGAGCTACACCGAGGACGGAAATCTGAGCAAGCGCCGGAACGGCATTCAGGATCCGGCGAAGAACGATCCCACGGGGATGGGCTTCTACCCGATGTGGGCTTGGAGCTGGCCGCTCAACCGACGGGTCATGTACAACCGCGCGTCCGCCGACTCCGACGGCAAGCCGTGGGACCCCAAGCGCCCCGGCATCCAGTGGAACGGCACGACGTGGACCGGCGACGTGCCGGACTACCCGGCGACGATGAACCCCAAGGATCCCGCGTCGTGGAACCCCTTCATCATGAACGGGGAGGGGGTCGGCAGGCTCTTCTCCTCCGCGATGCTCGACGGTCCGATCCCGGAGCACTACGAGCCGGTCGAGGCGCCGATAGCGAACCCGCTCCACCCGAGCCAGTCGGAGGATCCGGTCGTGTTCCTCTACGACCAGGCCGCCGGCAGGCCGAACCGCTTCGGCAAGGTGGACAAGTACCCGTACGTCGCGACGAGCTACCGCCTCACCGAGCACGAGCACTACGTGACGCAGCACGTCCCGCTGCTCGTCGGGTTGCAGCCGCAGGCCTTCGTCGAGATCCCCGAGGAGCTGGCGAACGAGAAAGGCATCAAGAACGGCGACCGCGTGCGGGTGTTCAGCGAGCGCGGCAAGATCGAGGTGGCCGCCCTCGTCACCAAGCGTCTCGGGCCGATGACCCTCGCCGGCAACAAGACCGTCTACCACATCGGCATCCCCATCCACTGGGGATTCATCGGCGTCTCCGCCGAGCAGAATCCCGAACGCTCGAAGTACTGGCTCGCGAACGCGCTCACGCCGTTCGTCGGCGATGTCGGAGCGAGGACGCCCGAGTTCAAGGCGTTCCTCGTGAACATCGAGAAGATCTGATGGCGCTGCTCGCTTCGACCGTGCATGCCGAGCGCCGCGAGCGCGCACGCGAGCTCGGCGCGCGATACGACTTCGCCGAGGGGCCGCTGCGGCTCTACCTCGCGGTCGTGGACGCGCAGGAGCGTGCCTTCGAGCGCGCGCTCGCGGACGGCCCCGGCGCCGAGGAGATCGCCGCGTACGCCGTGCGGGTCGCCCTGCCCGGTGTCATGGAGGCCGCCGTCGCGGCCGGGACGGAAACGCTCCGCGAGGCGGTGTTGCTGCGGTTCGCCGAGGGCGACCTCGAGGGCATCGTGGAGGCGTGGCTTCGCGGCGAGCAGCAGGGCGGGACCGACACCTTCCTCGCGCGGGCGGCCGCCGCCCCGGTCCTCGAGGCCCTTCCCGAGGTGGCCGCGGCCCTCCGGTCAGCCGAGAGCGACGACCGCCGGTGCCCGCGCTGCGGCGGGCTTCCGCAGCTCGCGTTCTTTCCCGACACCGGCGAGGCGCTCCTCACCGGCCAGAGAACTTTGGTCTGCTCGCGCTGCGCGGGTGAATGGGTGTTGAGCCGTATGACCTGCGCGTCGTGCGGTGAGACGGCCGGCGCGAAGATGCCGATCCTCTCGGACGTCGATCACTTTCCGCACGTGCGGATCGACGCGTGTGAGATCTGCCGCCGCTATCTGCTCACCATCGACCTGCGCAAGGACCCGCGGGCCGTTCCGCTCGTCGACGAGCTCGTCGCGCTGCCGCTCGATCTCGCGGCCGCCGAGCGCGGATATTCGAAGATCTCGCGCAACCTGATGGGGTTCTAGGAAGATGGCCTGGCAGGAGAAGCCGCTCGGATTCTTCACCGACACGTCGATCTGTATCGGCTGCAAGGCGTGCGAGGTCGCGTGCAAGGAATGGAATCAGCTCAAGGGGGATCCGGCGACGTTCACGGCCGATTCGTACGACAACACCGGCCAGCTGGACGCGCAGAACTGGCGGCACGTGCAGTTCATCGAGCAGATCCCCGACAACAAGGGAACCATCGCGACACCCACCCCGATCGCCGGCGGGCAGGCCTGGCTGATGATGAGCGACGTCTGCAAGCACTGTAAGGAGGCGTCGTGCCTCGAGGTCTGCCCGACGAACGCGATCGTGCGCACCGAGTTCGACACCGTGTTCATCCAGCCCGACGTCTGCAACGGCTGCCGCAACTGCATCTCGGCGTGCCCGTACGGCGTGATCGGCTTCAACGAGCAGGCCGGGGTCGCGCAGAAATGCACGCTCTGCTACGACCGCCTGCAGGGCGGGCTCCAGCCGGCGTGCGCGAAGGCGTGCCCGACCGAGTCGATCAAGTTCGGATACATCGATGACCTGCACGCGGTCGCCGACGATCGCCTCGCCGCGCTTCAGAAGGCGGGCTATCAGAAGGCGCAGCTCTACGGCCGTGACACCAAGGTGTACGGCGGGCTCAACGCGTTCTTCCTCCTGATGGACAAGCCCGAGGTCTACAAGCTCCCGAACGAGGCCAATGCGACGCTCCCGAGCCGCAACAACCTGCCGGGATACGTCGGCGGCGTCGCGACCGCGGTCCTCGGCCTCATCGCGGGGCTTGTCGCCTTCCGCAGCGGGCGGATGAGCGGGACCGACCACACGACGACGGGCCGCTCGTGAACCCCGCTGAGCACTTCGCGGCACCACCCGAGTGGCAGTGGTGGATCCTCGCGTACTTCTTCTTTGGCGGTCTTTCGGGTGGGAGCTACGCGATCGGCACGCTCCTCCGCCTCGCCGGCGATCCGCGCGACCGCCGAGCCTCCCAGATCGCGTACATCGCGAGCTTCATCGCGCTCATTCCGTGTCCGATCTTCCTGACGCTCGACCTCGGCCAGCCCACCCTCTTCTATCACATGCTCGTCGACACGAGCGGAGGGGGGCTCGTGTTCAAACCGTGGAGCCCGATGAGCCTCGGGTCGTGGGCGCTGCTCGCGTTCGGGCTGTTCTCGTTCGTCTCGTTCCTCGGGGCGCTGGCCGAGACAGGACGGATCCGCGGAGCGTCGTCGCTCGCAAGCGCGATCCGCGGCTTGCCGGCGACGATCTGGGGGGTGATCGGGACCGCGCTCGGCCTCTTCATCTGCGGCTACACCGGTGTGGTGCTCGCGGTCTCGAACCAGGCCGTGTGGAGCGACGCCGGCTGGGTCCTGGGCGGTCTCTTCCTCGCGTCCGCGCTCTCGGGGTCGGCGGCGCTGCTGCTCTTCCTCGCCCGCTCACGCCGCGATGTCGACCTCGACACGGCCTACCGTCTGGAGCGGGCCGACCGCTACTTCGTCGTCCTCGAGGCCGTTCTCATCGTGCTCTTCCTCGTCGCGGTCGCGGTCGCCGGGTCGCTCACCAAGGTGCTCGGGATCTGGGTGCTGCTCTGGATCGTCGTCCTCGCCGGCATCGTCGTGCCGTTCCTCGCATCGCGCGTGCGCGGCTGGCCGCCGGTCGCGGCGCCGCTGCTCGCGCTCCTCGGCGTCCTCGCGCTCCGCGCGCTCGTGATCTTCAGCGCGCAGACCTAGCCCGGCTCAGCTCGCCGCGTTCAGCGCTCCCGTGAGATCCTCGGCGCTCTCGTAGGTGCGGTCGGGAACCGCCGCCAGCTGATCGACGATCGCCGCGGCAAGCTCGGCCTCGCGCGCCCGCGCGAGCACGTCGGCCTTCGCGATCGGGTAGGCGAGGCCGTCGACGAACTGCGCGGCGGTCGCGCTCGCGTTCAGCTCTTGCACTCCCCAAGACAGAGCGACTTGCGTGCCAACCGCGAGCGCTCAGCCGATCTCGAACTGGACCTGAACGCGGACGACGACGTCCAGCTGGCCGGTCGGCAGCTGAGCGGCGGCGCTCGGACCGAGCGGACCCGGCGCGGGGATCATGGCCTTGAACGCGTCGAAGGAGGGCGACGAGACCAGATCGCTGACGCTCGTGACCTTGCCGAGCTGCACGCCGGCGGTCCTGGCCATGGCGATGGCCTTCCCCCGGGCGTCCTGGATCGCCTGCTCGCGGGCGCTCGCCTGCGCCGCCTTCGCGTCCAGGAGCGTGAACTGCACGGTCGCCGTCGTCGCCCCGTCGTTCTGCACCAGTGTGTCGAGCGCCTTGCCGACGCCGTCCGTCCCGTGGAGGGTGAGCGCGAGCTGCTGGTTCGCCTGGAACCCGACGAGGCGCGGCGCCTTGCCTTGCTCGTACGCGTATTGCGGATCGATGCGATACGCCACGGTCTTCGTATCGCCGTCGGCGATCGCGAGCACCTTCGCCCGGTCCAGCACCTTCGCGATCCGGTCGGACAGGAGCGCCTGGGCCTCGTCCGCCGTGGCGCCCTGGACGACCGCGCCCACCGTGACGATCGCGGCGTCAGGCTTCACGCGGACCGTCGCGTCACCGGTCGTGACGATCCCCTGCGGGACGACCGCGTTCACCGGGACCTGCACGGCCGGCGCGATCGTCGTCGCCTGTGCGGGCGCCTTCGCGGCGATCACGAACGCGACGAGGAGAACGCCGAGAGCGATCGTGGCAAGCAGGCTCTTCTGAAAGAGCGTGAGCATCTGATGACCCCCTCCGTTGATCTACGCGGATGACGCCGGGCCGGACGGAAAGTTCCGACGAGGCGCGGGCGTCATCTACTCTCACCGCGTGAAGATCACCGATCGCCCCTCGCAGATCCGATCGCGGGCGGCGCGCGGCGGCGGCGAGAAGCGGATCGCGCAGCAGCATGCGAAGGGGAAGCTCACCGCGCGCGAGCGCATCGACCTCGTCGTCGACGAGGACTCGTTCACCGAGCTCGACGCGTTCGTCCTCGCGCGGCCGACCGAGCTCATCCCCGACGACGAACGGGTCATGGGCGACGGCGTCGTGACCGGTTTCGGCCGGATCGACGGTCGCCTGGTCTACCTCTTCTCACAGGACTTCACGGTGTTCGGCGGGTCACTCGCCGAAGCGCACGCCGAGAAGATCTGCAAGGTCATGGACCTCGCGGTGCGAAACGGCGCGCCGATCATCGGACTCAACGACTCGGGCGGCGCCCGGATCCAGGAGGGCGTCGTCTCCCTGGGGGGATACGCGGACATCTTCCTGCGGAACGTGATGGCCTCGGGGGTCGTCCCTCAAGTCTCCGCGATCATGGGTCCCTGCGCGGGCGGGGCGGTGTACTCGCCGGCGATCACCGACTTCGTCGCGATGGTCCGCGACACGAGCTACATGTTCGTCACCGGACCGAACGTCGTGAAGACGGTGACGCACGAGGACGTCACGCTCGACGAGCTCGGCGGTGCCGATGTCCACGCGCGCAAGTCCGGCGTCGCGCACTTCGAGGCCGACGACGAGGTCAGCTGTGCGGCCCTGGTACGACGCCTCATCGGCTTCCTTCCGTCGAACAACCTCGATCCCGCACCGGTGGTGGCGACGGACGATCCCCACGACCGCGAGGACCCCGCGCTCGACGATCTCGTTCCCGATGTGGCGACGAAGCCGTACGACATGAAGGACGTGATCCGCCGCGTCGTCGACGACGGCGACGTGCTCGAGGTCCATGAGGCCTGGGCCCAGAACATCATCTGCGCGTTCGCGCGACTCGACGGCCGATCGATCGGTGTGGTCGCGCAGCAGCCGATGGTGCTCGCGGGGGTGCTCGACATCGATGCATCGATCAAAGCCGGGCGGTTCGTCCGGTTCTGCGACGCGTTCAACATCCCGCTCCTCACCTTCGTCGACGTCCCCGGCTTCCTCCCGGGCACCGCGCAGGAGCACGGCGGGATCATCCGCAACGGCGCCAAGCTTCTCTACGCGTATGCCGAGGCGACCGTGCCGAAGCTCACGGTCATCACGCGCAAGGCCTACGGCGGCGCGTACGACGTGATGTCGAGCAAGCACCTCCGCGGGGACTACAACGTCGCCTGGCCGACGGCGGAGATCGCGGTCATGGGACCGGAAGCCGCGGTGAACGTCATCTACCGCGATGAGATCGCGAAGGCGAAGGACCCCGATGGGCGCCGCCGCGAGCTGGTCACCGAGTACGTCGAGCGCTTCGCGAACCCGTACGTGGCCGCGGCACGCGGCTACGTCGACGACGTCATCGAGCCGCGCGAGACACGGCGCAAGCTCGTCGCCGCGTTACGCTCTCTTGCTGGGAAGCGGGAAGCGAATCCGCGACGTAAGCACGGCAACATCCCGCTCTAGGGGGCCACGGCGACGTTGACCTCCGTACTCGTCGCGAATCGCGGCGAGATCGCGCTTCGGATCATCCGCGCGTGTCACGACCTTGGGATGCGCGCGGTCGCCGTGTACAGCGACGTCGACCGCGACGCACTCCACGTGCGAGCCGCGGACGCCGCCTATCCCATCGGCCGAGCCGCGCCGAAGGAGAGCTATCTCAACGCGGCGCGGCTGATCGAGGTCGCAAAACGCGCGGGCTGCGACGCGGTCCATCCGGGCTATGGCTTTCTCGCGGAGAACGCCGACTTCGCCCAGGCCGTCGCCGCCGCGGACCTCGTCTTCATCGGCCCGCCGGCGACGGTGCAGCGGCTCCTCGGCGAGAAGACGGCGGCGCGCCGCGTCGCGAGCGAGGCGGGCGTCCCGCTCGCGGAAGGGACCGAGCCGCTCCGCGACGTCGCGGCGGCGCGCGCCGCGGCGAAGCGCATGGGCTATCCGGTGCTGCTGAAGCCCGCCGCCGGCGGCGGCGGGAAGGGCATGCGCGCGGTCGCGGACGAGTCGGAGTTCGCCGCCGCATGGCGGGGGGCCACCGGCGAGGCGATGACGGCGTTCGGAGCGCCGGCCCTCTACGTCGAGCGGTTGGTGCCGCACGCGCGTCACATCGAGATGCAGATCCTCGGCGACGCGCGCGGCGAGGTGGTCTGGCTGGGCGAGCGCGACTGCTCGATCCAGCGGCGGCATCAGAAGCTGGTCGAGGAGTCGCCCGCGCCGACGGTCGACGACGAGCTGCGGGGTCGGCTCGGCGTCGCCGCCGTCAAGGTCGCGAAGGCCGTCCGCTACACCAACGCTGGGACGGTCGAGTTCCTCGTCGACGGGGACGGGCGCTTCTACTTCCTCGAGGTGAACACCCGCCTGCAGGTCGAGCATCCCGTCACCGAGATGGTCACGGGCCTGGATCTGGTGACCTTGCAGCTGCGCATCGCGGGGGGCGAGCCGCTGCCGTTCGCGCAGGGCGACATCGTCCGCCGAGGCGCCGCGATCGAGTGCCGCGTCACCGCCGAGGATTCGTTCGGCGGGTTCCTGCCCGCGGGCGGGATCGTCGCGCTCGTTCGTGAGCCCGCCGGGCCGGGCGTCCGCGTCGACTCCGCGCTCTTCGCCGGCATGACCGTGCCGAGCGAGTACGACCCGCTGCTCGCGAAGGTCATCGCCCACGGCCGCGACCGCGCCGAGGCGGTCGCCCGGATGCGCCGCGCCCTCGACGAGATGCGCGTCGCCGGCGTTCCGACCGCGCTGCCCTTTCTTCGTTACGCGATGGGCGAGCCCGACTTCCTCGCCGGGCAGTACGACACCGACTACGTCCCGACCCATTGGCCCCCCGCCGAGCGCGGCGACCTCCCCGACGGCGCGGCCGCCGCCGGCGCGCTCGCCGCCGTCCTCGCGGTGCGGTCGCGGACCGAGCGCCGCGCCGCGACGCCCACGGATACGGCCTGGGCGCGCGCGGCCCGTGAGGATGGGCTCCGCTGATGCGCTACGAGGTCACGCTCGACGAGCGTCTCGTTCGTGTCGAGCTGACGCCCGACGGCCGCTTCACGATCGACGATCGCGCCGTCGCCGCCGAGGTCCGCGAGATCGTGCGCGGCTGGCTCTGGTCCGTGACGCTCGATGGCGAGAGCCACGAGGTCACCCTGCTCGGCCACGATCCCATGCGCGTCGACGTGAACGGGACCGAGGTCCGCGTCGCGGTCGTCGATGAACGAGCCGCGCGTGCACGGGGCGGCGCCCCCCGCGCCGGCTCCGGCCGCGTCGAGATTCGCGCACCGATGCCCGGGCTCCTCAAGGCCATTCACGTGAAAGAGGGCGACGCCGTCGCGAAGGACGCGCCACTCGCGACCCTGGAGGCCATGAAGATGGAGAACGAGCTCCGCGCCCCGGCCGCGGGTCGCGTCACGAAGATTGGTGCGAGCGCGGGTACGAAAGTGGAAGGCGGAAGCGTCCTCGTCGTCATCGCGAGCGAGTAGCGATGAAAGCGAAGGTGGCGGCCTGGTGCGCGCTGCTCCTCGTCGCGAGCGTCGTGGTCACGGGGCTCATCCTCGTGTACCGGCCGCTCCCGACGATCGACGGCGAGTACCGCCTCCTCGGCATCGAGCAGCGGGCCGAGGTGCTGCGCGACGCCTTCGGCGTCCCCCACGTGTACGCGCAGAACGCGCACGACCTCTTCTACCTCCAGGGGTACGTCACCGCGCAGGACCGGCTCTTCCAGATGGACCTCTACCGGCGCGCCGGCGAAGGGCGCCTCGCCGAGGTGCTCGGCGAGCCTGGTCTCGAAGCGGACCGCTCGATGCGCACCCTCGGGTTCGCCCGCGTCGCGGCGCAGGAGCTCTTGGTGTTGCGGCCCGACGGGCGCGCGGCGCTCGACGCGTACGCCGAAGGGGTGAACAAGTTCCTCGAGCAACACGGCGAGTCGCTCCCGCTCGAGTTCGTGCTCCTCGGCTACCGGCCGGATCGCTGGACGGCGACCGACTCCATCGTCGTGGGGAAGCTCCAGACGTTCGACGCCTCCGGGAACGAGGCGCAGGAGATCCTTCGCGCGAACATCGCGCTCCGTCTCGGGACCGCGGCGCTCGACACGCTCATGCCCGATCCGTCGGGCGTGTCCGCGAGCGCCGTCGACGAGCACGCCTGGGCCCTGGTCGCGCCGCTCCTTTCGACGAGCTCGGTCGACGCCGGCCTGGCCGCCCTGCGCGAGATCGTCCCCGGCGCGGGAGGCTCGTCGGGCTCGAACTGCTGGGCCCTCGCGGGCGCGCGAACGGCCACGGGAAAACCGCTCCTCGCCGGCGACCCGCACCTCGCGGTGCGCAACCCGGGGATCTGGTACGAGATCGGGCTCGAGGGGGCCGGCTACAAGGTCGTCGGTTTTTCGCTCCCGGGTACGCCCGCCGTCGTGATCGGGCACAACGACCGGATCGCCTGGAGCCTCACCTACGCGTACGCCGACACCCAGGATCTCTTCGTCGAGCGGACCGATCCGACCGATCCACGGCGCTATGAGTACCGCGGTGCCTTCGAGAGCGCCGCCGTCGTCCGCGAGGAGATCCTCGTGAAAGGCCGCGCGGACCCGGTCCTGCTCGACGTCGTCACCACGCGCCACGGACCGATCGTCACCTCGACGCTGAAGGGGCAGACCGCGCAGCTCGCGCTTCGCTGGACGTCGCTCGATCCCGGCCATGTCGTGGACTGGCTTCTCGAGGTCGCGCGGGCGCGAAGCTGGGCCGATTTCCGCGCGGCGGCCGCGGACTTCCAGGGCGCGGCCGTCTCCACCTGCTACGCCGACGTCGACGGACACATCGGCTATCAGCTCGTGGGCCGGCTACCCGCGCGGCCCGGCGACGGGCGCATGCCCGCGCCGGGGTGGACCGGCGAGTACGACTGGACCGGGCTACTTCCCGCGGACGCGAACCCGAGCATCCTCGATCCACCGAGCGGCGTGATCGTGAACGCCAACGACCGGCCCTCAGCGGATCCGAAGTCCGCGGGATACGTCGGCGAGTGGGATCCCGGCTTCCGGGCGGCCTACATCTCGCGACGGCTCGACGCGGTGGGCAAGGCGGACATCGCGTCGACCCGCGCGCTCCAGACCGACTTCACCTCCTCACCGGTCGCGCGTTTCCGCGACGCGCTGCTCGCCGCGACGCCCCGCACCGACCTGGGGCGCCAGGCCCAGGCCATCGTGCGCGGGTGGGACGGCTCGCTTGGCGCGGACTCGCCGGCGGCCGCGATCTACGAGGCGTGGCTCGTGCACATGGTCCAGCGCACGTTCGCCGACAAGCTCGGCGAGCCGCTCTTCACGGAGTATCTCGACGACGGCCGCGCTGTCGCCGCGCTGTACCGGCTTGTTGGTCGCGCCGACGATCCCTGGTTCTCCGAGATCGGCGACCCCGCCGTGCGGGGCCGAGACGCGCTCGCCGGCGTCGCGCTCGGCGACGCGCTCCTCGAGCTCGGGCGGCGCCTCGGTCCGGATCTGGCGACGTGGCGGTGGGGCGACGCGCACACGATCACGTTCGCGCATCCGCTGGCGGTCGGTCCGCTCGCCCTGCTGCTGAACGTCGGTCCGCTGCGCCGTCCCGGCGACGAGAACTCGGTCAACAAGGAGACGTACTCGCTCGCCAAGCCGTACGCGGTGATCACCCATCCCTCCGAACGGATGATCGCGGACCTCGCGGACCTCGACCGTTCCGTCTCGATCATCCCGGTCGGCGAATCGGGCCAGGCCGGGTCGGCGTTCTCGCGCGACCAGACGCCGCTCTGGGCGGCCGGTGACTACAAGCCGATGCGCTTCTCGCGCGATCGTCTCGGCAAGCTCGAGGGAACGCTCGTCTTCAGGGCCCGCTAACGCGTGGCGAAGATACCGGCCGGTACCATCGGCACGGTGCCGAAGCGAAGCCGCGACCGCGCTGAATGGGAGCGCGCCAAGTACGCGGAAGCGACCAAACGCGTTGGGGAGCGCGCGAAATTCGCGACCACGTATGGCACGCCGCTCCCGCCGGTCTTCGATCCCGATGGAGCCGACCCGGGTCTTCCCGGCGAGCCGCCGTACACCCGCGGCGTCCAGCCGACGATGTACCGCGGCCGCCTCTGGACGATGCGCCAGTACGCGGGCTTCGGGACGGCGGAGGAATCCAACGCCCGATACCGCTATCTGCTGCAGCACGGGCAAACCGGTCTCTCGGTTGCGTTCGACCTTCCCACCCAGATGGGCTACGACGCGGACGATCCCGAGGTCGCCGGTGAGGTGGGGAAGGTCGGCGTCTCGGTGAGCTCACTCGACGACTTCTCGCGGCTCTTCGAGGGCATCCCGGTCGGAGAGGTCACGACCTCGATGACGATCAACGCGACCGCGCCGATCCTCCTCGCGATGTACGTGGCGGTCGGGCGGCGGCAGGGCGTCACCGCGGACCGCATCGGCGGCACCACGCAGAACGACATCCTGAAGGAGTACATCGCGCGGGGTACGTACATCTTCCCGCCGCGCCCCTCGATGCGCCTCGCGACCGACCTCATCGCCTACTGCGCGTCGGAGCTGCCCCGCTGGAACCCCATCTCGATCAGCGGCTACCACATCCGCGAGGCGGGCGCGGACGCCGTGCAGGAGCTCGCGTTCACCTTCGCGGACGCGATCGCGTACGTGGACTCCGCTGTGGAAAGAGGCCTCGACGTCGACCGCTTCGCGCCGCAGCTCTCCTTCTTTTTCGCCGCGCACAGCACGCTCCTCGAGGAGGTCGCGAAGTTCCGCGCGGCGAGACGGATCTGGGCGACGATCATGCGCGACCGGTACGGAGCGAAGGACGCGGCCTCGCTCGCGCTTCGGTTCCACACCCAGACGATGGGCTCGACGCTGACCGCGCAGCAGCCGCGGAACAACATCGTCCGGACGGCCATCGAGGCGCTCGCGGCCGTGCTCGGCGGAACCCAGTCCCTCCACACGAACGCGTACGACGAGGCCCTCGGCCTGCCGACGGAAGAGTCGGTCCGCGTCGCGCTCCGGACGCAGCAGATCATCGCCGAGGAGTCCGGGGTCGCGGAGACCATCGACCCGCTCGGCGGCGCGTACGCGATCGAGGCGCTCACCGCCGACATCGAGCGGCGCGTCCACGAGGAGATCGCGAAGATCGACCGTCTCGGCGGTGCGCTCGCCGGCATCGAGCGGGGCTATCAGCAGCGCGAGATCGAGGACTCGGCCTACGAGCAGCAACAGGCGATCGAGCGCGGGGAGAAGCTGATCGTCGGCGTGAACGCGTTCGCCGACACGGAGGACCGATCGCGTGTCCCGATCACCCGTGTCGACGAAACGGTCGTCGCGCGCCAGCGCGAGCGGCTCGCCGCCCTCCGCGCGCACCGCGACGGCGCACGAGCGAAGAAGGTGCGGACCGACCTGACAGCGGGCGCTCGGGGGAGCGCGAACCTCGTGCCGCTCATCCTTGCCGCGGTCGAGGCCGACGTGACCCTCGGGGAGATCTGCGCCGATCTGCGCGCGGTCTTCGGCGCGTACGTCCCGCCGCGCTCGTGAAGCTCGGCGCGATCCATCACGTCGCCATCGCCGTGCCGCGGATCGAGGACGCGCTTCCGTTCTTCCGCGAGACGCTCGGCCTCGCCGGCGGCGAAATCCGTGAGATCCCGGATCAGCGCGTGCGCGTGATCTTCATCGGCGACGGCGGCCAGCGCATCGAGCTCGTGCAGCCGCTCGACGCCGAAAGCGGCGTGGGCCGTTTCGTCGCCGAGCGCGGGAGGCCGACGCTCCACCACATCTGCTACGTCGTGGACGACCTGAACGGAACGCTGGCCCGCCTGGCGCGCGACGGTGTCGAGCTCATCGACCGCGCGCCGCGCCGCGGAGCCGAGGGCGACGTGGCCTTCCTGCATCCTCGCGCATCGGGTGGCGTCCTCGTCGAGCTCATCGACCGCGCGAGCCTTCGCGCGCCGATACCATGACGGAGGTGGAGCGAAGGCCGCGCGTCGCCCTCACGATCGGAAAAGCCACCACCGCGCGCTCACTCGCGTCGCGCCGGAGCTACGTCGACGCCCTCGAGCGGGCCGGCGCCGAGGTCGTGGTCGTCGAGCCCGGCGACGAGCTTCCCGCTGACGTCGACGCCCTCTGCATCGCGGGCGGGCCGGACATCGCGCCGGGCCGCTACGGCGAGTCCGATCCGGGCCACCTCGCGAAGGAGCCCGATCCGCCCCGTGACGAGCTGGAGCTCGACGCGGCGACGCGCGCGTTCGCTCGGGACCTTCCGGTCCTCGGCATCTGCCGTGGCTTCCAGGTCCTGAACGTGGCGCGCGGCGGAAAGCTCGTTCTGCACGTCGACGACCACGAGCCCGACGACCCGGGAGGCGTCCGCGCCCATCGCGAGGTGATCGTGAGGAGCGGCTCGAAGCTCGCCGAAGCCTGCGGGAGCGAGCGGCTCGACGTGAACTCGCGGCACCACCAGGCCGTGACCGAGGAGCTCCTCGGACGTGGTCTTGTCCCGACGGCCGCGGTCGGCGGACTCGTCGAGGCGTTCGAGGCGACGGATCAGCGCTGGGTCCTCGGCGTCCAGTGGCATCCCGAGCGGACCGCCGAGGTCTCGCCCGAGGCACGCCGCATCTTCGACGCCTTCGTCGCGGCGGCCGCGCGCACCACGGCCTCGGCACGGTGACCGTCTCGACCGGGGAGCCAGAGACCCCGGTCGAGCCGAGCGTCGTCGGCCTCGCGAGGCACCTTCGTGTCGCGCTGGTCTACGGGCGGGACGCGCGGCACCGCGTCCTTCTTTCCCGCATCGCCCTCGCGGCGTCGCTTGACGCCGTCCTCGCCGTCGCGGCCGACGACCGGGGCTCGCTCGTCGAGATCGCGCAGGCGTTTCGCGACGCGTCGCCCGACGCGGTCCTCATCGCCTGCGACGGACGGGACGTTCGGCGCGTCGCCGTGGCGCTCGAGGCGCTCCGCCTCGGATGCGCGTTCCAGCGGCCGCGGCCGACGGTGCATGTCGTCGCGGACGCCCGCGTCGGCGAGCGGCTGCGACCGGCGGCGAACCCCTTCGTCCTGGACGTCCACGCCGACGCGACGGCCGCGCTCGTCGCGCTCCGGGCACTCCGCCGGTCGGCCCAGCCGGACGCCGCGCTCCGCGACGAGCTCGTCGAGGACGCGGCACGAGCGCTCGTGGCGTCGACGGGCTCAAGCGGGCTGGTCGTCGACGTCACCGAGACGACCACCTCGTGCGTGCTCGCGCGTGCGGTCGGCGGGATCGAGTCGGTTCATCTCACGCGAGCCGGGATCGGCGCGTCCGTCGATCGCATCCTCGCCGAGGTCGGCGCCGACGGCGTGCGCCGCTGGCTGCCCTGGCCCATCGACGCGCCCGCGCTGCTCGAACGGATCTACAACCGCGCGCGATGGCCCGGCGCCCTTCCCGCGAGCGAGCTCGCGCTCGCGATCGAGATGGCCGTCGCGCGTGAGACGATCGCCGCGGCGGTCCGGGCGGCGGAGCGCGCGAGCATCGACGTCTCCGAGCTGCGGGCCGCGCCGAACATGCTCGTGACCGGCCGCGCCGCGGGGTTCCCTCGGCCCGCGGAGACACTCCTCGTCCTCGTCGATGGGCTTCAGCCGACCGGCGTGGTCACGGTCTGGCGCGAGCCTGACGACGGACGCGCCGAGCGTCTCGGACTCGTCGTCACGGTCTGGGGACGACGCGCGGCGAAGCTCGCTGCCGTTGCCGCATCGCGACGCCGAACGACTGCCGGTCCTCGTCCGGTGGCACCAAAGCGCGGGTGCGTTCCCCGGGAAGCACCCGTAGTGGGCTGGCGGTACGCGACCTGGTCGGCCGATCACCCGCTGCCGATCGGCCGCGTCGAGCGGGCGCCGGTCGGAGATCGTGTCAATGCGGGTGACGTCATCGCCGCCGGGTTGATGCTCGCCACGCCGACGCGGCTCAGCGGCGCGCGCCGCCTCGGACTCGAGCCGGACGATCTCGACCGGGTGCTGCGCGTCCCGGTCGGCGCGGAGATCCCCGCGCGGACGGTCATCGCGCGGACGGGACGGCGGTTCGCCCGGGCGGTCACGGCGCCGCACGACGGCCGGGTCCTGCAGATCACCGCCGACGGTGACCTGTACCTCGCTCCGGTGGTCGGCCGATGGGTCATCCGCTCGACGCTCGACGGCTCGGTGACCCGCTCGGACGACGCGGTCGTCACCGTCGAGGGGTCGGCGTGGGGGCTGGGCGGCTTCGCCGCCTACGGTCCGGATGCGGTCGGCGAGCTCCTTCTCGCTGTCGACTCGCCGAGCGGAGAGCTTTCGCCGGGACGCCTGGACGTGCGCATCGGAGGCCGGATCGTCATCGGCGGCGCTCGCGTCTCCGCGGAGGCGCTGACCCGGGCGCACGCGTGCGGCATCGCGGGGATCGTCGGCGGCGCCGTGCCCGCGGCGGGGCTGCGCGTGGTGTACGACGACGGTGCCTTGATCGGCGGCTTCGCGACCCGGGAGGATCGGCCGACCGTCCTCTCCCTGATCGGCTTCGGCGCGGCTGCGCTTCCGCGCGAGCTCTTCGGCCCGCTGAAAGCGCTCGCCGGTTCGCGTGCCGCGATCCACACCGCCACGGCGCGGCTCTTCGTCTTCGCGCCATCCGACGCGATCGAGACCGCGACGACCGCGCCGTCGATCGCCATCGCGGCGGACTACGGCGGCGTTCGTGTCGTCACGGCGGACTGCGCGGCGGCCGGCGAGGCGGAGTTCGCGAGCGGCGTCCGCGCCCAAGCGGTGCGCTGCGCCGATGAGGTCTTTCCGGCGGCCAACGTTCGTCGCGTCGACGAGCCGCGCTAGCCTCGCGAGGTGGCACGACGGCGCCGCCGGCGGGACCGGCCCCAGACCGATGGCGAAGATCGGCAGGGCCGCGAAGAGAAGCGCGCATCGCGCGCCGGCGAGAAGCGACGAGAGGCGTTCGCATCGCAGCAGCGGTCGCTGAACCGGCGGCGGACCATCGTCGGCGCGCTTGGATTCATACCGCTCGCCGGAGCGCTCGGCTGCAACGGCGGCATCGCGCTCTTCTGCGCGGTCCCGCAGGAGATCTGGCTGGCCATCTGGGCCGCGCTCTTCGGGTCGTTCCTCGGCATTACGATTCGGCTCGTCCTTGAGCGCCGCAAATTTCAGAGAGGAGCGGCGAGTGGCCGATCCGCGTGAGCGACCGGCGCTCGATCTGGTGAGCCACTCCTCGCTCCACACCGAGCGGCTCGGGGAGCGGCTCGGGCGGTCGGCCCGGCCGAACGACGTGTTCGCGCTCTGGGGTGAGCTCGGAGCCGGGAAGACCGTGCTCGCGCGGGGGGTCGCGATCGGCCTCGGGATCGACGCCAGCGACGTGGCGAGCCCGACGTTCATCATCCTTCGCGAGAGCTTCGGCGGTCGTCTGCCCTTCTTTCACATCGATCTCTACCGCCTCGAAGGCGCCGACCTCACGAACACCGGGTGGGAGGAGTGTCTCGAGGCGGGCGGAGTGACGGTCATCGAGTGGCCTGACCGAGCCGGCGCGGCGCTGCCCGACGACCGCCTCGACATCCGGCTCGAGCCCATCGCGGACACCAAACGGCGGGTCGTCATCGAGGCGACCGGGCCGCGATCCGCCGCGCTCGTGGGGGAGCTTCGCACGAGTGTTGTTGGCGCTTGACACCTCGACCGAGTGGGCCTCGGTCGCGCTCTTCGACGGTCGCGACGTCCTCGGCGAGGAGACCTGGCGCGCGCAACGCAGGCACGGCGACGAGCTCTTTGGGGCGATCGAGCGCCTCTTGCTGTCGACGCGCACCGCCCTCGCGTCGGTAGACCGGATCGCGGTCGCGACCGGCCCCGGCTCGTTCACGGGGTTGCGCGTCGCCATCGCGGCCGGGCAGGGGATCGCGCGCGGGAGCGGCGCCTCGCTCGTGGGCATCTCCACGCTCGACGTGCTCGCGTACCCGCACGCGCCCTCGAAGCTGCGCACGTGCCCGCTCCTCCCGGCCGGTCGCGACCAGTACTACGCGGCCTTCTATCAGGAGCGCAACCGAAAGTGGCAGCGCCGCTCCCCGTTCATCGTCGCGACGCTCCCCGAGCTCTCCCGGCAGATCGGCACGCACACGCTCTTCGTCGGCGAGCTCGATGCCGAGGTCGAGACGACCCTTCGCGATCTCCTCGGCCCGAATGCAATCTTCGCGTCACCGGCATCGCGCATGCGGCGAGCGGGCTACCTCGCCGAGCTCGGATGGAAGGAGCTCGAGTCGACAAAACAGGTGAAGATGGCCGAGATCGAGCCGCTGTACGTCCGCCAGCCGTCCATCCGCGTGTCGTTCGACCAGCCCTTCGCGCCGCCGCCCACCGATGAACGCGCGCTCGGTCTGCCCAAGCGCAGCTAAAGTCAGAGGAGATGGTCGCCACCTTTCCGATCGTCATCGAGGACATGACCCTCGACGACGTCGCCGCGGTCCAGGAGGTCGAGCGCGCGTCGTTCCCGGTTCCGTGGCCGGTGAACGCGTTCCGCCACGAGCTCACCCAGAACAAGAACGCGCGGTACCTCGTCGCGCGCGAGGGCGACCACGTCGTCGGGTACGCGGGCCTCTGGCTCATGGTCGACGAGGCGCACATCACGACCTTCGCGGTCCATCCCGACAGTCGGCGCCGTCGGATCGGCGAGCGCCTGCTCGTGCGGATCTTCGAGATGGCCGCGGCGCTCAACGCGGAGTGGCTCACGCTCGAGGTGCGCGCGTCCAACCTCGCGGCGCAGAAGCTCTACGAGAAGTACGGGTTCCGGCGCGCCGGCGTGCGCCGCCGGTACTACTCCGACAACAACGAGGACGCGCTCATCATGTGGACGGAGCGTCTTCGCGACCGTCCGGTGCGCGATCGTCTCGCGAAGCTCAAGAGCGCGCTGGAGAGCGAGCCATAAGGATCCTCGCGATCGAGACCTCGTGCGACGAGACCGGCGTCGCGATCGTCGAGGACGGCAGGCGGATCCGCTCGAACATCGTCGCCTCACAGCTCGTGCACCAGGACACGGGCGGCATCGTTCCGGAGGTGGCGGCACGCGAGCATCTGCGCGCGATCGACGCGCTGACCGAGAAGGCTCTCGGCGACGCCGGCTGCCAGCTCACCGAGATCGACGCGATCGCGGCGACCGTCGGCCCCGGGCTCATCGGGTGCCTCCTCGTCGGCGCGAACTACGCGCGGGGTCTCGCGCTCTCGGCGGGGCTGCCCTTCGTCGGTGTGAATCACCTCGAGGGACACGTCTACGCGAACTGGCTCGAGGAGCGCGAGGCGACGCCCGAGCCCGAGCTCCCGGCGGTGGTGCTCGTGGTCTCCGGAGCGCACAGCGATCTCGTGCTGATGGAGGCGCACCGCCGCTTCCGTCCGCTCGGTCGGACCATCGATGACGCGGCGGGTGAGGCCTTCGACAAGGTCGCGCGGCTTCTCCATCTCGGCTTCCCCGGCGGGCCGATCATCGAGCGCGTCGCGAAAGCGGGCGACCCGAAGGCGTTCCCGCTGCCGCGGGCGGCGGTGGCCGACCGGTTCGACTTCTCGTTCAGCGGCCTCAAGACCGCCGTCCTCCGACTGGTGCGCGAGCTCGAGAAGAAGGGTGAGGTCCCGGTCGCGGACGTGGCCGCGTCCTTCCAGAAAGCGATCACCGAGATGCTCGCCGAGAAGACGGCGCGCGCGGCCGCGGAGCACGCGGTGCAGACGGTGCTGCTCGGAGGCGGCGTTGCCGCGAATCTCGCACTGCGCGAGGAGATCGCGCGGCGCATCGGGCATCCGCTGCGGGTCCCGTCGCCGGCGCTTTGCACCGACAACGGCGCGATGATCGGCGCCGCGGCCTTCTTCGCGCTGCGGCACCGCGGGACGGAGATCCCCGTCGCGGTGCGCAGCGATCTCAAGCTCGCGTGACCAAGGAGGAGCTCTCGGCGGCGCTCGCCGAGGCGCAGGCGCGTGCGAAGGCGGACGGCTCGGGCAACGACGTTCCCGAGATCGTCCTGCGGATCCTCACCGCGGCGAGCACCACCGGAACCGTGAGGGACTCGCTGAAGGACGTGAAGGCGGGTCGCGCGCTCCTCCGTTTCACCGACATCGGCCGCGCGCTGGAGTTCCAGGCCGGGGATGGGAACCTGCACGCCGAGATCGCCGACACGAAGGGCCCCGGCCCGAAGGTGGACGCGACGAGCGCGACCTGGCTCGGTCTGCTCGGCGGAACGCTGAAGCCGTGGCTCGCGTTCACGCGCGGCATGGTGGTCTGCCGCGCCGGACTCACCGAGCTGCGCTGGATGCAGCAGGTCGCGGAGCGGCTGCAAAAGGCGTACGCCGAATGACGGCGGATTAGAGTTTCGCCGATGGCTGACGCGCTTCAGGCGCCGCGACCGGGCGGGCCGGACAACACGAAGACGCCCGACGAGCGGGTCAAGGTGCACCGCGCCGAGACGAAGACGCGCACCCCCGTCGAGGCCAGGCGCGAGGGGCCGACGCTCGATGTGGTGAAGGGCGACGAGCGCGTCAAGGTCTTCATCCGCTCGGCGAACCAGCAAACCGGGGCCATCGGCTACACCGAGCACGGCGAGCGCCACGCGAACACCTCCGCCGACGGGGCACGCTTCATCCTGAAATCGCTCGGCCACGACGCCCGCCGGTGCGAGGTCGCGGCCGTCGCCGCGTATCTCCACGACATGGGGAACGTGGTGACCCGCGAGAAGCACGCGCAGACCGGGGCGCTCCTCGCGAAGGACATCCTCCTCGACCTCGGCTTCCCGCTCGACGAGGTGGCGACGGTGATGGGCGCGGTCGCGAACCACGAGGAGGCGGAGGGCGGGCTTCCGGTGAGCGCGGTCTCGGCGGCGGTGATCATCGCGGACAAGAGCGACGTGCACCGCAGCCGCGTGCGCAACCCCAAGTCGACGTCGTTCGACATCCACGACCGGGTGAACTACGCGGTCACGGCCTCCGAGATCAAGGTGAGCCGGAAGGAGAAGCTCATCACCCTCGAGCTCGCGGTCGACACCGAGGTCTCGCCGATCATGGAGTACTTCGAGATCTTCCTGCCGCGCATGATGCTCTCGCGGCGCGCCGCCGAGTTCCTTCACTGCAATTTCGCGCTCGTCATCAACAACACCCGCCTCCTCTAGACTCCACCGCGACACTCCGGGGAGGCTTCAAACCCGATGCCGAGCATCCGTTCCCGCCGCCCTGGCCGCGTGCGCAACGCGGTCGCGGCCGGCGGTGTCGTGGTCCGCGAGCGCGAAGGCAAGCGCGAGGTCGTGCTCACCGGTCGTCACTCGGACGGCACGTGGGTCTTTCCCAAGGGGACGCCCGACAAGGGCGAGGAGATCGAGGACACCGCGCTCCGCGAGGTCGAGGAGGAGACCGGCCTGAAGGTGAGGATCCTCGCGCCGATCGGCACGACCGACTACTGGTTCGCCGCGCCCGGCGAGCGCGTCCACAAGTTCGTCCACTTCTTCCTGATGGAGCCGACCGGCGGCGACGTCTCGCGTCACGACCACGAGTACGACGAGGTCCGCTGGGTCCCGGCCGACGAGGCCCGCCGGCTGCTCTCGTTCGACACCTACCGCGACATCCTCGACCGCGCCCTCGCCGCAGCGAGCGAGGCCGCCTGATGGCGACCGAGGCGGCGACGCTGCGGCGCACCCCGCTCTATGACCGGCACGTCGCGCTCGGCGCGAAGATGGTCCCGTTCGCCGGATACGAGATGCCGATCCAGTACGACGGCATCGTCGTCGAGCACCGGACCGTGCGGTCGCGCGCGGGCCTCTTCGACCTCTCGCACATGGGCGAATTCCTTTTCACCGGGAAAGGCGCGCGGACGGACGTCGAGCGCCTCGTCTCGAGCGACATCGCCGGACTCGCGATCGGCGAGGCGCGCTACGGCCTCCTCTGCAACGAGGGCGGCACGATCGTGGACGACGTGATCGTGTATCGCACCGGCGAGACGGAATTCCTCATGGTCGTGAACGCGGCGAACATCGCGAAGGACCGCGCGCACGTCCTGCGGTCGCTCGGCGACGACGCGGCGTTCGACGATCGCTCGCTCGCCACGGCGCTCATCGCAGTGCAGGGGCCGCGCGCGGCGGAGATCCTGGACGCCCAGACGGGTTCCGCTGTGAGCGGACTGGCCTCGTTCGGAGTCGCCCGGCGCCACATCCTCGGCCATCCCGATCGGCACGGGGTCGTGAACGCGACCGTCGCGCGGACCGGCTACACGGGCGAAGACGGATTCGAGATCTTCGTGGCGAACGACGACGCGAGCACGGTCTGGGACGCGCTGCTCGCTTCAGGACGCGACGCCGGGCTCAAGCCGATCGGCCTGGGGGCGCGCGACACACTGCGTCTGGAGGCGCGCTTCTCGCTCTACGGCAACGACATCGACGAGACCACGAACCCGATCGAGGCCGGCCTCGGTTGGACGTGCAAGCTGGACAAGGACTTCATCGGCCGCGACGCGATCGTGGCGAAGAAGGCCGAAGGCCCCAAACGGAAGATCGCGGGCCTGGTCGTCGAAGGCGGGGTCGCGCGCCATGGCCATGAGGTCACCAGTGGCGGCGAGGTCGTCGGGCTGGTGACGAGTGGCACGTACGGTCCGACCGTCGACCGGAACATCGCGCTCGCCTACGTCCCGACGCCGCTCTCGAAGGTGGGGACCGCGCTCGGGGTCCGAATTCGCGGAAAGGACGTTCCCGCTACGGTAGTGAAGACGCCTTTTTACCGGAGGTCTGAGTGAGCACCGTTCCCGACGATCTGCGCTACTCCAAGGAGCACGAGTGGGTGCGTGCGGACGGGGACGTGGCCACGATCGGCATCACGCACTTCGCGCAGGAGCAGCTCGGAGACGTCGTCTTCGTCGAGCTTCCCGAGAAGGGCGCCACGGTGCGCCAGTACTCGAGCCTCGGCGTGGTCGAATCGGTGAAGGCCGCGTCCGACATCTACGCGCCGATCTCTGGCGAGGTCCTGGAGCGGAACGTCAAAGTCATCGAGAGCCCCGAGCTCGTGAACACGGACCCCTACCGCGACGGCTGGATGGTCAAGGTCCGCCTCGCCGACAAAGGCGAGCTCGCGAAGCTCCTTTCTCCAGCCGACTACCGCTCGCATATCGGCGAGACCGCCGGCGCCGGAGCGGATTAGTCAAGGGTGGAACGAGCGAGGAGCGTGGCGCTTCGCGCTCAGGGGCCCCTTCCCCTGGCCGCGACGAGCGAGACCACCAGCCATGTGCGCGTCTTGCGGCCGAGGGCCGGAGACCCGGCATGAACGCGAACCCGTACTCGCCGCACACCGAAGAAGACCGAGCGGCGATGCTCGAGCGGATCGGCGTCCGGAGCGTCGACGACCTGCTCACCGCGATCCCGAAGGACGCTCGCTTCCCGAGGCTCGGTCTTGCCTCGGGTCTTTCCGAGATGGAGGTGCAGGCCCACCTCGAGCGTCTCGCGGCGATGAACCGAACGGCCGGCTCGGGTCCGTTCTTCATCGGCGGGCCGATCCAGCGCCGCTACATCCCCGCCGCGGTGCCCGTGCTCGCCCTGCGCGGCGAATTCCTGACCGCGTACACGCCGTACCAGCCCGAGGTCAGTCAGGGCACGCTCCAGGGGGTCTTCGAGTACCAGTCGCTCATCGCCGAGCTGCTCGCGATGGAAGTCGTGAACTCCTCCATGTACGACGGCGGTTCGGCCACGGCCGAAGCGGCGTTCATGGCCGTTCGGGTGACCGGGCGGAAGAAGGTCGTCGTCGCGACCGAGGTCGACTTCACCTACCGCCGCACTCTGCGTACGTACGGCCGCGGGCCGGAGCTCGAGATCGTCGAGGTGCCGACCGCGAAGCTCGCGGCATCCGCCGAGGACGCGGCCTGCCTCATCGTCCAGCACCCCGACGCGTTCGGCTCGCTCGTCGACGTTCGCCAGATCGCGGACGCGGCGCACGCCGCAGGCGCGCTCTGCGTGCAGGTCACCGAGCCGCATGCGAACGCGCTGCTCGAGCCGCCGGGCGCGCTCGGCGTCGACATCGCCGTCGGCGAGGGCCAGCCGCTCGGCATCACGATGTCGTACGGCGGCCCGCATCTTGGGATCTTCGCGTGTCGCGAATCGCTCGTGCGCCAGATGCCCGGCCGCATCGCGGGCCAGACACTCGACGCGAACGGCACCCGCGGATTCGTGAACACGCTCCAGACGCGTGAGCAGCACATCCGCCGCGAGAAGGCGACGAGCAACATCTGCACGAACGAGGCGCTCGCCGCGATAACGGCCGCCGTGTACCTCTCGCTCCTCGGTCCGGAGGGCCTCCGCGCCGCGGCGCGAGCCGGCGTCGCGCGCGCGCACGCGCTCGCGAAGCGTCTCGCCGCGCTCCCGGGCTGCGCGATCGCAAACGAAGGTCCGTTCTTCGATCGCTTCACGCTGCGCACCGAGATCGGGGGATGGGATCTGCGGAACGCGCTCATCGCGCGCGGGATCCAGGTCGAAGCGACCGCGTCGCATTACGTCGATGGACGCCGCGAGGGTCGGGACGACGTGATCGCGCAGTGCACCGAGCTCACCAGCGAAGCGGACGCGGACGCCCTCGTCGACGCCGTCGCGCAGCTCGCGCGTTCACCAGAGACGGTGGCCGCGCGATGACGGTCCGTACGCATGTGATCCCCGACGTCGGCGCCAAGACGGCGGTGCCGGCGCTCGAGCCGCTCCTCTTCGAGCTCGCGCGGCCGGGGCGGAGCGGTCGGCACGTGGTCTCGGACGACGCGGCCGACATCCCCGCTGCATTCCAGCGCAAGACACCGCTGCACCTCCCCGAGCTCACGGAGCCGCAGGTCGTGCGCCACTACACGCACCTCGCGCAGCTGAACTATTCGGTGGATGCCGGGATGTATCCGCTCGGCTCATGCACGATGAAGTACAACCCGAAGGTGAACGATCGCGTCGCTTCACTGTTCGCCGACCTGCATCCGCGTCAGTCGTATCGCACGACCCAGGGTGTCCTCGCGCTCGCGTACGAGCTCGAGCAGATGCTGGCGAAGATCACCGGCATGGATTTCGTGAGCCTGCAACCGCAGGCCGGTGCGCAATCGGAGTTCACCGCGCTGCTCGTGTTCAAGGCCTACCACGCGAAACGAGGCGAGGCCGCGACGCGGCGGCGGATCATCGTCCCCGACTCCGCGCATGGGACGAACCCCGCGTCCGCGGCGATGTGCGGCTACCAGGTCACGACCGTGAAGAGCGACGCGCGCGGCAACGTCGACCTCGACGCGCTGAAGAGCGCGCTGGGACCCGACGTCGCGGGCTTCATGCTGACGAATCCGAACACGCTCGGTCTCTTCGAGGAGCGCGTGCGTGAGGTCTGCGACGCTGTGCACGGCGCGGGCGCGCTCGTGTACGGCGACGGCGCGAACATGAACGCGCTCCTCGGTATTGCCCGCCCGGGTGATCTCGGCTTCGACTGCGTCCATATCAACGTCCATAAGACGTTCTCGACTCCCCATGGCGCCGGCGGTCCGGGCGCGGGGCCGCTCTGCGTGAAGGCGCATCTCCGTCCCTTCCTGCCGAAGCCGTGGATCGTTCGCGAGGCCGACGGCTCGTACCACTACGACACCGCGCGGGAGGACCGGGCGCCCGCCGGGCTCGGCGACTCGATCGGCACGATCAAGCAGCGCATCGGGAACTTCGGTGTCCTCGTGCGCGCCTACACCTATATGAAGACGCTGGGCGAAGACGGCATGCTGGAGACGGGGCGCGACGCGATCCTCGCCGCGAACTACCTGCTCGCGCTGCTCCGGGACAAGTACGACGTCGCGTACGACCGGACCCCGATGCACGAGTTCGTTCTGTCGGCCGCGAAACAGAAGCGGCAAGGTGCGAGCGCGCTCGATATCGGGAAGGCGCTCCTCGACGAAGGCTTCCACTCCCCGACCGTGTACTTCCCCCTCATCGTGGCCGAGGCGATGATGATCGAGCCGACCGAGACCGAGCCGCGCGAGACCCTCGACGCGTTCGCGGCGGCGATGAAGCGGATCGCCGAACGCGCGGAGAGCGATCCCGCCTCGGTGAAGGCCGCGCCCAAGTACACGCCGCTCGCGCGGCTGGACGAGGTCACCGCCGCGCGAAAGCCGGTCCTCAGGTGGCAGCGACCGGTCTAGTACGGCCCACCACGAAGGTGGCGATGACCTGGCCGCACCGGGCGGTCGTTCGCCAGGCCCTCGTCGATCTTCGCGCGTCCCCGGGTCACGACGCCGAGCTCGTCGATCAGGCGCACTGGGGCGAGCACGTGCGCGTCCTCGGGGCGGAAGGGGACTGGCGCTACGTGCAGGGAGAGGATCTCTACTTCGGTTGGTGCACGCGCGCGTCGCTCTACCAGTTCACGAAGTACGGACGGAACGCGGTCGTGACCGTCATCCTCGCGCCGGTGCGCGAGCGTCCCGCGCCGGCGTCGGCGGTGATCGCGGAGCTCCCGTGCGGCGCGCTCGTCCCCGAGACGCGCCTCTCGACCGGGGCCGGCGGTCTCGTCCCGGCGCCGTCCCCGCTCGGCGGTTGGCTCGAGGTGAGCATCCTGGGCGACCGGGGCGAGCGAACCGGTTTCATCTCCGGGGAGCACGTCGCCGCCCTCGTCGACGTGCCGCACGGGTATCCGACCCCCTCCGATCTTCTCCGCACGGCCGAGGCGTTCATCGGAGCTCCGTACCTGTGGGGTGGGACGACCGCCCGTGGCATGGACTGTTCCGGTTTCGTGCAGCAGGTGTACCGTTTGAACGGGTTGTCCCTGCCGCGAGACGCGGATCAGCAGGCCACGCTCGGTACGAAGGTGGAGGACGCCGCACCGGGCGATCTCCTCTTCTTCGGCGCCGAGTCCGTGACACACGTCGCCCTGGCGACCGGCGCGCGCGACTTCCTCCACGCACCGATGAGCGGTGGCGTCGTGGAGCGGGGACAGCTCGGTGGCGATCGCACGCTGAGCGCGATCCGCCGCTACCTTCCGCCGGTACCGGAGGTGGGCGGGGGATGAAGGCCGCGAAGCAAGGTATCTCGGGCGAAGAGCGCAGCGACCGCGAGCTCGTGTACGCGGCGCGGACCGGGGAGATGCTCGCCTTCGACGCACTCTTCTACCGGTATCGGGACGGGATCTTTCGCCTCGGGCTCGCGATCACCAAGGATCCCTCCGCGGCGGAAGAGATCGTCGTCGACACGTTCACCCGAGCGCACCGCGCGCTCGCGCGCCTCGAGCCGGACAATTCCCTTCGGCCGTGGCTCTACCGCGTCGCGGTGAACCTCTCGTACAACCGGCGGCCCCGAAAGAACGTGATCCTGTCGTCCCTCGAGGAGGCGGCGGGCGACACCTTCGCGAACGACGAGGGATCGCCGCCGAGCATCGCCGAGCAAGCCGAGCTCCGGCGCTTCGTGCTCCAGTCCGTCGACGCGCTCGGACCCAAGCACCGGATCGTCGTCGTCCTCCATTACCTGAACGGGCTCAACCTCGCGGAGATCGCCGAGGTGGTGGATTGCCCCGTCGGCACCGTGAAGTCCCGGCTGCACTACGCCCTGCGCCGACTCCGAACGCATCTTGCGGCACATCCCGAGCTCGGGATCGAACCGAGCCGGCCCGCACCGGCTACAGGATTTCGCAGGGCCAAGCCGATAACGGCGCCGGTGCCCATCGAGGACGAATGAGGATCTTCGCTCGCGGTTGCACGTCAGTGGTCCCGTACGCCGGCGCGACCGGCTCGCTGTCGGTGCGCGAGCGCCTTGATCTCGAGGCGCACGCCGCGACGTGCCTCGACTGCGCCGAAGCCCTCCGCGACGCAGTCGCCATCGACCGCGCGCTCGAGCGCGCCTTCGCGCCCCTGCGGTCGCAGCGTGCCGCGGTCGCCCCTGGCCGAGTGCGTCTCGCCGCCCTGGGCAGCCGACGCGAAGAGCCGACGACCTGGCTTCGCGCACCGGCGCTCTTCGCGCGCTTCGCCGAGGTCTCGGTCGCCCTCGGCGTGGCGCTCTTCGCCCTGACCGGATCGGTCGAGCAGCAGACGGCGGCGCCGGCGCCACACTCGGTGATCCGCGACTACTTCCGGGCGCAGCCACCCGTCGACGACACGAGCATCGACTACTTCCGTTGGCTGCGCGCGCAGACCGCCGCGGCAGGCGCGCCCGTCATCGTCCGCAGCACGGTCCGGCTTCCGGCGGGCGGACGCTACGACGTCGAAGTCGAACAGGTGGAGATCGTCACCAACCCGACCGCCACACCGCGCTGATCTCCACCGCGCGCGCCGCGTACGTCGTCGCTCTCGGCATCGTCCTCGGGACGGCGTGCGCCTCGACGCCTCCGCCGCGGCGTGACCTCGTCGTCGGGCTGGTCGGCGAGCCGCGCACGGTGTTCGACGACGACCCGTCCGCGCGTTTTCTCGCGGCGGCCGTGACCGAAACGCTGGTCGTCCGTGACGAGCACGACGAGCTCGTGCCGCGGCTCGCCGAGTCCGTGCCCACGCTCGAGAACGGCGCCCTCCGGGTGGTGACCGACGACCCGACCGCCCCGAGCGGACGTCTCGTCGCGACATTCCGTTTGCGCGACGCGACCTGGCAGGACGGCGAGGCGATCACCGCGTCCGACGTGCGCTTCGCGTGGGAGCGGGACTCGCAGGAAGCGCCGGGAACGGCGCTCCGCTGGAACGCCGACCGCATCGATCGTGTCGAGGTGCTCGGACCGCGCGACCTTCGGGTGCTCTACCGCGACGGCGAGCGGTGGGACGACTACGCGCTCGGTCCACGCGTGCTCCCGCGGCACCGTCTTTTGGGCGCGACGGCGCCGCAACTCGCGGCGTACGCGCGCGAGCCGGTCCATGCCGGCCCCTTCGCGATCGCCGCGTGGCTGCCGGGGAACATCACGCTCTCGTCGTTCAAGTCGTATGCGCTCGGCGCGCCCGGGCTCGGACGCATCGAGATCCATTTCCTCCCGACGCGTGCCGCGGCGCTGCAGGCGCTGCTCCGCGGCGACGTCGACCTCGTTCCGTGGCCGGTCCTCGAAGCGGATCTCGCGAAGACGCTCGACCGGTTCGCCGACGGCACGCGCCTCCAGGCGTACTACAAGCCCGCGGAGGCGCTCGAAGTGCTCCGGTTCGGCGCCGATCCCAAACGCTTCGGCGACGCGAGCGTTCGTAAGGCGGTCGAGCTCACCGTGGACCGGAAGTCGATCGTCGATGATGTCTTCGTCGGACGGGCCCTCGTACCACGCACCTACCTTCTGCCCCCGCTCTGGGCATCGGCCGACGAGACCGTGCCGGCCGTCGCCCCGGACCGCGACCGCGCGCGCGCGTTGCTCGCCGGAGCCGGATTCACAAAGGGCCAGTTCGGCATCCTCGAGCGGGCAGGCGAGCGGATGACCGCCACCGTGCTCGTCGCCGCGGGATCGGTCGCCCGCACGGACGTCGCCCGGCGTGTCGCCGGCGACCTCGCCGCGGTCGGGATCGCCGCGGATGTCCGCGAGCGATCGCTTGCCGACCTGCGCTCGGACATCGCCACCGGGCGCTTCGATCTCGCGATCGCTCCGGAGGACGCAGCGGATCCGCGCCTCGCCTCCGAACGCTGGGCCGGCCTCGTCGATCCATGGTTCGACGTCCTCGCGTCGGCGGCGGTCGCCGCGCCCGACCGCGGCGAAAAGCGCGCGATCTACGCCGAGATGGAGCGGCTCTGGGCCTCGGTCCTCCCCGCGCTGCCGCTCTATCAAGAGCTCCGGGTCGACGTCGCCCCGCAGGCGCTCGCGGATCTTCAGCCACCGCCCTCCTCGGCCCCGCTCTCGTGGAACGTATATCGCTGGACGTTCGCCCGATGAACCCGTCCCGGGTGGCGTCGGTACTGACAATGGCCCAGAATTCGCGCAAACCCAAACGAGAAGAGAGAGGGAGGCGGATCTTGACCGCAAGTCGCAGTCGCATCCTTCCGCTCCTGACCCTCCTGACGCTCCTGGGACTCGTCGTCAGCGCCTGCACGCAGCAGGGCGGCGGCCCCAGCACCGGCGGCGGGACGGACCAGGCGGACCCGAACGGCGAGCTCACCACCCGCGTGGGCGGCGAGCCCGACACCATCGACCCGCAAAAGGAGTCGTTCGTCGACGAGATCGGCGTCACCATGAGGGTCTTCGAGGCGCTCATGACGGCCGATGTGAAGACGGGCAAGGTGATTCCCGCCGCGGCGAAGGACCAGCCGAAGATCAGTGCGGACGGGAAGACCTACACGTACACGCTCCGCGACGGTCTCAAGTATTCGGACGGCAAGGCGATCACCGCGAACGACTTCAAGTACGGGTGGCAGCGCCTCTGCGACCCGGCGACCGCGGGTGAGTACGCCTTCACCGGTTACATCGTCGCGGGCTGCGAAGCCTGGAACTCGATGGACCCGAAGAAGGACGACCCGGCGAAGCTCGCATCCGCGAAGACGGACTTCCTGAGCAACATCACCGTCAGCGGCAACGACATCACCTTCAAGCTCACCGACCCGGCGCCGTATTTCAACGCGATCGCGAGCATCTGGGTCGGCGCACCAGCTCGTGAGGACACCGTCACCAAGGGTGGCGACAAGTGGACCGAGCCCGCGACGTTCATCGGCAACGGTCCCTTCGTCCTCAGCGAGTGGAAGCACAACGAGAAGATGGTCTTTACCCGCAACCCGAACTACCGGACCCCGACCAAGCTCGCGAAGTGGACCGTCGTCATGATCACCGAGGGCGCGGTCGCCTTCGCCGCGTACCGCAACAACGAGATCGATCTCTACGGCGTGGCCGCGGAAGACCTCCGCACGATCGACGGCGACGCCGACCTCAAGAAGCAGGTCGTGGACGGCCCGGACGGCTGCAGCTACTACGTCGGCTTCAACAACCGCAAGGCTCCGTTCAACGACAAGAACGTCCGCGTCGCGTTCGCGAAGTCCTTCGACCGCGACGCGTACATCAACGACGTCCAGAAGATCGGCAAGCCGTCGACTTCCTTCATCTCACCCGGTCTCCCGGGCTACGACGCCGGCGACACCTTCCAGAAGTTCGACCCGGCCGCCGCGAAGGCGGCGCTCGCGCAGGCGGCACCGGCGGCGACGGCCGCCCTCGCCGACGTGAAGATCACCTACTCCGCGAACGCCCGGAACAAGACGCGTCTCGAGTGGTTCCAGCAGCAGTGGAAGACCAACCTGAACGCCAACATCACGCTCGACCCGGTCGACTCCACCACGTTCACGCAGCTGGTCAAGAAGCCCGAGACGCTCCCGCTCATGTTCCTTCTCGGCTGGTGCCCGGACTACTACGACCAGCAGGACTGGCTGACGACGGTCTTCTCTTCGAAGGCCTCATCAGGTCGTGTTGGCTACACCAGCAAGCAGTTCGACGACCTGGTCTTCGCGGCGGACAAAGAAGGCGACTCCAAGAAGCGCGACGACATGTACCAGCAGGCGTCGCGGCTCCTCTCGCAGGACGCCGCCGCGGCGTTCATCTACTACGGCGCGACGAAGATCCTCCAGAAGCCGTGGGTGAAGAACTACTACATCACCGCCCTCGGGTTCGAGATCGCGCGATTCACCGACGTCTACGTGACGAAGAAGACCTAACGCTCTTCGAGTCGACAAAAAGGGGCCGGCGCGAGCCGGCCCCTTTTGTTTTGCACGACGCACTTTGGACGTTTCGGGCTATACACTCGGACTCAAGGCAGTGCTCAGATACGTCATTCGCCGACTCCTCCTGATCATTCCGACGATGTTCTTCGTCGCGCTCATCACCTTCTCGCTGGCGCACCTCGCACCCGGGAGTCCCTTCGATCGCAACGAGAATCGCCCGCTCCCGCAGGAGCAGCTCGACAAGATCAACCGCTACTACGGCATCGACCAGCCGATACCGGTCCAGTTCGTCGACTACATCGGGAACCTTCTCCGCGGTGATCTCGGCCTGAGCTTCACTCGCGGACGACCCGTCGTCGACCTCATCGGACAGGGGATCGGAACGACCGCGCAGCTCGGCGTCCAGGCCCTCATCGTGGCCCTCGCGTTCTCGATCCCGCTCGGCATCGTCAGCGCCCTGAAGCAGAACACGCCGCTCGACTATCTGAGCCTGCTGATCGCGACGATCGGTACGACGATTCCGAGCTTCGTCACCGCCATCTTCCTCATCTACGTCCTCGGCGCGTCGCTGCACCTCCTGCCGTTCGTCGGCTGGGGCACCTGGCAGCACATGGTCATGCCCACGTTCGTTCTCGCGCTCGCGCCGGGCGCGTTCCTCACCCGCATCACGCGGGCGAGCATGCTCGAGGCGATCCGCCAGGACTACGTGCGGACCGCGCGCGCGAAGGGCCTGCGGGAGCAGTCGGTCATCGTCGGGCACGCGCTCAAGAACGCGCTCATCCCGGTGGCCACGATCATCGGGCCGGCCACCGCGGGCCTCATCACCGGATCGTTCATCATCGAATCGCTCTTCAACGTGCCGGGCATCGGCCGGCTGTACGTCATCAGCATCAACCAGCGCGACTATCCGATGATCATGTCGACGACGCTGCTCTACGCCTTCGTGATCATGATCGCGAACATCACCGTCGACATCGTGTACGGCGCGCTCGACCCGCGGATCAAGGTCAGCTGATGGCGACGACGGCGGTCAGCACCCGCAGACAGGCCGCCCAGCACGATCTGGCCGCCCGCAAGCAGCGGTCCCTCTGGCGCGACGCGGTATGGCGCCTCTTTCGTAATCGGGCGGCGATCGCCGGGCTCGCGGTGATCGTCTTCGCCGCGTTCGTCGCGATCTTCGCCCCGATCATCGCCCCGTACTCCCCGATCCAGCAAAACACTCCGAAGCAGCTCATGGAGCCCATCTGGACGAGGTGGTTCGGTAGCCAGTTCACCGACTCCGGCTATCTCCTCGGTTCGGACGAGCTTGGCCGGGACATCCTGACCCGGCTCATGTACGGGACGCGCGTGAGCCTCATCGTCGGATTCGTCCCCGTCGCGGTGATCTTCGTCGTCGGAGCGAGCATCGGCATGGTCTCGGGCTACGTCGGCGGTTGGGTCGACAACCTCCTCATGCGCTTCACCGACATCATCTACGCGTTCCCCGATCTCCTTTTCGTGATCATCATCGTCGCGACGCTCCGCGGGACGGAGCTCGGGACGGCCATGGACGGGCTCCTCCTCATCTTCGTGGCGCTCGCGATCGTGAACTGGGTCGGCCTCGCCCGGCTCATTCGCGGTCAAGTGCTCTCGCTGAAACACCGCGAGTTCATCGAAGCGGCTCGGGCCATCGGCGCGACCCCGGTGCGGATCATGATCCGGCACCTCTTCCCGAACGTGCTCGCCCCGGTGATCGTTTCGCTCGCGTTCGCCATCCCGGGCGCCATGCTGACCGAGGCGACGCTCTCCTTCCTCGGGATCGGGGTACGGCCTCCGACGCCCACCTGGGGCGCGATGATCAACGAAGGATTCATCGTCTTCCAGGCGACGCCGTGGCCGGTTCTGCTCCCGGCTTTCTGCATCTCGATCATCCTGCTGGCCTTCACCTTCGTCGGCGACGGCCTCCGGGACGCCCTCGATCCACGGATGAAGATCTAAAGCGTTGCTAGACTGCGCGGAATTCTGGCGGGGCGGTGGGGAGCGGTGGCCCAGCAGCTCTTAGACGTCAAGGACCTGCACACGCAGTTCTTCACGCGCGACGGCGTGGTGCACGCCGTCGACGGCGTGACGTTCCACCTCGAGGCCGGCGAGACGCTCGGCCTCGTCGGCGAATCCGGCTGCGGGAAGTCGGTCACCGCGCTCTCGCTCATGCGCCTCATCCCGCAGCCGCCTGGGCGGATCACGGAAGGATCGATCGTCTTCGACGGTCAGGACGTCCTGAAGATGGACGACGACGAGGTCCGGGGCATCCGCGGCAACAACATCGCGATGATCTTCCAGGACCCCATGACGAGCCTGAATCCGGTGCTCACGATCAGCCGGCAGATCTCCGAGGCGCTCGAGCTGCATCTCAAGATGGACAAGAGCGAAGCCCGCAAGCGCACCATCGAGCTGCTGGATCTCGTCGGCATCCCGAGCGCGAAGAAGCGGCTCGACGACTACCCCCACCAGTTTTCGGGGGGCATGCGTCAGCGCGTCATGATCGCGATGGCCCTTTCGTGCAACCCCAAGCTGATCCTCGCCGACGAGCCGACGACGGCCCTCGACGTCACCATTCAGGCACAGATCCTCGACCTGCTGAAGAACCTCGCGCGGGAATTCCGCACGGCCTTCATCCTCATCACCCACGACCTCGGGGTCGTCGCCGGCATGACCCAGCGCATCCACGTCATGTACGGCGGCAAGATCGTCGAGAAGGCGGACACCGCCGAGCTCTTCGCCAACCCGAAGATGCCGTACACATGGGGCCTCCTTCGCTCGATCCCACGCCTCGACGAACACCGCAAGGCGAAGCTGGTCCCGATCGAGGGTCTCCCCCCGGACCTGATCGCCCCGCCGCCGGGGTGCCGTTTCGAGCCGCGCTGTCAGTACCGGCGCGACGTCTGCAAAGAGAAGGAGCCGGAGCTCAAGCGGATCCCGAACGCCAAGCCCGACCACGAGGCGCGCTGCTGGGGGACGCAGGAGGGCGGGTGGCTCGTGGACACCGACTGGCATCGTGAGATCGGCGATACCCGCGTGATCGAGGAGATCAAGAAGGAAGTCGCGGATCTTCCGGCCGAAACGAAGAAGGACGGTGAGGAGCCGCCGCTCCCGCCGCCGTCGCCGGTGAACTAGAGGGGTGCAGCAATGGCCGTAACGACACCACCGCCCTCGGACGCGGAGTTCACGCGCGTCCGAAGCACCGCGACCGCGGGAAGCGGGAAGAACCTGCTCGAGGTGAAGGCGCTCAAGATGCACTTCCCGCTCACGCAGGGGATCATCTTCCAGCGTCAGGTCGGCGCCGTCCGCGCCGTCGACGGGATCGACTTCTTCGTCGAGAAGGGCGAGACGCTCGGTCTGGTCGGCGAGTCCGGCTGCGGCAAGTCCACGACCGGCCGCGCGATCCTCCAGCTCTACAAGCCCACCGCCGGCGCGGTGGTCTTCGACGGCGTCGAGCTGACGAAGCTCGGTGGCGAGCAGATGCGCAAGATGCGCCGCCGGCTGCAGATGATCTTCCAGGACCCGTACGCTTCGCTGAACCCGCGGATGACCGTCGGGAACATCATCGGAGAGCCTCTCGAGGTGCACAACCTCGCGAAGGGCCACGAGAAGACCGAACGCGTGCAGGAGCTCCTCCGCGTCGTCGGTCTCAACCCGTACTTCACGAACCGCTACCCGCACGAGTTCTCCGGCGGCCAGCGGCAGCGGATCGGGATCGCCCGCGCGCTCGCGGTCGAGCCCGAGTTCATCGTGTGCGACGAGCCGATCTCCGCGCTCGACGTCTCCATCCAGGCGCAGGTCATCAACCTGCTCGAGGAGCTGCAGGACCGGTTCAAGCTCACATACCTGTTCATCGCCCACGACCTGTCCGTGGTGCGCCACATCAGCGACCGCGTCGCGGTCATGTATCTCGGCAAGATCGTCGAGCTCGCCGACCGCGTCGACCTCTACGAGCGGCCGCTCCATCCGTACAGCCAGGCGCTCCTCTCCGCCGTGCCGATCCCGGACCCGGCGGTCGAGTCGAAGCGCAAGCGGATCATCCTCACCGGCGACGTGCCATCACCGGTGAACCCTCCATCCGGCTGCCGTTTCCACACCCGTTGCTGGAAGGCGCAGCAGATCTGCTCGGAGGTGGACCCCGAGTTCATCGAGCACGAGCCGCGTCACTGGGCTGCCTGCCACTTCCCGGGCGCCTAGTCAGCAAGCGGTCGCGCGCGCCGCTTCATCCGAACGCGGCCGGCCGGCCGCCGGTATAGCTGTGGGGGGTTCTGCCGTGCGGGCGGGCCCTGCCTAGACTCGCGACGTTCTCGCTCAGGAAAAGGAGCAGGAGAGGGGCATGCAGCAGCATCGCACGAGCCGTGTCCTCATCGCGGGCCTCGCGGCGCTCACGCTCATCGCGACGGCGTGCGCGCCGACCGGCGGCGGAGGCCAGACCACGGGCACCACCGCGCCGGACGAGAAGCCGGTCGCCGGTGGCCGGGTCATCTACGGAGACTTCGCGGACATCCAGCGGCTGAATCCCGCGACGTCCAACGACGCGACGTCGTCGCGAGTGAGCGGCAAGATCTACGACTCGCTCATCATCGCCGACTACCAAACGGGCGAGATCAAGCCGTGGCTCGGCAGCTGGACCGTCAGCTCCGATGGCCTCACGTTCAGCTGGACCATCGACGCGAAGGCGAATTGGTCCGACGGCAAGCCGATCATCGCGAATGACTTCCTCGCGCGGGTGAAGATGCAGGGGCGCAGCAAGGTCACCCCGAACAAGAGCGTGTTCAACGACGTCGAGGGATACCAGGACTATTCGACCGGCAAGGCCACGAGCATCTCCGGGATCACGATCGATACAGCGAACCCCAAGAAGTTCACGGTGAAGTTCACCCGGATCTTCTGCCCGGCGCTCGCGAACGTCTTCGGTGCGGCTCCGATGCCGGAGCACATCTTCGGCAAGTACACCGTGGACAACGACCCCTCGAAGACCGTGGACGAGGCGGCCGAGAACAACGCCCCGCCGGTGGCGAGCGGCCCGTTCAAGTTCAAGGAATGGCGGAAGGGTGACCAGGTCATCCTCAGCCGCAACGACACGTACTGGAAGGGCGTCCCGCTCCTCGACGAGTGGGTGCAGAAGGTGGTCGCCGACTCGACCGTGCTCGCGGCGCAGCTGAAGACCGGCGAGGTCACCGCCGGCCTCATCCAGCCCAGCGACGTGGCCGATCTGTCGAAGGCCGACAACCTGAAGCTCTACAAGTGGGCGAACAACGGCTACACGTACATCGGTTGGCGGACGAACAACGCGAACGTGGCGTTCCTCGGTGACAAGCGGATTCGCCAGGCGCTCTCGTACGGCATCAACACCGACGAGATCGTGAAGGCGGTGTACTTCGGCGAGGGCACCAAGCAGCTCGCCCATCACCCACCGGCCGCCTGGGCGTCGGCGCCGGCCGCCCAGCTGAACGCCTACACGTACGACAAGGCGAAGGCCGAGGACCTGATCAAGCAGGCCGGCTACACGAAGGGCTCCGACGGCTTCTACGCGAAGGACGGCAAGCCGCTGGCGATCACGATCGTGACGAACCAGGGCAACAAGACCCGCGAGACCTTCCTGCAGGTCGCCGTCGAGCAGTACAAGCAGATCGGCGTGAAGATCACGCCGAAGCTCGAGGACTTCACCGCGCTCGTCCCGAAGCTCACGGGCGGATCCCCCGAGGTCGAGGCCGTGATCATCGGCTGGCAGCTCTCGGCCGATCCCGACCCGTTCACGATCTGGCACTCGAGCAACGTCGCGAGCCCCACCAAGGCGGGGAACAACTTCGTCGGCTACAACAACCCCGCCGTCGACAAGCTGATCGACCAGGGGCGGAACGGGCCCGACTGCACGCAGGCGGCGCGTCAGAGCGTCTACCAGCAGATGAACAAGATCCTGAACGACGACGTGCCGTACATGTTCGGGGTCTCCGACAACCGGATCCTCGCCCTCGACGCGAGGATGCGGGGAGTCCTCACGGGCTCGTTCAGCCCGAACGGCGACTGGAACGTGCACGAGTGGTGGATCAAGAAATAGCGACGCGCTGATCGGACGACCTGGGGCGGTGGCGTTCGGCCACCGCCCCTCTGTCGTCGGGAGGTCTCAGCCCAGATGTGGAAATACGTCCTGCGGAGGCTCCTCTACGCGATTCCCACGCTCCTCGGCATCTCGATCATCGTGTTCCTCGTCACGCGGCTCGCCCCGGGTGATCCCGTACGCCTCTACACCTTCGGCGCGCTGAACGTGACCGAAGAAGACATCCAGGGGCTTCGCGCGTACTACGGGCTGGACCAGCCGCTCTGGATCCAGTACGTGAGCTGGATCACCAAGGTCGTACGCGGCGACTTCGGCATGTCGCTCCAGTACCACCAGCCCGCGCTCGGACTGCTTTTCGAGCGCATGGGCGCGACGCTGCAGCTCGCGTTCACCGCCCTCTTCCTTCAGCTCGCCATCGGGATACCGCTCGGGGTCATGGCGGCGCTCCGGCGCGGCAGCTGGGTCGACAACGTCATCCGCGTCTTCGGCGTCATCGGGCACGCGATCCCGCAGTTCTGGCTCGGCCTCATGGCGATCATCCTCGTGTCGGTCACGCTGCGCCTGCTGCCGAGCCAGGGGGTGCTCACCGTCGGCAAGGACATCTGGGACGTCCCCGACCGAATACGCCACATCATCATGCCCTCGTTCGTCCTCGCTCTCGCGGGGATCGCGAACTACTCGCGCTATCTGCGCACCGAGACCCTCGACGTCATCTCGCAGGACTACGTCCGCACCGCGCACGCGAAGGGGCTCGGCGAGCGGACGGTCGTGTACGTCCACGCGCTGCGCAACGCGCTCATCCCCATGGTCACGGCACTCGGTGGCATCCTCGCCGTCCTGGTCTCCGGAGCGCTCGTCGTCGAGCAGGTCTTCACGTGGCCGGGCGTGGGCCAGTTCACCTACGCCGCGGCGCGGAGCCGCGACTACCCGGTGATCATGGCGGGCGTGATGGTCGCGAGCACGCTCCTCGTGCTGAGCTATCTGATCCGGGACGTCGCCTACGCGATCGTGGATCCGCGCATCAAGGTGAAATAGTGGCCGTCCGCGCGCAGGTCGCGGCGCGGGCCGCGGGCGCGCCCGAGCCGCGGGCCTCCGCGGGGCTCTGGTCGACCGCGTGGTACCGCCTGCGTCGCGATCGCCTGACGATGATCGCGGCGGCGGTACTGGGCACGATCATCGTGCTCTCGATCGGCGCTCCGGTCCTCGCCGAGCTCGTGTTCCGCACGACCTTCGAGAAGCAGGATCTCCTCCGCACTTACGCGGCGCCGACCCTCGACCCGCCGGGATTCGTGTTCGGCAGCGACGAGGTCGGGCGCAGCCAGGCGGTCCGGCTCTTCTACGGCGGGCAGGTCTCGTTGTTCGTCGGATTCATGGCCGCCTTCATCCAGCTCACCATCGGCGTGCTGCTCGGGCTCGTCGCCGGATACTTCCGCGGCGCCATCGACGACGTCATCACCTGGTTCATCACCACGCTGAACTCGATCCCAACGCTGTTTCTGCTCATCATCTTCGCGGCGCTCTTCGCGCCGAGCCCGATCACCTTGACCATCATCATCGGGGCGGTCTTCTGGACCGGCATCACGAACTTCGTGCGCGGTCAGACGTTCGCGCTTCGCGAGCGCGAGTTCGTCACCGCCGCTCGGACGGTGGGGGCGACGCCGTGGCGGATCATGCTCCGCCACATCCTCCCGAACATCCTTCCGCTCATCTTCGTCCTCACGGCGATCGACGTCGGCACGATCATCCTCGCGGAGTCCGCCCTCAGCTACCTCGGCCTGGGGATCGTCCCGCCGACGCCGTCATGGGGCAACATGCTCACCAACGCGTCTTCGTACTTCAACCGCGCTCCGTGGCTCGTCGTGTCGCCCGGGGCGATGATTTTCCTGACCGTGCTCTGCCTCTACCTCATCGGCGACGGCCTGCGCGACGCGCTCGACCCGCGCCTCAAGTCGCGCTAGTCCGATCCTTCTTGCTTGCCCGCTCGGCGCGCGTGATCGCGCGAACGGGGCGGCGCGTACGCGGGTATAGATGAGGGCGGCGACCGAGCCGGCCTTTGCCTAGACTCGCGTTTTCTCGCTCAGGAAAGGAGCAGGAGGGTGCGGCAGCAGGGGATCCCACGAGTGGTCATCGCGGCCCTGACCGTGTTCACGCTGATCGCGACCGCATGCGCCCCCACCGGCGGGCCTTCGACGAGCGCTTCGGCCGGCCCGTCGGAGCAGCCGGTCGCCGGCGGCAGGGTGGTGATCGGATCGACCGGCGACCCGAAGACGATGCAGCCGGTCATCTCGGGCGACACGACCTCGAGCGGAATCTGGCAGTGGTTCTACCTGAGCCTGACCCGTTCGAACTACAAGACCGGCGAGACCGAGCCGAACCTCGCGTCGAAGTTCGAGATCAGCTCGGACGGGCTGACGCTGACCTACACGATCCGCGACAACCTCGTGTGGAGCAACGGCGATCCGTTCACCGGAGACGACTACAAGTACACCGCCGAAGCGGTCATGCGCAGTCAGAAGACGGTCCGGCGCAGCACCTTCGACAACGTCGTCGGCGCCGCCGACTACCGCGCCGGCAAGACCGACAACATCGAGGGGATCCAGGTCAGCAACGCCGGCAAGACCGTCACGATCAAGTTCACGAAGGTCTTCTGCCCGGCGACCGCGGCACTCGGTGGCGCCGGCGCCGGCGGGATCCTCCCAAGCAAGGCGTTCAAGGCGCAGTGGGACAACAAGACCACGGACACGACGAAGAACATCGACGACGTCCCGTTCAACATGAACCCGCCGGCGTCGATCGGCCCGTTCATCTTCAAGTCGTTCCAACCGGGCGTGCAGGTCGCGATGACGAAGAACGACAAGTATTTCCGCGGCGCGCCGCTCGTCGACGAGCTCATCGTGAAGAACTACGCCGACGCGACCGCGATCAAGAACGCGCTCATGGTCGGCGAGGTCACGTACTCCACGGCCGTGAATCCCTCGGACAACGACGAGGTCTCGAAGAACGACGCCCTCAAGTTCTACCGCTACAAGACGTCGACCTACGACTACATCGGCTGGAACCTGAAGGCCGCGAAGGCGCCCTGGCTCGCGAACGTCCAGGTCCGCCAGGCGCTCGCCTACGGGATCGACGCCCCGGCCATCGTGAACAAGGTGGTCTTCGGCTTCGGTTCCCAGGTCTACGCGCACACCCCGCCGGTGTCGTGGGCCTATGACGAGACCGGACTGACGAAGTACACGCGCGACGTGACGAAGGCGAAGCAGCTCATCGAGCAGGCCGGCGCGAAGATGGGCCCCGACGGCGTCTACCGCTGGACGGACGGCTCGCCGATGAAGATGCGCATCGAGACGAACCAGGGGAACAACGTCCGCGAGACGATCCTCCAGTTCGCCCAGGCGCAGTACAAGGACATCGGGATCCAGATCGATCCGTTGCTCGAGTCGTTCAACGCGCTCCTGGACCGCACCCAGCCCGGACCCGACTACGAGGGGTTCATCATCGGGTGGTCCCTCGGCGCCGACCCCGACCCATACTCGATCTGGCACTCCAGTCAGTCGGGCAAGGACCAGTTCAACGACGTCTTCTACGCGAACCCGGTCGTTTCAGAGCTTCGATCCATCGACGTACAGCGCGATCTGGAACGTCGAGAAGTGGTGGTTCAAGCAGTAGCCGCGGTCTAGTCGCGAGGCTCGGGCGGCGGGGGCCGCCCGGGCCTCAGCGGAGCTAGGGGGGAACGCTCTGGGTCGCTTCGTCGCGCGCCGCCTCATCCAGGCGATCCCGACGCTCTTCGGGGTCCTGCTCCTCACGTTCCTGCTCGGCCGCCTATCCCCGTCCGACCCCTTGCAGCTCATGCTCGCCGGGCAGTACGACGTGACGCCGGAGGACCGTGAGGGGCTGCGGCATTCGCTCGGCCTCGATCAGCCGCTCCCGCTCCAGTTCGTGGCCTGGCTCTGGCAGATCGCCCACCTCGACTTCGGCAAGTCCTTCTACTTCAACCGGCCGGTGCTCGACCTCATCACCGAGCGGATTCCCAACAGCCTGCAGATCTCGATGCTCGCGCTCCTCATTACCGTCCTCGTCGGCGTGCCGCTCGGGGTCGTCGCGGCGCTGCGCCGCGGGAGGATCGAAGACCACGCGATCCGCGTGCTGAGCGTCGTCGGGCACGCGATCCCGCAGTTCTGGCTTGGTCTCATCTTCGTGCTGACGCTCGGCGTGCAGGCCCGGTTCTTTCCGATCGGCAGCATGAACGCGGTCGGCGTCGACTGCGGGCTCTGCTGGGACCGGTTCTGGCATCTTGTAGGGCCGGTCACGGTGATCTCGATCGCCGGGATCGCGAATCTCCCGCGGATTCTCCGCACCGAGGTCCTCGAGGTCATCTCGCAGGACTACGTCCGAACGGCCCGGAGCAAGGGCCTCCGCGAGCGATCGGTGATCGCGGCGCACATCCTGCGCAACGCGCTCATCCCGGTGGTGACGCTGTTCGGCGCGATCCTCCTCGTGTTCTTCAACGGCTCGCTGATCATCGAGCGGGTCTTCAACTGGCCCGGTCTCGGCCGGCTCACGTTCGACGCGGCCGTCACGAAGGACTATCCCGTCGTGCAGGCGAGCTTCCTCATCTCGAGCGTGCTGCTCATCCTGTCGTACCTGCTGCGAGACATCGCGTACGCGTGGGTCGACCCTCGCGTGAAGGTGCGCTGATGGCGGCCGACGCGGTCGCCGCGACGGTCGGGTCGCTCCGCCCGGCCGAGGCGCGCCGCGCCAGCGCCGGACTCTGGTCTGATGCGCTCTGGCGCCTCCGCCACGACCCCACGACGCTGATCGCGCTCGCCGTGATCGTCGCGATGGTGGCCGTCGCGATCGCGGCCGATCTCCTCGCGGAGAACTTCTTCCACAAGGGCTTCGGGGAGCAGAGCATCCTCGACAACTACACGAAGCCGAGCGGAGCGCAGCCGTGGCTCTGGCTCGGCACCGACGAGCTCGGCCGCAGCCAGGTCGTCCGCCTGCTCTACGGCGCGCGGGTCTCGCTCTTCATCGGCAGCTTCGGCGCGCTGACCGCGTTCGCGATCGGCCTCACGATGGGCCTGACGGCCGGATACTTCCGCGGCCGGTGGGACGACGTCGTGGTCTGGGTCGTGACGACGCTCAACAGCATCCCGATCCTCTACCTGCTCCTCATCGTGGGAGTGCTCTTCCGCCTTCAGCCGCTCCCCTTCGCGCTCCTGCTCGGGGGGCTTGGGTGGCTCGGGATCGCGAATTACGCGCGCGGGCAGACGATCTCGCTGCGCGAGCGTGAGTACGTCCTCGCGGCGCGGACCGTCGGCTGCGCGCCCGGGCGACTCATGCTGCGGCACCTCTTCCCGAACATCCTGCCGCTCATGATCGTGCTCACGATGATCGAGGTCGGCCAGCTCATCCTTCAGGAGTCGGCGATTTCCTTCATCGGCTTCGGCATCCAGCCGCCGACGCCGTCCTGGGGGAACATGCTCACCAATGCGGCCCAGTACCTCGGCAAGGCTCCGTACCTCATCTACCCGCCGGGCATCGCGGTGTTCGTGACCGTCCTCTGCCTGTACCTCGTGGGCGACGGCCTGCGCGACGCGCTCGACCCCCGCCTGAAGTCATCACGCTAGCCGCCATGGCCCGCGTCGCGGCGGGGCTCGCGCTCCTTCTCGTCGCGTGCCAGGCGGTGCCTTCCATCGCCACGCCGGCGCCGTCCGCGGTCGTGGCCGGCGGAACGCTTCGCGTCGCGATCCCCGCCGAGGTCACCGTCCTGGATCCGTGGAACGCCGACAGCGCGTCGCAGGTCGCGACCCGCCAGATCTTCGAGACCCTCGTCACGGTCGATCCGGCGACCGGCGCGGTCGCCGCGGGACTCGCGTCCTCGTGGCAGATGGCGAACGACGGCGCGAGCTGGACCTTCGCGCTACGCGGGGGCATCTCCTTCGCGGACGGGACGCCGTTCGACGCCGCGACGGTCGTCGCGAGCTTCGACCGCGGGCGCGGAACCCGCGCATACCGGCTGCTCTTCGACGAGCCATCCGCGATCAGCCGGGTGGTCGCGCTCGACGGCAAGACCGTGCGGTTCGAGCTCCGCGCGCCGTTCGGTCCGTTCCTCGTCCACCTTGCCGCACCGCAGGCGGGGATCGCGCGGGGGACGTCGGGGACGGGACCGTTCACGGCCGCCCCCGACGCCCTCGCGCCGGACGGATCGATCACCCTCCGGCGGAACGAGGCGTACTGGCTCCGCACCTCCGGAGGCCGGACCCTCCCGTACCTGGACGGTCTCGTGCTCCGTCCGGTCCGCGACGCGGCCGCGCGTTTCGCCGAGCTCCGGGCCGGACGGGTCGACCTCGCGCTCGAGCTCCCGGTCGCGCAGGCGACCGCCGCGCGCAGCGATCCGAACCTCGCCCTGCTCACGCGCCCGAGCGCCGCCTCGGCCACGCTCGGCATCGACGTCGCGGCGACGCCGTTCGACCAGCCGGACGCGCGCCGAGCGGTGGCGATGGCGATCGACCGGGGCGCGCTCTCGGGCCCGTACTACGGTCTTGGGCACCCGGCGAGTCAGGTGATCCCGAGCGGCACGCTCGGCTATGACGACAGCGTGGTCGAGTTCGCCCCGCTGGACCCCTCCGGCGCGCGGCGGCTCCTGAGCGACGCCCACATCGCCGTTCCGATCAACGTCGATCTGGCGTATCCGGCGTTCCCGACGATGGCGTATCCCGATCCACAGCGCATCGCGCAGTCCATCGCCGCGGACCTCGCGAAGGTCGGTATCATCGCGCGCCTGCGGGCCGTCGACGCGGCCGCGCTTCGCGACGTTCGGGGCGCGCTCGCGCTGGAGACGACGCTGGTCGGGCTCGACCCCGACGACGTGTTCTGGCCGCTGTTCGGCACCGACGATCCGCGGGACGCGTCCCTCATCGTCGGTCTGCTCCGCAAGGCGCGGATGGAGGCCGACCCGTCGAAACGGGCCGAGCTCTACAAGCAGGTCTCGAAGCTCGCGCGCGCCGAGGTGACCCGCGTGCCGCTCCTGATCGTCGATCGCGCGATCGCGGCGTCGGCGCGCGTCGCCGGGTATGTCGCCGAGACGAACGCGTCGTTCGGCACGGTGTGGCTTCGGCCCTGAGGCCATGCGCTAGCGTTGACTCCAGATGATCGGAATGGGCGGCGGCGGCATGCACATGTTTTTCATGGGGCCGCGCGGGGCCGCCGACAAGAAGCGTCCCTCGCTGACGGTGTACCGCAGGCTCCTGCGGTACGTCGGTCCGTACCGATGGAACCTCGCGTTCGCGGCCGCCCTGCTCGTGCTCTCGACGGCCCTCGGCCTCATCTGGCCCCAGGTCGTGCAGCGCGTGCTCGACCTCGGCCTCAAGGACCCGGGCATCCTCGACTCACTCGTGGTCCTCCTGATCTTCGTCCTGCTGATCCGCTCGGCGATCGACGGCGTGCGCCAGTTCGTCATGTCGTGGACCGGGGAGAAGGTGATCTTCGACCTGCGGATGGGCATCGTCACCCACCTGCAATCGCTCTCGCTCTCCTTCTTCAACCAGCGCAAGACCGGCGACCTCATGTCGCACGTGACGAGCGACGCGACGCTCGTCCACGGAGTCGTCACCCAGACGATCATCCAGGTCCTCGGGCAGGTGCTGACGCTCGTCGGCGGCGTGACCGTGATCTTCCTCATGAACTGGCGGCTCGCGCTGCTGACGCTCGTCGTCGCCCCGCCGATCGGGGTCATCGGCCAGTTCCTCGGCCGGCGGATCCGCGACATCTCCCGCGCCGCCCAGGACGCACAGGGCGAAGCGGTCGGCGTTCTCCAGGAAGCGCTCGCGGAAGTGCGCGTCGTCCAGGCGTTCACGCGCGAGGATTACGAGGCGAAGCGGTTCCACGAGAAGCTCATGATCATGTTCGACAAGAGCATCGAGCGGTCGCGCATCAGCTCGATCATGTTCCCGGCCATCGGGTTCCTCGGTTTCGCGTCGTCGATCGTGGTGCTGTGGTACGGAGGTCACCAGGTCGCCGCGGGTGAGCTGACCCCCGGGCAGCTCGTCGCTTTCCTTCTCTACATGGGCATGGTCGCCGGGCCCGTCGGCGGTCTCGCGGGTCAGTGGACCGGGATCCAGCAGGCGTTCGGCGCGGCGGACCGCATCTTCGCGCTCCTCGACACCGAACCCGAGGTGCGCGACCGGCCGGGCGCGCTCCCGATCGGGCCGGTCCGCGGCGAGATCGAATTCGACGAGGTGTCCTTCCGGTACGCGGACGGGCCGCTCGTCTTCGAGAACCTCTCGACCGCGTTCCGCGAGAGCGAAACGACCGCCCTGGTGGGCCCCTCCGGCGCGGGGAAGACGACCCTCGTGAACCTCGTGGGCCGCTTCTACGACCCGGTGGCGGGAAGCGTGCGCGTCGACGGCCGCGACGTTCGCGACGTGACCGTCCGCTCGCTCCGCGAGCAGATCGCGGTCGTCCCGCAGGAGCCGATCCTCTTCGGCGACACCATCCGCGAGAACATCCGCTACGGCCGGCTCGACGCGAGCGCCGCGGACATCGAGGCCGCGGCGCAGGCCGCGAACGCGACGGAGTTCATCGCGCGCACGCCGAAGGGCCTGGAGACCATCGTCGGGGAGCGTGGCGTCCGTCTCTCGGTGGGGCAGCGGCAGCGCGTCGCGATCGCTCGCGCGATCCTTCGCGACGCGCGCATCCTCCTTCTCGACGAGGCCACGAGCTCGCTCGACAACGAGAGCGAGTTCCTCGTCCAGCAGGCGCTGGACCGGCTCATGCGCGGGCGGACGACGATCGTCATCGCCCACCGGCTCTCGACCGTCGAGCGCGCCGACCGGATCCTGGTCCTCGACCGGGGCCGGATCGTCGAGGACGGGACGCACGGCGAGCTTCTCGCGAAGAGCGGCCTCTACCACCGGCTGTACACCCGCCGCTTCGTGGACGAGACCGCCGTCGCCACCCCGCCCGAGGTCGCGCCGGAGCTCGCGGGTCAGATCGTACGGATGCGGCGGTTCGGCCCGGGCTGATACAGCTCGGGATGGAGGAACGGGGCGCAGGCCATCGCGACGAGGTCGGCGAACGCATCGGTTCGGGTGACCACGTTTTCCGTCAGCAGGCCGATCGCACCCGTCTGCCGCTTCGACTCCTTCCTGCCGAAGAGGTCGTCGATGACGTCCCCAAGCTCCTCGCCGGCGATCAGCCGCGACGTCGCTGCCGGCGGAAGGAGCATCCGGCCCCAGGCCGCCTCGCCGAGCCGCCCGTCCCTGGCGAGCGCGATCACGTGGCCGGTAAGCCAGGCGCGTTCGCCGTCGAGAGTGGCGCCGCCCTCGAGGCCGAACGCGATCTCGGCGTCGGTGCGCTCGAGCGCCGCTCGCGCGCGCCCGAGCGCCCCGGCGCGGAGCTCGTCAGCGGCGAGGGGCATCGCCGACACGCCGCTGGCCACGTCCACCGCTTCGAGGGTGCACCCGGGCGCGAGGCGGGCGAGCGAGCGCCGCACCGCTTCGATCTTCGCCGGATTGGCCGAGCCGACCGCGGCGCGCCGGAAGAGGAGGGGCACGCGGGGATTCTCGGTCCCGCGCCGGTCGGGCCACGGATCACGGTCCAAGGCCTTCTCGCCCCGGTGTCAGGCGCGTACAATTCCGAGTGAAGTGCTCGGAAATCCCGGCCCCCCCACGGCCTTTCACGTCTCCACCCGCGGCGAATACGGGATGCGCCTCATGGTCGATCTCGCGCGCCACTGGGGTCAGGGGACGGTGTCGCTGCACGCCGTCGCCGAGCGCGAGGATCTGCCGCTCGCGTATCTCGAGCAGCTCGTCGCGTCGCTGCGGCGAGCGGGCCTGGTGAACGGGAAGCGCGGCGCCGGGGGCGGCTACCTGCTCGCCAGGGATCCGGCGAAGATCACGGCCGGCGACATCGTCCGTGCGCTCGAGGGTCCGATCGAGCCGCAGATCTGCACCGCCGAGGGCGATCCCGTCCTGAACTGCGTCCGCGAGCAGAGCTGCGGCACGCGAACGGTCTGGCTTCGCCTGCAGTCGAGCATCGCCGCGGCGCTCGACGGCATGAACCTCGCGGAGCTCGCGAGGTCGGCGCCGCGCGAGGCCGCGCTCAGCGGAGTCTCGGGTGGCTGATCTCGCGATCCGCGACCTCCACGTGAGCGTCGAGGGGAAGCCGATCCTCAACGGCATCGACCTCGCCGTCCGCAGCGGCGAGGCTCACGCGATCATGGGCCCGAACGGCTCGGGGAAGAGCACGCTCTCGCTCGCGATCATGGGTCACCCCAAGTACAAGGTCGAGCGCGGCGCGGTCCTTCTGGACGGCATCGATCTCCTGAAGCTGCCGGTGGACGCGCGCGCACGCGCAGGCGTCTTCCTCGCCTTCCAATACCCCTCGGCGATCCCGGGCGTCTCCGTCGCGAACTTTCTGCGCACCGCGATCAACGCCCGGCGCGCCTCCCCTGCGCCCGACGGCTCCGGCGAGATGAAGAAGAACGACATGCCGATCCCGCAGTTCCGGAAGCTCCTCGCGGAGAAGATGAAGCTGCTCCAGATCGATGACTCGTTCATCACGCGGTCGGTGAACGACGGCTTCTCGGGCGGCGAGAAGAAGCGCCTCGAGATCCTTCAGATGCACATGTTCCAGCCGCGCTTCGCCATCCTCGATGAGACCGACTCCGGGCTCGACATCGACGCCCTCAAGGTCGTCGCCGAGGGCATCGAAGCGCTGCGCTCGCCCGACGTGGGCATCCTCCTCATCACGCACTACGAGCGCATCCTCCGGTACGTGCACCCGGACTTCGTCCATGTCCTCGTCGACGGGCGGATCGTCCGCACCGGCGGTCCCGAGCTCGCGGCCGAGCTCGAGTCGAAGGGCTACGAGTTCGTCCGCGAAGCGCTCTACGCGGGACGAGCCTGATGGCGGTCACCACCCGCGCCGAGTCGCGGCTCGACGTCGCGCGGATCCGCGCCGATTTCCCGGTGCTCTCCCAGACGGTGCGCGGCAAGCCGCTCGTCTATCTGGACAACGCCGCGACGAGCCAGAAGCCGCGTCAGGTCATCGAGGCGATGTCGCGTGTGTTCGAGGAGCACAACGCGAACATCCATCGCGGCGTCTACGAGTTCAGCGAGCGCACGACGGCGGTATTCGAGGAGGCGCGCGCCAAGGTCGCCGGGCTGATCAACGCACCGAGCGAGCGCGAGGTCATCTTCGTGCGCAACGCGACCGAGGGTGTGAACCTCGTGGCGTACGCGTGGGGCCGCGACAACCTGAAACGCGGCGATCGCATCGTCACCACGGTGCTCGAGCACCACTCCGACTTCGTGCCGTGGCAGCAGCTCGCCATGGAGGTCGGCGCCGAGGTCGCCGTCGTGGATATCGACGACGACGGTCGGCTCCGCCGCGATCAGCTCTCCGCGGAGCTGCGCAAGGGCGTGAAGCTCCTCGCCATCACGCACACCTCGAACGGGCTCGGGACGGTGAATCCGGTGAAGGAGATCGCCGCCGAGGCGCATGCGGCCGGCGCGACGGTCCTCGTCGACGCCGCACAGGCGGTCCCGCACACGCCGGTCGACGTCCAGGATCTCGGCGCGGACTTCCTCGTCTTCAGCGGCCACAAGATGCTCGCGCCTCCCGGCTCGGGCGGGGTGTGGGGGCGGACCGCGCTGCTCGAGAACATGCGGCCCTTCCTCTACGGCGGCGACATGATCAGCCGCGTCACGATCTCGCTGACCGAATGGAACGAGCTCCCCTGGAAGTTCGAAGCGGGCACGAGCTCGTACGTCGACGCGATCGGACTCGGCGCGGCGGTGGATTACCTGCAGGAGGTCGGCCTGGCGCGGATCCACGAGCACGAGCTCGGCCTGGTGTCCTACGTCCTCCCTCGTCTGCAGGACATCCCCGGGGTGACCGTCTACGGCCCGAAGACCCTCGAGGACCGCGTCGGCGTCGTCTCGTTCAACATCGAGGGCATCCATCCGCACGACGTGGCGACGATCTTCGACCGCGAGGGCGTCTGCGTCCGGGCCGGGCACCACTGCAACCAGCCGCTCATGACCCGGCTCGGCGTCCCGGCGACGACCCGCGCGAGCTTCTACCTCTACAACACGACCGAAGAGTGCGACGCTTTGGTGGGCGCCGTGCACGCGGCGAAGAAAGTGTTCGGGGTCTAGCCATGGATGACATGTACCGTGACTACATCCTCGATCACTACAAGAACCCCCGGAACTCGGGCCCGCTCGAAGGGGCCACGCACACGTATCACGATTCGAACCCGCTGTGCGGGGACGAGCTCACGATGCAGCTCCGGATCAGCGATGGGCACGTGGACGACGTGCGCTTCATCGGAAAGGGCTGCGCGATCTCGCAGGCGTCTGCGTCGATCCTCACCGAAGAGGTGAAGGGGAAGACGCTCGACGAGGTGAAGGCGATCGATCGCGACCACGTGCTCGCGAATCTCGGCATCCCCATCAGCCCGGCGCGCGTGAAGTGCGCGCTGTTGGGGCTCAAGGCATTGAAGGGCGCGGCGTGGGGTCTCACGGCGTGGCCAGGCGAAGAGGTGAAAGCGAAGTGACGACAGAAATCAAGAGCCAGGTGCCCGACAGCTACCGGTACGGCTGGTACGACAAGGAAGCGCCGATCAATGTGAAACACAAGGGCCTCTCGCCTGAGGTCGTCCGCGAGATCAGCCAGACCTTCAAGCACGAGCCCGACTGGATGCTGCAGCGGCGTCTCAAGGCGCTGCGGCACTTCGAGGCGCGCGCCATGCCGACCTGGGGCGCCGACCTCTCCCCGCTCGACTTCCAGGACATCTATTACTACGTCCTCGCGTCCGACAAGCGCGCGCAGAGCTGGGAGGACGTGCCCGGCTACGTGAAGGACACGTTCGACAAGCTCGGGATCCCGCAGGCCGAACAGAAGTACCTCGCCGGCGTCGGGGCGCAGTACGACAGCGAGGTCGTCTACCACAACATCCGCAAGGATCTCGAGAAGCTCGGCGTGATCTTCATGGACACGGACACCGCGCTCAAAGAGCACGGAGACATCGTCAAGCAGTACTTCGGCACGGTGATCCCCGCGAACGACAACAAGATGGCCGCGCTCAACACGGCGGTGTGGTCCGGCGGTTCGTTCGTGTACGTCCCCGCGGGAGTGAAGGTCGAGATCCCGTTGCAGGCCTATTTCCGCATCAACAGCGAGAACATGGGCCAGTTCGAGCGCACGCTGATCATCGCCGAGGAAGGCTCGAGCGTTCATTACGTGGAGGGGTGCACCGCGCCCGTGTTCACCAGCAACACGCTCCACAGCGCGGTGGTCGAGATCGTGGTGAAGAAGAACGCCGACGTCCGCTACACGACGATCCAGAACTGGAGCCACAACGTCTACAACCTCGTGACCAAGCGCGCGGTGGTCCAGGAGGGCGGCCGCATGACCTGGATCGACGCGAACCTGGGCTCGAAGGTCACGATGAAATACCCGAGCGTCTACCTCGTCGGTGAGCGCGCGCACGGCGAAGTGCTCTCGGTCGCCTTCGCGGGAAGCGACCAGCACCAGGACGCCGGCGCGAAGATGATCCACGCCGCTCCGAACACGACGAGCATCATCCAGAGCAAGGGCATCAGCAAAGGCACGGGGCAGCAGACCTACCGGGGCATGGTGAAGATCTATCCCGGTGCGCACGGCGCGAAAAGCACGGTCCGGTGCGACGCGCTGATCCTCGACCAGACCGCCCGGAGCGACACCTACCCCTACATGGAGATCGACGAGGAGGACGTGACCATCGGCCACGAGGCGTCGGTCTCGAAGGTCGGGGAGGAGCAGCTCTTCTATCTCATGAGCCGCGGTCTCTCCGAGGCCGAGGGCACCGCGATGGTCGTGAACGGGTTCATCGAACCCATCGTCAAGACACTCCCGATGGACTACGCCATCGAGATGAACCGCCTCATCACGCTCCAGATGCAGGGTGCCATTGGCTAGCGCGGCACCGCTCACCCAGATCCCGCTGCTGCTCGACCGCAAAACGGTCGAGCAGCACAGTCTCCGGCGGGGCGAGCCGGACTGGCTCCGCGAGTCTCGACTCCACGCGCTCGAGCGGTTCACCCCGGAGTCCTGGCCGAGCGGCGAGGAGGAAGAGTGGCGGCGCTTCCCGCTGAGCGGCCTTCCGACCGGTCCGCTCGCCTCGACGCTCGACCATCTGCCGGGCATCCAGTTCAAGCTCGAGCCGGACGCGATCGCGGCGGGCGTCATCTTCAAAGGACTGACCCGCGCCGCGCTCGACAACCCGCAGCTCGTCCGTCCGCACATCGTGAACGGCGACGGCATCCCCTCGCACGCGGCGTTCCGCGCGGCCGCCGACGCGCTCTGGTCGGCCGGCAGCTCGTTCGTCCACGTGCCGGCCGGCGTCGTCGTGCGACAGCCGCTCGTGCTCGAGAAGATCTGGCCGGCCTCGGACGACGCGATGCTGTCGCGCACGATCGTCGTCGCGGAGCGCGACTCGACCGTCACCCTCGTCGAGGACCTCTCGTCGCGGGGCGACGCGCCACGCATCGCGATCCCGCACGTCGAGGTGCACGTGGGCGCGGGTGCGCGCGTGTGGTACGTCGGCATCCGGCGCTGGGCTCCGGGCGTGCTCGACCTGGGCTTCCAGCGCTATCGCTCGGCCCGCGACAGCGAGCTGCGAAGCCTGAACGTCTTCGCCGGCGAGGGGCGCTCGAAGGTCGGCCTCGAGTCCGACATCGAGGGCGACGGCGCGATCGTGAAGCTGTTCGGGCTCGTCGCGGCCGGCGACTCGCAGCGCATCGACGTGAACAGCTTCCAGAGCGTCGACGGACGCGCCTCGCAGAGCGACCTGCTCTACCTGTCGGCCCTCTACGACCGGGCGAAGGCGATCTTCTACGGAAAGATCCGCGTCGAGCCCACGTCGCACGCGACGGGAAGCTACCAGGAATGCCGGAACATGCTGCTCTCCGACGAAGCCGGAGCCGACCCGATCCCCGTGCTCGAGATCCTCACCAACGACGTCGTGCGGTGCGGCCACGGCGCGACCGCGGGCGCCCTCAGCGACGAGGAGCTCTTCTACGCGATGTCGCGCGGCTTCGACCGCGACGAGGCACAGCAGCTCCTGGTGCACGGCTTCTTCCGCAGGGTGATCAACGAGCTGGCCGACGAGCACGTCCGTCAGCGTGTTCTGAACGCGGTGCGCCCGCGCATCGGCAACATCGCGGAGATGGGCGTGCTCGAATAGCGTGGCCGAATTCGTCGCCGTCGCCCGCGAGGACGAGGTACCTCCGGGCGAGGTCAGGGTCGTCCGGGCCGGGTCGAAGAGCCTCTGCCTCGGTCACTGCGAGGACGGGACCTGGGGCGCGATCGACAACGTGTGCACGCACGACGGCGGCGTGCTCGGGGAGGGGGAGCTCGAGGACTGTCTCGTCGAGTGCCCCCGCCACGGCGCGCGGTTCGACCTCGTCACCGGCGAGGTTCGCGCGCTGCCGGCGGTGTTCCCGGTGAACGCCTATCCGGTCCGCATCGTGGGCGGCCGCGTCGAGGTGGACGTCGGCGTCCCGACCAAAGAGCTGGAGATCGGCTGACCGCGGGCGGCACGTTTTCTGCTCCGTCGCCCGGTCAGCGAACGATCGGAGGAGCGAAATGGAAGAGCGTCGCGTCGAGCGCCACGAGGTCCACGAGGTCGAACGCCACGAGGAGCCGGTCCCCGGGCGCGAGGTCACCAACGTCAACGTCGGACCCGATGGAACGACGAACGTCCAGGAGCAGTCCGTCGTCGAGGAGGTCGGTGGCGAGCGCGCCGAAGAGGTCGAGCGCCACGAGACCATCGAGGAGCGGCGGGTCCGCTAGACCATTCGAGGCTCCTCCGCCCTATCCTCGAACGCGCGACATCGCTCGTGGGAGGGCCTCGTGATCAGCAGCGCCGCGCGCGACCGGGTGAAGCTCGCGATCGACCAGCTCGAGGAGCAGTACCACGTCTTCGACGAACAGGCGAACGCGGATACGCTCGACTCGTACGAGGCGGCGCTGAACCGCGGCAAGGCGATGGGCTACCAGGAGGCCGCGCACTACGTGAAGTCGGCGCTCCACGACATCGACGTGAAGAGCCTGTAGCTCCCGTGATCACGGCGGTCGTGCTCATCCGGGCGGAGAAGGGCGCGGTGCCGAAGCTCGGCGAGACGATCGCCGCGGTGCCCGGCGTGTCCGAGGTCTATTCGGTGACCGGCGACATCGATCTCATCGCGATGGTGCGCGCGCGCGAACACGAGGAGCTCGCGGACATCGTCACGCGACGGATCGCGCAGGTACCCGGCGTCGCGCGGACAGAAACCCACGTCGCGTTCAAGGCGTACTCGCGGCACGACCTCGAGGCGATGTTCGCGATCGGAGCGGACAAGCCCTAGCGTCGATGGCGGACCGTCTCGTCGTTCCGCGAAGATGGTCGAGGCACCCCGGCGATGTTAGGTCCGTACACTTCGCTCGATGCAGGCCGTCGTCATGGCCGGCGGCGAGGGGAGCCGGCTCCGACCGCTGACGATCAACCGGCCCAAGCCGATGGTGCCCATCGTGAACAAGCCCTGCCTCGGGCACATCTTCGAGCTCCTGAAGCGGCACGGGATCGAGGACTCGTTCGTGACCCTCCAGTACCTCGCTTCGATCATCCAGGACAGCTACGGAGACGGCGGCGGCATCGGCATGCGGCTCCGCTACAGCGTGGAGGAGACGCCGCTCGGGACGGGCGGATCGGTCCGCCAGCTTGCCGCCGACCTCGAGGGCACGTTCCTGGTCATCTCGGGCGATGCGCTCACCGACATCGACCTCTCGAAGGTCATCGCGTTCCACCGCGAGCGTGGCGCCGCGGTCACGCTGACGCTCGTGCACGTGCCGAACCCGCTCGAGTACGGGGTCGTCATCACCAATCCCGACGGGCGCATCACGAAGTTCCTCGAGAAGCCGTCGTGGGGCGAGGTCTTCAGCGACACCATCAACACGGGCATCTACGTCATCGAGCCGCGCGTGCTCGAACGGTTCGATGTCGGCGAGGTCTTCGATTTCAGCAAGGATCTCTTCCCGCGGCTCCTCGCCGACGGCGAGCCCCTCTTCGGCTACGTCGCCGACGGCTACTGGACCGATGTCGGGTCGATCCAGGAGTACGCACGCGCGAACGCGGATCTCCTGCGCGGCCGCGTCCGCGTCGACGCTCTGGGGAAGGAGCTCATGCCCGGCGTGTGGACTGCAGGCGAGGTCGACATCAACGAGTCGGCGCGGATCACCGGCCCGGTCTTCCTCGGCGAGGGCGTGAAGATCGGCCCCCACGTCGAGATCATCGGACCGACCGTCCTTCGCGACTACGTCTCGGTCGACGTCGGGGCGATCGTCGACAGCTCGATCGTGTGGCGCAACAGCTACATCGGGGAGCGCTCGGAGCTGCACGGCGCGATCGTCGGGAGGCAGTGCGCCCTCAAGTCGCGCGTGGTGCTCGAGGAAGGAAGCGTCGTCGGCGACCACTCGGTCATCGGCGAGCATGCGCGGGTGCGTGCGCAAGTGAAGATCTGGCCCGACAAGCAGATCGAGTCCGGCGCGGTCGTGGGCGCGAGCCTCATCTGGGGCGCGCAGGGCCGGCGCGCGACCTCCGCGAGGAACGCGTCGCTGTAGGCGGCGCCGACGCGCGGCGACTCGTAGATGCGACCGACGTCCTCGTAGGAAACGCGCCGCAGGTCCTCGCGGAAGAAGATCGTCTCCACCTTCCGCTCCTGGGTCTTGTCCATGTCGAGGGCCTGCCGGTCGAAGAACTTGACGTCGCACACCCGCGCGTCGAACGGTGAGACGCGCACGTGGACGCCCCCCGCGGCCCCGATCCGACGCGTATGGAAGCGGCCAATGGGGAGCGGGGCCTGCAGCACGTCGGCGACGTGGACGCCGGCGCTGACGATGCCGCTCATCAGCCCGCGCTTCAGCATGCGACTCGACCGGTGCTGGTCGCGGTTCATCGTGATCGTCGCGCCCTGCGCGAGCGTGGAGGCGTACGCCGCGCCGAGCCGCGCGACGAATTCCGGGGTGAGGTCGATGTTCACGATCCCGGTGACGCCAAAGCGCCCGAAGAGGGCGCGCCGGCCCTGCGCGCCCCAGATGAGGCTCGCGCCGACGACCGCACCGCTCTCGATCTGCTTGTCGGGCCAGATCTTCACCTGGCTGCGAACTCGCGCGTTCTCGTTGACGATGCAGTGGTCGCCGATGACGCTGCCCTCTTCGAGCGACACGCGCGACTTCAGAGCGCACTGCCGGCCGACTATGGTTCCATGCAGCTCCGCCCGCTCGCCGATATAGCTGTTGCGCCACACGATCGAGCGGTCGACCACAGCGCCCACGTCGACGGTCACGTAGTCGCGTAGCACGGTCGGGCCGACGATCTCGACGTGCGGGCCGACCTTCACGCCGTTCCCCAGGAAGACCGGGCCGGTGATCTTCGCGGATTCGTCGATCTCGACATCGCCGCTCGTGAACACGCCGGGGAGGAGCTCGCGGCCGAGCGGCGCCGCCGTCAGACGGCCCTGGAGGAGATCCGCGTTCGCGCGCGCGTACTCGGAAATGGACCCGACGTCGGTCCAGTAGCCGGATGCGATGTAGCCGTAGAGCGGCTCACCCTCGGCGAGGAGGGCCGGGAAGAGATCCTTGCTGAAGTCGAACGCCTCGCCGGGCTTGTAGCGCTCGAGCACGCGCGGCTCGATCACGTAGATGCCGGTGTTGATCGTGTCGGAGAAGACCTCGCCCCACGACGGCTTCTCGAGGAACTTCGAGATGCGCCCATCCTCGCCGGTGATCACGACGCCGTACTCGAGCGGATTCGCCACGTGATACAGCGTGAGCGTGACCGCGGCCTTGCGCTCGCGATGGAAGGCGATGACCTTCGTGAGATCGATGTCCGTCAGCGCGTCGCCGGAGATCACGATGAAGGTGTCGTCGAGAGCGTCGCCGATCTGACGGACGGATCCGCCGGTGCCGAGCGGCGATTCCTCGACGCTGTACTTCAGGCGCATGCCGATCGCGCCGCCATCGCCGAAGCTGTCCTGGATCTGCGACGCGAGGTATTGCAGGGTCACGAACGCGTCGTTGATCCCGTGGCGTTGGAGCAGATCGAAGATATGCCCGAGGCATGGCTTATTGACGATCGAGACCATCGGCTTGGGCCGATTGATCGTCAGGGGGCGCAGGCGGCTCCCCTCGCCGCCGGCCATGACCACGGCCTGCATCAGAGCGAGTTTAGAGCGCGCGAGGGAACGACCAGCAGGCGCACCCGCCGGTCATTCCCGCGGCGCCGCTACAGCGCTAGATCACTTCGCCGCGTC
>VBFI01000065.1 GCA_005889275.1 Chloroflexota bacterium | reverse complement strand
GAGAGCTTCCTGTCCGCCCGCTTCGAGCCCTCGGACGTCGACGAGGTGCTCCGTCAGGAGACCAACCGCTGGTACGCGGAGTGGTTCCGGAACAGCCAGATCGGCATCGACGACATCGACATCGACAGGCTGCGAAGCGTCTCGACGCCGCCGCTCGACCTCGTCGGCTCCCTCGTGCCGGGGACCGGGGAAGCGCTCCGCTGGGTGAAAGAGCGTGGTCTCGCCGTGGGACTCATCACGAACACGTTCTCGCGGGGCGACGAAGAGGTGCGGACGGACTGGGAGCGCTTCGGCCTCGCCGAGCACATCGATCACATCACCAGCTCGCACAGCGCCGGGTGGATGAAACCCCACGAGCAGATCTATCGCCGCGCTCTCGCGCAGGCGAACGTCGCGCCGGAGGATGCGGTCATGGTCGGCGACCGCATGCGCGCGGACGTCTGGGGCGCGAAACGGCTGGGCCTTCGGGCCGTCTGGCGTCGCCCGGTCGGCAGCGCGCCGCAGGATCCGGTGGACGTCGTTCCGGATGCCACGATCGACGACCTGACCGAGCTCCCAGGCGCCCTCGCGCCGTGGCTCTGATGGCTCTTGCCCGGGTGCGGCCCGCCTGTTAGAAACGGATCGTTGAACCAGCACGTCGGAAATCCCCAGGACCGAATCGGCTTCTCCCGCCTGACCTGCGTCTGTCTTTAGGCGGCGCGTAGCGGGCGCGGAGCGCTCGCCGGCCGCCGCCTTTTCCGTGCGCGACGTGTCCTCGCCGCGGCACGCGTCCCAAGAAAACAGGAGGTGCGCACATGTCCGCAAACCCACAGGACGTCCTCGTCGAGACCGACTGGCTGGGCCAGCACGCGACCGACCCGAACGTCCGGATCTTCGAGGTCGACGTCGACACGGCCGCCTATGACCAGGGTCACGTCGCCGGCGCCGTCGGCCTCAACTGGAAGAGCGATCTGCAGCAGCATCCGGTGAGGGATCTCCTCGAGAAGCGCCAGCTCGAGCAGCTTCTCGGCAAGTACGGGGTCACCTCGGCCACGACGATCGTGACGTACGGCGACAACAACAACTGGTTCGCGGCGTGGTTTTTCTGGCTGCTCAAGTACTACGGCCACAAGGACGTGAAGCTGGTGAACGGAGGTCGCGCGAAGTGGATCGCTGAGAAACGGCCTCTCGTCACGGACGTGCCGACCTTCGGTCGGGGGGAGTACCGGGCCGCCGGGCCCGACGCCTCGATCCGCGCGCTCCGCGACTACGTCCTCGACAAGGTCGTTTCCGGCAACGCGAAGATCATCGACGTCCGCTCACCCAAGGAGTACGCGGGCGAGCTGCTCGCGCCCGAGAACCTCCCGCAGGAAGGCGCGCAACGCGGCGGCCACATCCCCGGCGCGCAGAACGTCCCCTGGGCGACCGCGGTCGCGGAGGACGGCCGCTTCAAGCCGGCCGACGAGCTCCGCGCGATCTACGGCGGCAAGGGCATCGATCCGAGGGGCGAGACGATCGCCTACTGCCGGATCGGCGAGCGGAGCGCGCACACCTGGTTCGTCCTGAAGTACCTGCTCGGCCACGAGCGCGTCCGGAACTACGACGGCTCGTGGACGGAATGGGGCTCCCTCATCGGTGTGCCGATCGAGACGACCGCGGCGTAGCTCGGCTTTTTTGCACCGGAAGGACCGAAACCCTCTCAACGCGGCGGTATCCCCGCCCTCGGTCGGGCGGGGACCCCTCCGCCGCGCGGGGGCCCTCGGTCCTTCCGGCGCTTCGCAGCGCGGCTACCGCCCCGATTCGGCGCAGTATTCAGTCTCTGGATTCTGAGTATTCGCGCCAGAGCATGATCGTGCAGCTCCGCCACATGGGCATACGCGACGAGCGCGTGCTCCAGGCGATGGCGAGGGTGCCTCGGGAGCGGTTCGTCCGCGAGGAGGATCGCGAGGTCGCGTACGGCGATCACGCGCTCGCGATCGCGGAGGGGCAGACGATCTCGCAGCCGTACGTGGTCGCGCGGATGACCGAGCTCCTCGACATCGGTCCGGAACACCACGTCCTCGAGGTCGGGACCGGCTCCGGCTATCAGGCGGCCGTGCTCGCGGAGCTGGCGCGCGATGTCGTCAGCGTGGAGCGTCATGCGTCCCTCGCCGAGCACGCGCGATCGCTCCTCGCCGAGCTCGGGTACGACAACGTGCGCGTCGTGGCCGGTGACGCGTCCGTCGGCTTCGCCGAGGCCGCGCCCTACGACCGCATCCTCGTGACGGCCGCGTCTCCGGGGATCTCGCCGGAGCTCGATCGCCAGCTGGCGCCCGACGGGCTCATCGTCGCGCCCGTCGGCGACGAGGAGATGCAGCATCTGGTCGTCCGCCGCGCGGACGGTCGGGAGACGCGGCACGGAGCGGTGAAGTTCGTCCCGCTCCGCGGCCGGGCCGGCTTCCGCCCGTGAGCGCCACGCTCTTTCACGGCGGGCGGATCCACGTCCGCGCCGGTGTCAGCGCGGAGGCGCTCCTGCAGCGCGACGGCCGCGTGGCGGCGGTCGGACGCGCGGCCGAGCTGACACGCGATGCCGGGCGCGCCGAGCGGGTCGATCTGCGCGGCGGGCTCATGACGCCGGGCTGGTTCGACGCGCACGTCCACTTCATGTGGTGGGGCTTTCAGATGGACGAGCTCGACCTCCGCGACCGCCGGTCT
>VBFI01000194.1 GCA_005889275.1 Chloroflexota bacterium | reverse complement strand
GTTCGGGCAGTGGGCCTCCTCGCAGACGGTGTGAAGCGATTTCGAACGCATGAGCCTGCGGAGGTTCTCGTACTCGGGCCCCATCGGCAGGCGGACCTTCAGCCACTCCGGGCGTGCCCGATCGATCGGTACGGCCGTGTTTGCCTCGCTGCGTCCACGCGAACGCGGACGTTCGACCTCGCCGGGAACCTCGAACCGGATGGGCGCGAACGTCCCCGAGCCGGAGGGTTGATGCATTAGTAGACCGTCACCGAGGGACCGACGCGTTGCAGCCATTCGCGGACGGCGGAGAGGAATGCCGCCGCGGTCGATCCGTCGATCGCGCGGTGATCGAACCCGATGACGATGTTCATCCGCTGGCGGATCGCGATCGCGTCGTCCTCGAGGACGACCAAGCGCTTCTGGATCGACTCGCTCGAGAGGATCGCCGCCTGTCCCGGCGGAACGATCGGGCTCGAGATGATCGTGCCGAGGGGGCCGGTGTTGTTCAAGGTGAAGGTCCCGCCGGTGAGATCGTCGAGCGTGAGCCGGCGTGCCTTCGCGCGGTCGACGAGGTCGCGGATCGCGCGCATGAGTCCGGCGAGGCTCTTCCCGTCGGCGTCTTTGATGACCGGCACGATGAGTCCGTCCGCCCCGAGCGCCACGGCATACCCGAGGTTGATCTCCTTGTGGAGCGTGAGCCCCTGGTCGGTCCAGCTCGTGTTCACCTGAGGCACCGTCCGCAGAGCCTCGACGACCGCCTTCGCGATGAACGCCGCCGGCGACAGGTCGAACCCTTCCCGATCCTGGAACTGGTGACGCACTTTTTCGCGGTACTTCATGAGCTCGGTGACATCGACCTCCATGCTGATCCAGCGAAGATCGCGGCGAAGATGCGCGAGCTCGCCGCGTACTAGGGGTAGAGACATGGCCTACGAGCTCAAGATGCCCAAGCTCGGCGAGTCGGTCACCGAAGGCACGATCGGGAAGTGGCTGAAGCAGCCGGGCGAGAAGGTCAACAAATATGACCTGCTCGTCGAGGTGCAGACCGACAAGGTGAACACCGAGATCCCCTCGCCGGTCGCCGGAACCCTCAAAGAGGTGAAGGTCCAGGAAGGCCAGACGGTGCCGATCGGGACCCTCCTCGCCATATTCGACACCGCCGATGGCGAGGCCGCGGCGACCGCTCCGCCGGCGCCGCCGCAGCGGCAGCAAACGGCGGCCCCGGCAGAGCCGCCCGCCGCGGCAGCGGCACCACAGGCCACGCGAGCGCCTGCGGCGGAGGCGCCGTCCCGGCGACCGGCGAGGGGATCTCGGTGTTCACCTTGTCGGTCTGCACCTCGACGAGGAGGTCGTACTTGTTGACCTTCTCGCCCGGCTGCTTCAGCCACTTCCCGATCGTGCCTTCGGTGACCGACTCGCCGAGCTTGGGCATCTTGAGCTCGTAGGCCATGTCTCTACCCCTAGTACGCGGCGAGCTCGCGCATCTTCGCCGCGATCTTCGCTGGATCAGGCATGAACCAATCTTCCTGCGGTTTGTTGTACGGCATCGCGGGCACCTCGGGGCCGCCGAGGCGCATCACCGGCGCGTCGAGGTCGCTGAAGGCCTCCTCGGCGATCAACGCGGCGATCTCCGCCCCGGCGCCGAACAGGCGGTTGTCCTCATACACGATCAAACACTTCCCGGTCTTCCGCGCTTCCCGAAGGATCGTCTCGCCGTCGAGCGGTCGGAGGCTGCGCACGTCCACGACGTCGACCGAGATCCCCTCGCCGGCGAGGGTCTCGGCCGCGGCGAGCGAGTGGTGCAGCATGAGCCCGTAGGCGAAGACCGTGATGTCGGTGCCTTCGCGCTTCACGTCGGCCGGGCCCAGCGGGACCGCGTAGTCCCCGTCGGGGACCTCACCCTTCACGGCGCGATACGTGGCCTTGTGCTCGAGAAAGATCACCGGATCGGGGTCGCGGATCGCGCTCCGAAGCATCCCGGTGATGTCGTAGGGCGTCGATGGGACGACGACCTTCAGACCGGGGACATGCGCGTAGAACGCCTCGACCGACTGCGAGTGGTACAGCGCGCCGCGGATGGCGCCGCCCCAGGGCATGCGGATGACCATCGGGACACCGAACGCTCCGTTCGAGCGGTAGCGCATCCGCGCGGCCTCGTCCACGATCTGCTCGAACGCCGGCGCGTGGAAGTCGGCGAACTGCATCTCGGCGATGGGGCGGAGCCCGCCGATCGCCGCGCCGATCGCGACCCCCACGATGCTCGACTCGGCGACGGGCGTGTCGATGATGCGGTCCGCCCCGAACTCCTCGATGAAGCCGTCCGAGACGCGGAACACCCCGCCGCGGACGCCGACGTCCTCGCCGAGGAGGATGAGGCGCTCGTCGCGGCGGAACTCCTCGAGCAGCGTGTCGTGCACCGCCTGGACGTTCGTCTTGACGGTCACCGGCGGACCGGCGGCGCGATCGGCGGGAAGTCGTGCGGGCGTCGCTCGCGCATGATCGCGTAGACCGCCGCGACGATGTCCTCGCGATTGGGCTTCGAGAAGTAGTCGCCGTCGTTGCCGACCGCGACGCGGTTCGCCGTGCCGGTCAGGGTGCGCGCTCCGACGTCGAGATGATCGATCGCGCCCTGCACCTCGAGGACCTCGCGGAGGATGTAGGCGCTCGCCCCGCCAGGAACGTCCTCGTCGACGACGAGCAGAGCACCGGTCTTCTGGACCGATTCGCCGATGGCGTGCTCGCGGTCGAACGGCAGGAGCGTCTGCACGTCGACGATCTCGGTCTCGATGCCCATCCGGGCGAGGTCCCCCGCGGCCTCTTCGGCGATGCGGCAGAGCGCGCCGTACGTCACGAGAGTGACGTCCCGTCCATCGCGGATCGTCTCCGGGAAGCCCAGCGGAACCGTGAGCTCGCCGACGTTCTCGGGCACGCGCTCCTTGACCCGATAGCCCGAGAGGACCTCGATGACGATCGCGGGATCGTCCCCACGGAGCAGCGTGTTGTAGAAGCCGGCGGCACGAGTCATGTCTCGCGGCACGGCGACGTGCAGCCCGCGGAGGGTCGAGAGGATCATCGCCATCGGCGATCCGGTGTGCCAGATCCCCTGCAGGCGGTGGCCCTTCGTGCGGATGATCACCGGCGCCTTCTGCCCTCCGCCCGTCCGCCAGTGGAGCGTTGCGAGATCGTCGGACGCGACCTCGAGGCCATACAGCAGGTAGTCCACGTACTGGATGTCGACGACCGGACGGAGGCCGCGGAGGGCCGCGCCGATCCCCTGGCCGATGATCGTCGCCTCGCGGATCCCGGTGTCCACGACACGCTGCTCACCGTGTTTCGCCTGCAGGCCTTCGAAGACCAGGTTGACGTCGCCGAGCTTCCCGACGTCCTCGCCGAGAATGACGATCCGCGGGTCGCGCGCGAGGTTCGCGTCGAAGCAGCGCAGCAGCACGATCCGCCCGTCGACCGTCGCGGCCGATTCCTCGTACCGCGGCGGCAGCGCGCCGACGCGGAGCGGCGAGTCCGTCGAGCGGCTGTAGAGCTGCGAGTTGAAGCGCTGCTCGTTCTCGGCTCGATACTCCTCGACGAACGCCGCGAGCTCGGCGCGCGCGGGGCCGTCGCTCCGGCGCAGCTCGGCGAGGGCACGCGCGGCGGTTGCCGCGACGAGCCGCCGAGTCGGCTCCTCGGCTGCGCGCAGCTCCGCGATGATCGCCGCGAGATCGACCGCGGACTCTTGCCCGGCCGCTTCGATGACGGTGAGCGCACGTTCACGCTCAGCACGGATCGGCGCCTGATACGCCTCGAACGCCTGCTCGCGGATGCGCTCGACCTCGACACGGTCGGCTCGCTCGTACTGGTCCAGCGTCGCGGCGTCGACGAGCTCCTCGCGCAGCATCCAGTCGCGCATGCGCCGGATCGGATCGAACTCGATCTCGAACCGCAGCCGCTCCTTCGACTTGTACCGCTCGTGCGAGCCGCTCGTCGAGTGCCCCTGGGGCTGGGTCATCTCGACGACGTGCACGACCGCCGGGATGTGCTCGCGGCGCGCGCGCGCCACGGCCATCTGGTAAACGTCGCAGCACGCGAGGTAGTCGTGGCCCTTGACCGCGTAGAGGTCGTAGCCGCGCCCGCCCTCGTCGCGGCGGAATCCCTCGAGCAGCTTCGAGATCGAGCCTTTGGTCGTCTGCAGCTCGTTGGGGACGGAGATGCCGTAGCCGTCGTCCCAGATCGAGATGACGAGCGGCGCCTGCAGGACCCCGACCGCGTTCAGGCTCTCCCAAAAGGGGCCCTCGCTCGTACCGGCGTTCCCGATCGTCGCGAAGCACACCTCGTCGCCGTTCCGCGAAAAGCCACGCGCGACCTCGCGAAGCGCCGGCGACTCGCGGTAGAGCTTCGACGCCCAGGCGAGTCCGACGGCGCGGGGCATCTGCGCGCCGACCGGCGAGAGATCCGATGCCGACTGGCCGGTCGCGAGGAGATCCTTCCATTGGCCGGTCCCGTCGAGCGTTCGGGTCGCGAAGTGACTCAGCATCTGCCGGCCGGCCGAGTTCGGATCGCGCACCACGTCCGGGTCGGCGTAGAGCTGCGCGAAGTACTGCGCGAGGTCGGCGAGCCCGACCGCGAACATGAAGGTCTGATCGCGGTAGTACCCCGAGCGCCAATCACCCGGCCGAAAGGCCCGCGCCATGGCGAGCTGCGCGATCTCCTTCCCCTCCCCGGAGATGCCGAAGGGGGCTTTGCCGACGAGGACCTCGCGTCGCGACAGCTCGCTCGCCGCGCGACTCCGAACGGCGAGCCGGTAGTCGGCGACGATCTCCAGAGCGGTGATGCGAAGCTTCGCGTTAGGGGTGGTGACCCCGGTATCGGGACGGATGCCCGCCTTCATTCACCTTCCATGGTGCCATTTCGGTGCCGGGCTCAGGCCGCGACGGCCTCCTCCGCCCGGGCCACGAACGGGACGACCGCGGCGAGGAATTCATCTGGACGCTCGGCCATCAAGAGATGCCCGCAGTGCTCGATGATGCGGATCTCGGCCTGGGGGAACGCGCGCGCGCTGTCGGCGAGGTGACGCACCGGAAGCACACGGTCTTCGCGACCCCAGGTGATCAGCACCGGGCCGCCATACGCGGCGGCGCGACCGAGCCAGGCCTCGCGGATCGACGCGCGCACGCCGCGGAGGCCGACGCCGGCGGAGAGCGCGCGGACGAACTCCGGAAACGACGCGTTGCCGTAGCGTGCCGCCTCCTCGACGAGCTCGGGCGAGATGCGCCCCGGGTCGTAGAAGCACGTCGCGAGGACGTCTCGGGCCGCGGTCCGAGGGCGAGGCATTCGGGCGAGGAGACCGAACCCTGGGATCGCGCACGCACGCAGGAAGAACGCGACGTCCCGTCCGAGGCCGCCGGGCGCCACGAGCACCAGCGAGCGTGCGCGCTCCGGCGCGCTCACCGCGGCCATGAAGGCGATCGCTCCACCCATGGACTGCCCGGCGATGTGCGCACGGCGCACGCCGAGGACGTCCATCGCCGCCAGGACGAAGCGCGGATAGAAAGCCTCCTCGGGACCGAAATAGCGGACCCGTCCGGGTCGGTCACTCTCGCCGAATCCCGGAAGATCGAGCGCGATCACGCGGCGCCCGGTATCGGCAAGCGGCCGCATCACCGCGCGCCAGGTCTCCGCCCACGCGCCGACCCCGTGGATCAGCACGATCGGATCGCCGCCGCCGCGTCCGTCTTCCTGGACGACGCGCGTCCGCAGCCCGAGAACGTCGATCGTGCGGGACTCCATGTCTCTGCCTATTCTGCTTCCGGCATGCTCTTTTATTACCTCTGCACCGTCGGCGAGGCCGTGCACCGCCAAGCGTATCCGCAGGGCGCGCAGTCGAAGGACGCCGACGTCTTCAAGTGGGTGACGATGCACTCGGGATCGCCGGCGGTGTGCCAGCGCGAGCATCCCGGAATCCACCAGTGGCGACCCGACGAAGGTGGCGACGAGGAGCGCATCGTCCGCGGTTACGCCGTGCTGCAGTGGGACAAAGAGGGGTTCGACCTCGCGAAGCGCAAGCCGAATGTCGCCGAGACGTTCGACTCGCGGTGGGGGCCGAGCCTCGTCGTCGAACGGTCCGAGGATCCGACCACCGGCACGTATCTCCTGCTCCGGATCTTCGCGCACGGCTATCACGGCAAGTCCTCGGAAGTCGGCATGAAGCGCAAGGACGTTCCGAAGGAGCTCGTCGGCAAGGTCTAAGGGGCTGTCGGATCAGCCCGCGTGCTGGCGGTGCTCCACGTGGTGGGCGTGCTCGTGCGGATCCTCGGCGGCCTTCGGCGGATAGAAGAGTCCGGCCACGTAGAGCTTCGTCGGCGCCTGCGCGTAGGTCGACAGCAGGAAGTGGACGTCGAACTTCTCCGCGAGGCCGGCACCCCACGTCTGGCGAAACTTCGTCGCCCACGCCGGCCCGTAGCGCTCCCGGGTCGCGCGGGTCATCGAGTTGAGCTCCCAGTCGAGGACCGGTAGCTCATGGGTGGTCGCGCAATCATCGCTTCCGCACCGGAACCGAAAGCGCAGCGGCAGCTGAACGACGTCGATGTCCGGTTCGGGGCGGACGAAGCCAACGGTTGCGGCCCGACCCCGCGCCAGCTCGACGATCGACTCGGCCGAGCCGCGGAGGTGCGCCCGCACGAACGGCCAGCGCAGGCGCCAGCCCTCCTTCGCGTCGACGTAACCCGCCACGATGACGTCACCCTCCATGGTCATCGTCTCGGGCCGCGGGTCGCGCTCGTCCCGAGCGATGGTCGCCTGGATCCAGCTCCACCGCCCCAGTGGCGGATCGGTGTCCGTGCCCTTCCAGGGGAAGGGCGAGATGCGCACGAGGCTCCCGGTCTCGCGATCCACGCCGAGGATGCCCGGCCGCTCGACCGGGAACTCATTCGCGGCGACCGTTTTCGTGAGAACGAGCACGTCGCGCTCGCTACCGGTTTGCAAGGTCACTTGGTCAGAATAGGTGGCCATGATCGACGGCCTGCGCGCCCGCTCTCCACAGGTCTTCGCGGCCCTGCAGCGGATCCCGCCGCCGCGGGTCGCCCGCGTTCCGTTCCCGTGGGCCATCCTCACCGCGGCGGGCGCGGCCTTCTTCGTCGGCGCGCTGCTCACGATCTTCTTCGCGGTCGCGCTGCGCATCTTCGGCGCGTACCCGGCGGGCTGGGCCTCCGGACTCGTGACCGCCGCCTCCGTGGGGACCGCCATCGGGGTCGCCTCCGTCGCCGGCGGCCGCTCCGCGCTCTTCGCGTACGCGGGCTGGATCGTCGTGGAGCGTTTCGTCACGCTCACGTTTCAGCTCCGCTTCTGCGCCACCGTCTTCCCCGCGCCGTCGTCATGCTCGTTCTTCGGCACGCTCACGACGCTGTTTCCGTACGTGCTCGGTGGCCTTCTCGGCTACGGGCTCATGCGCTGGCTCCGCGTGGTCGACGGCGAACCGAACCATCTCCTCGAGATCGCGGGCGCGCTGGCGCTGCCCGAGGCCCTCGCGTTCACCTTCTTCCGTGTCCTCTTCGGTTCACCGACCGACCTCGAAGCCGCGCTGACGCAGCTGCTCGTCGCGCTCGTCGCCGGCGTCGCCTGCGGCGTGCTCCTGCGGAGGCGGATCACCGACCCCGCGCGGCAGTGGCGGTTGCTCGCCATCGTGGGGGTGGTCGTCTTGGGCGTATGGCTTCTCGTCGCGCTTCCCGCGTTCGCCGAGCAGATCGGGGTCGGCGGCCGGGTCGCGGTCGGGCTCGTCGGGATCGTCGCCGTCATCTTCCCGTTCGTCGAGCTCGGTGTGGCCGCGACCATCCTCTACATGGCCGAGGCGCGAAGGTTGACCGCGACCGCTACCTGAGATGAGCGACTTCTCGTCGCGCGCGCCGAGGTCCTCCGCCGTCTAGCGCTTTGTGTCCGGCCTCGAGATGTAGATCTCGGACGCGGGCTTGACCCGGTCGACCCAGACCGAAGGCGCCTGCTCGTCCTCAGGTGTCGCGCGACCGACGGGGACAGCCAGCTCCGCCGCCCGCCGCGCCGGCGGAGCGGCCGAGACTCGCGTGGCGAGCGTCGCCACGAGACCGATGACGTCGTCGCGCGGGCCGTCGTCCTGGCGGCCCACGACGTCGGTCATGAGCCAGCCCTTGGCAGGCGACACGCGAACGGCAAGCGTCTTTGAATCAGCACGGACCTCGTGCGTCCCGACCACCACCCACGCGAATGGGCCGAGCTGGCGCACGCCACTCGCCAGCGTCGTCTCGTCGGTGAAAAAGCGGAGCAGGATCCCGCCGCGGTCGGCGCGCAACCGAATGTGGCTGCGAGTGGCATCCGCTCTGCCGCGGCCGGCCGCCGACTCCGCTCCGATCCAGCGACCGTCGGCGGCATGAGCGGCGATCATTTCGCCAAGCTGCGCGCGCTCGCCGATGACGCGAGCGCCGCGGATCACCACGTCGTCGTAGGGCCCGAGGGCCGGAAGCTCCGCGGACAGAGCGGCGCCCTCGTCGAAGAAGGTCAGATACACCCCGGCTGGAGTCGCTCCCACAGATTTACGGTAACAGTCGTCCCTAGCATGAGACCGTGATCGACGAGAAGGAGCTCGCGCTCGCGCGCCGGCATCCGCGCGGGACGGAGCGGCGGAGGCTGCTCCCCTACCGCGACGCGCTGAACGACGTCACCGCGTACGCGGCGCTCCCGATCGCCGACCGCGACGTCATCGTCCGGTGGGCGGAGACGCGGCGGCGCATCAAGGTCCGCGACGGCATCGACCACGATCCGGCGAATCTCGCGGACCCCCTTCTCTCGGCTGAGCGCCTTCGGGCGCATGTCCTCGCCGGCGAATGCGCCGCATCGGGACGGCCCGCGTTCACCGACACCGGTGGCGACCTCCTCGCGCTCGTGGATCTTCTGCGGAGGCCCTAACCGCCGAACAGCGACGCCACGACGAGCCCGAATCCATTGAACACTCCATGCAGCGCGAGACACGGATACAGGCTGCCGCTCGACGCGCGGAGGTATCCGAGCCCGAGCCCGGTCGCGAGGATCACCGGGAAGTCGACGACGACGCCGTGCGCGAGCGTGAAACCGACCGCCGTGAGGACGACCGCCGCCGGTTTTCCAAGAGGCTCGAGCAACGAGAAGCCGAGACCGCGGCAGAGCGACTCTTCGAAGATCGGGACGAATATCGCGATCGCGAAAAGGTTCGCGACCCAGGCGCCGAGTCGCGTGGCATCGAAGAACTCGGGGACGCTCTGCTCCCGATGTGCGTCCTGGAGGAGTCCGACCTCGGCGTACGAGAGCGCGTACGCGACGATGAGCGTCGCCGCGCCGATGAGCGCCGCGGCCCCCCAGCTCCGCGGCGCGCGGAGCCCGAACGTCTCGCGAAGCGGCAGCCCGCGGGCGATCAGGAGGACGATCGCGAGGAGGATCCCGTCCACCGCGACGGCGCCGATCGCGGTGGAGTACCGGAAGAACGTGTCAGTCGGCAGGCTGCCCGACTTCACCGTGAAGCGCACGGCATAACTCGAGATCGCGAGGATCGCGATGACCACGGTCCACGCCGCCAGCCGGCCGGCGTGGAGCGTTTGCGTCAGACGATCGCGGGCGCGACGCGAAGCTGCGCCAGAAATCCGAGCGCCCGGTCCATCTCCCCAAGCGTATTGAAGTAGTGAGGCGACAGGCGGATGAGGCCGGGGCGGTAGTCGCAGATGACACCGTTCTGCCGGAGAGAGGCGACCGCGACGCTCGGATCGGGGTGCTCCAGCGTGACGATCGGCGTGCGCCTGCGGGCGTCGGTCGGGCAGCGCACCGTCCACCCCTGCTCGTGTGCGCCGTCGACGAGCCGCTGCGAGAGGGTCATGTGCCGCCCGCGCACGGTCGCGATGCCGACCTCGTCGAGGAGCGCGAGACCGGCTCGCGCGGTGTACGCCGCCGCGATGGCCGGGGTGCCGTACTCGAAGCGCCGCGCGTTCCCTGCGAGATCGAGATGCTGCACATCGAAGTCGAAGGGGTTCTCCATCGCCCACCAACCGAGCGCGGTCGGGCGCGCGGCCGCGATGCGGTCCTTCCGCGCGTACAGGAACGCCATGCCCGGTCCGCCCATCAGCCACTTCAGCGTCCCACCGACAAGGAAGTCGACGCCGGAGTCGTGCACGTCGAATTCGAGCGCGCCGATGGACTGATACGCGTCGACGACCAGCGCCGCGCCCTTGCGGTGACAGATCTCCGCGAGCCCGCGGACGTCCTGGATCGCTCCGCTCGTGTAATAGACGTGGCCCGTGCACACGAGCGCCGTGCGCTCGTCAACGGCGCGCTCGAAGAGCTCGAGTGGGACGTTGATGCGGTCCGGGCTGCGGACGAACTCGACCTCGACGCCGCGGGACGCGAGCGCCAACCAGGTGTGGCCGTCGGTCGGGAAGTCGATGTCGGCGATGACGACCTTCGGGCGCCTCGCGTAATCGAACGTGGAGGCCGCCGTGACGAGCGCCGCCGAGACCGCCGGCTCGAGCGCGATCTCTTCCGCATCCGCGCCGAGCACGTGGGCGAAGCCGGCGCGGACCTCCTCGAGGACGCCGAGCCAATGATCGAACCAGGCGCGGCCGCCGAGCTCGCTCCACGTTCGCGCGTACTCGGCGAGCGCCGCCTCGCTGCGACGATGCAGTGGTGTCAGCGAGCAGTTGTTGAGATACAGGAGCCGCTCGGTGATCGGGAACTCGGCGCGCCAGGCGCGCTCCTCGGGATTCTCCATGCTCACCAGCCCGCCGCGTAGCTCTCGCGGCGCGGATCGGCGCCGCCCTCGAGCGCGCCGGTCTCGAGACGCCGGACGGCGCAGACGCCGGCCGCCGCGGGCGAGAAGTCCGGCAGATCGCGGATCTTGTGGCCGAGCCTCGTGAGCCCCGCATGCACCTCGCGGGACACGCGGCCCTCCACCTGGAGCACCCCGGGCTCGTACGCGTGCGGGTGGAAGGTCCAGGGGAACGAACGGCTGATGACCCGCGGGGCCTCGATCGCGGCCTGCGTGTTCATCCCGAAGTCGACGATGTTGCAGACGACCTGGACCATCGCCTGGCACTGCGCGTCCTCACCGGGGCAGCCGAACGGCATGAGCGCGCGCCCGTCCTTCATCAGGAGCGCCGGATTGGGGGTGAGCCGCGGGCGCTTCCGCGGCGCGATCGCCGATGGATGACCCGGCGTGGTCCAGAGCTGCGCGCCACGCGTCGACACGATGATGCCAAGGCCCCGGACCAGCGGCGCGCCGAGGCCCGGGTCGGAGGGTGTCGCGGCGAAGGCGTTTCCCTCCGCGTCCATCGCGCACGCGAACGAAGTGTCGGGCGCGCCGACGCCTTCGGCGACGCGTGGCCGATAGCCAGCCGTCCCGGTCCGTCCTTCGTATCGCCAGGGGTCCCCGGGCGCGGGCAGCTCGGGGTACGCGCGGTCCGGGTGGATCTCGCGGCGCCGAAGCGCGGCGTAGGCCTTGTCGAGCAACCCGCGGATGGGCACGTCGACCTGTTCGGGGTCGCCAAAGAATCCTTCCCGATCGGCGGCGGCGAGCTTGAACGCCTCGGTGTACGTGTGAAAGAACTCGAGCGATCCGGGGCCGAAGGAGGCGACGTCATACCCCTCGAGGAGGTTCAGAGCCATTGGGACGAGTGGCCCCTGCGACCACGGGCCGCAGGCGTACACGTCGATGCCGCGATAGGTCGAGTGGACCGGCGCTTCGATCCGGACCCGCTGCTCGCGGAGGTCCGCTGCGGTGATGGCCCCTCCGGCCTCGCGCATGAACGAGGCGATCTCGTTCCCGATGT
>VBFI01000193.1 GCA_005889275.1 Chloroflexota bacterium | reverse complement strand
CGAGGCGCTCGGCGAAGTACACGACCATGTCGCCGCGATACATCTCGCCGTCCACCAGGACATCGAGGCCGATCTCCTCCTGGCGGCGGATCCATTCCACGGTCGCCTTGCGCTCGAGCTCTTCGAGCTCGGTCGCGCCGAGCTTGCCGCGGGCCTGCTGGGCCCGCGCTTTCGTCAGGTAGTCAGGTTTGCCGAACGACCCGACGGTCGTGGTGGGCAGAATGCTCTCGGTCATGCGGGCACCTTCTCTCCCGTGACGAGCCGCGCGCCCTCGACGAGAACGGCGAGCTTCGCGCGGGCGATGTCGCGGGGCAGATATTCGAGCGACGTCGTGGGGGCCAGCCTCAGATGGTCCTCGGGCACGAGCTTGAGGGCGCGTTCGGCGTAGCCCGCGACCTCCGCCGCCGTTTCGAGTCGAGTGTTCCGAGCGTCGACGACCCCGAGGAGCACGTACTTGTCGCGGAACGCGTCGAGCCGTTCGAACGCCGTCGTGCCCCGGCTACGCACGTCGATCGCGATCGCCGCCACGGGGAACGAGGCCAGAGACTCGAGGACCGCATCCGGCGGAAAGAAGTAGGACACCAGAGCGAGCGCGTGGGCCGCACCCGCGAGCCGGCCGTAGGCCTCGCGCGCGAGCTCGATGTGACGCGGGGATGCCACCACTGCCGGATCCTCGATGTCGACCATCCGCGCGCCTGCGTCGCTTAGCCCACGGATCTCCCGCGCGGTCGCGTCGGCGATCGCCAGGACGCGATCCTCGAGCGAGCCGAAGTGCTCGTCCCGTGAGGTGAGTGTGGCGAACGTCAGCGGTCCGGGCACGGCCGCTTTGAGCTGGGTCTTCGCGACTCCCCGCGCGAAGGTGAAGTCGCGCACGAGAGATCGACCGTCGGTGACGATCGGTCCGGAGATAACGGGCTGCCGGTAATAGGTGTTGTTGTCATAGAAACGCTCGAGCGGTCCACGCTCGACGCCGGACCACGTCCGCGCGAATGGAGCAAGCAGGTCGTCCCAGCGGATCTGCCCGTCGTTCACCACGTCGACGCCGGCCGCCTCGATCTCGGCGATGGTCGAGCGCGTGACGTCGTCGTATACCTTCGCGAGCTCGGCCTCGCCGATCTCTCCGCGGTCCCGCCGATGGAGCGCTCGGCGCAGCTCCTGGCCTCCGGCATCGTCGCCGATCTTGGGATATGCGCCGATCACCGTTGTCTTCACACCGCCACCACCTTTGCTTGCGGCCTCGGGAGGAGGGCCGCCGCCTCGACGACGCGGCCAACCGCCTCGGGCCATTCGATCGCATAGAGATGCACGCCGTGCACGCCCGGGAGCGCCCTCAGCGCACGGGCCTGTTCCACCGCGATGGCGATGCCCTCCGACTCGGCGTCGGCCGCGGCCTTCATCCGGTCGAGGGTCTGCTGGCCGATCGCGAGCCCAGGGACCTTCGCCATGCGCTCCGCCTGCTCCGGCGAGCGCAGCACGAGGACGCCGGCGATGATCGGAATCGCGCGCACGTCGGCGCGGCGGACCTCGACCAGCCACTGGCTGAAGGTCGCGAGGTCGAATACCGGCTGGGTCTGGAGGAACTCCGCGCCGGCCGCGATCTTCTCGAACGTCTTGGTGAGGTCGGCCTCCATCGGCTTCGTGAAGGGCGATGCGGTCGCTCCGATGGTCATCCTCGGCGGCTGCTTGATCTCGTCGCCGGAGAGGAAATGGCCATCCCGCAGACCCGCCGCCATCTTCAGAAGACCGACGCCGTCGAGGTCCTTCACGTTCACCGCGTCAGGATGGCTGCCCTGCTTGGGATCGTCGCCGCTCATGAACACGAAGTTCTCGATGCCGAGGGCCGCTGCTCCGAGAACATCGGCCTGAAGCGCGATACGGTTGCGGTCTCGCCCGGTCATCTGCACGATGGGCTCGAGGCCCACCGAGCGCACGATCGACGCTGCCGGAATCGCCGCCATCGCCGGGGTCCCGCGGTTCGAATCGGTGACGTTCACGGCATCGACCGAGCCCCGGAGCGCCTCCGCGCGGCGACGCACGACGGACGCGCTCGCGCTCTTCGGCGGATTCAGCTCCGCCGTGACGACGAACTCCTTCGATCCGAGAAGGCTCGCGAGCGCGCTCAACGAAAAAGACCTCTCCTTTCGTGAATGAGAGGTCTTCCTTATCGGTCGACCCTCTCATCTTCCCCGGAGCTCTTCGCCCCTGGGCCGGAATTGGCACCGCAGCGGGACTCCGCCGGTTGCCGAGGCGTCACTGGGCCGTTCCCTCAGCCTCTCTCGATGAAAGGGGTTCGCGTATGAAGTTTGGCTGCATGCTAGCACGTACACTTCGCCCGCTTTCCCATGGCCGACCGGCTCATCGACCGTACGCTGCGCGCCTTCAGCGACGATCTCTCCGCCGATTCGCCGGTGCCGGGCGGCGGAAGCGCCGCCGCCTATGCCGGCGCGATGGGCGCGGCGCTCGCCGCGATGGTCTCGCGGATCGCCTCCAAGAAGACCGACTCGCCCGATCAGGCGCGCTTCATCGAGGAGATGGACGGGCTCCGCGCGGACTTCCTTCGCCTGGTCGATGAGGACAGCGCCGCCTACGCCCGTGTCGCCACGGCCCTGAAGCTGCCGCGTAAGACGGAGGAGGAGAAGGCCGCTCGCCAGGAGCGGCTTCAGACCTCGCTGATAGCGGCGTCGGCCGTCCCGCTCGAGGTCGCGAAGACCAGCCGCCGTCTCCTGGACGCATGCGCGCGAGGCATCGAAAGCGCGAGTCCGATGACGGCGAGCGACATCGGCGTGGGCGCGCTGATGGCCGAGGCCGCGCTGCGCGGCGCCGCCCTCAACGTCATGATCAACCTCGCGTCCGTGCGGGACCCGGTGCAGGTGAAGGCCCTCTCCGAAGACCTCGACCGCGCGCTCGAGGGGAGCGAAGACGAGCGCCGGCGGACCATCGAGATCGTCGAATCGCGGATCGCCCGGTAGTGCGGCGGGCGCGAGCGTGAGACTCCTTCACGGCAAGCCCCTCGCAGAAAAGGTCAACGCGCAATCCGCCGCGCGCAGCGCCGCCCTGCAGTCCCGCGGGATCACGCCACGCCTCGCCGCGGTCTCGGTGGGTGCCGATCCGGCGGCGAATACCTATGTCCAGCGCCTCATATCGCGCGGGAAGGGGCTCGGGATCGCCGTCTCGGATGTTGCGCTCCCGCGCGACACGACCGAGCGCGTCCTCATCGCCGCGCTCGAACGAGCGAGCGGCGACGCGACGACGCATGGCGTGCTTCTGCTCACGCCGCTTCCCGGCAAGCTCGACGAGGCGCACCTCGTCGATCACATCGCGCGTCAGAAGGACGTCGAAGGTATGAACCCCTTCAACATGGGCCTCCTCGCGGATGGCCGGCCACAGTTCGTCCCGTCGACGGCCGAGGCGATCATCGAGCTGCTGAAGTTCCACGGTGTTCGCCTCGCCGGAGCGCGCGCGGCGGTCGTCGGGCGGAGCACGGTGATCGGGCGCCCCGTCGCGCTCCTCCTCCTGATGGAGGACGCCACGGTGACGATCGCGCACACGAAGACCGCGGAGGTCGGCGAAGCGACGCGCGGTGCGGACGTGGTGATCATCGGCATCGGGCGCGCGGGCTTCCTCCGTGGGGATATGGTCGCGCCGGGGGCGACCGTGATCGACGCCGGGATCAACGTGACGCCGCGCGGGCTGGTCGGCGACGTCGACGTCGAGAGCGTCTCCGCCGTCGCGAGCGCCCTCAGCCCCGTGCCCGGCGGGCTCGGAGCGGTGACCACGGAGCTCCTTCTGCGAAACGTGCTGACCGCGGCCGAGCAGCTCCGCCCGGACTAGCCCTCGACGGTCGTCCCGACCGGCTTCGTGATCTCGTATGCCCGCGCGGCATACCGCTCGGCGCCGCGGAGGTCGCCGCGCTTCTTCGCGACGCGCGAGAGCCGCATGAGGACGTCGGCGAGATCCGCCTTCGAGTCGATCGCCTGGTACATCGCGGCAGCTTCCTTCATCCGCCGCTCCGCCGCCGCGGTCTGCCCGTCGCGGAGATCGAGCTCGGCGAGCACGAGGGTCGCGCCGGCGATCGCCTTGTCCGCTTCGGCGCCGCGCTCGACGACGCTCGCGATGGCCTCTTCCGCGCTCGCGCGCGCGAGTGGAGCGTCTTTTGCCTTCAACGCGACCTCCGCCCGGGTGACGAAGCACTGCGCGAGGTACGCGGCGGGGCCCGAGACGCGCGCGATCTCGATCGCACGCGCGACATGCCCATAGGCCGACTCGATCCGGCCCGCGTCGGCCGAAAGCACGGCGAGCGCGTTGTGCATGATGAGCACGCCGACGAGGTCCTTCGCGAGCTCCGCGGCGGCGAGCGCTTTTTGATAATGCCCGGCCGCGGCGTCCTGGTCGCCGAGAGAGCGATAGACGTTCCCGAGCCCCTGATGGATGAACGTGATCCGGCCGAGGTCGCCGATCTCGTTCGACCATTCGAGCGCCCGCTGGTAGTAGGTGGTCGCCGCGGCGGGCTCGCCGAGATCCTGGGCGCATCCCCCGAGCGTGATGAGGATCCGCAGCGTGAGCAGCCGATCCGGCGGTTTCGCCCCTTCGAGCCGGCGGAGGAGCGTCTCGAGCAGCTCGCGCGCGCCACGGGGATTCCCGGAGATCCGCGTCGCGACGGCGAGCTGGTACTCGGCGGCGCGCCCCAGCGGGTCGTCACGGAGCTCCATCGCCAGGCGCTGCGCGACGGTCAACGCTCTCGTCGCGTCAGACCCGCGGTGCAGCAGGTTGAGGGCCGTGCCGGCGGCGAGTCGCAGGCGCGCGCTGTCGCGAACGGCCAGGCCGTCGGTATCGAGGAGCCTCTCGGTGCGGCGGAGCGCCTCCGCGGCGCCGGTGAGCGTGAGCAGGCCGCCGATCGCGCTCATCTCGAGCTCACGCTCGCGTCTGGCGCGCTCGGCATCCGCGTCGTCGAGGAAATACGAAGCCGGCTTGCCGAGCTTCCGCGCCATGTGCTCGAGCGCCGGCATCGCGGGCCGGATCTTCCCAAGCTCGATCGCGCTCACGTGCGCGCGCGTGAAGTACGGCGCGCCGAGCTCCGCCTGCGAGATCCCCGCCGCCGCGCGGGCCTCGCGCAGGCGCTCGCCGAGCTTCTTGAGCGCCCGCGACACCGGAGCCGGGCGGCGCCGGCGCGTGCGAACGGTCTGCGGCACGGCGCGACGCTACCCGCGGCGCGGGCCGGCGTCAATCGCCAGTCGACAGAGGCCGCTACTCCAGGCGAATGAGCGGAGGCCGGTCGATGTCCTCGAAGTGGGTCGTGTCGATGAAACGCAGCTTTCCCATGAGCCGGTCGAGGAGGATCGAGTGGGTGCGCGCACCCCGGGCGAAGAAGTGCGTGCCTTTCAGCACCTCTCCGTCCGTCACGCCGGTCGCGACGAAACGGAGGTCGTTCCCGCTGGCCAGATCCTCGGTGCGGTAGACGCGCTTCTCGTCGGTCACCCCCATCTTCCTCGCGCGCGCGCGTTCCTCGTCGTTCCGGAAACGAAGGCGCCCGAGGATCTCCGCGCCGATGCAGCGCAGCGCGGCGGCCGCGAGCACGCCTTCCGGCGCGCCGCCGGTCCCCATGACCGCGTGCACCCCGGTACCGGCGATCGCGACCGAGAGCGCGCCCATGAGGTCGCCGTCCTCGATGAGCTTGATGCGCGCGCCGGCGTCACGCACCTGGTTGATGAGCTTCTCGTGTCGGGTCCGGTCGAGGATCACGATCGTGAGGTCGCTCACGTCGCGGCGGAGCGAGTCCGCGATGATCTTTAGGTTTTCCTCGACCGGACGGTCGAGGTCGACCTTGCCGCGCGCCGGCGGCCCCACGACGAGCTTCTCCATGTAGGTGTCCGGCGCGTGGAGCAATCCTCCCGGCTCGGAGACCGCCATGACCGCGATCGCGTTCGGGCGCCCCTTCGCGACGGGGTTCGTGCCTTCCAGCGGGTCGACCGCGATGTCCACCTCGGGGCCGTCGCCCCGCCCCACCTTTTCGCCGATGTAGAGCATCGGCGCCTCGTCGCGCTCACCCTCCCCGATGACGATCCGTCCATTGAAGCGCGCGTCCTCCATGCTGCGACGCATCGCCTCGACCGCGGCCTGGTCCGCCGAGTTGTTGTCGCCGTGTCCCATCCAGTGGGCCGCGGCGATGGCCGCGGCCTCGGTGATCCGAACGAGCTCGAGGCTGGACGGCCGATCCTCGGGGATGCGACTGAGTGGTGCTGTTCCCTGCGTCGTTGTGGCCATCGGCGGGCTAACGCTAGTGCGTCCGGTCCAGCGCCGCATGAACGACACGCTCCGCCGCTCGCTCGATCAACGGCAGCGGATCGGCCATGGCCTGCGCGATCGAAACGCCGTCGCTCGCGACCGCGATCGCGTCGAGCGACAGCGCCTCGTGGCCCGGCCCGACGCTTCCGGCGACGCCGGCCACGGGAATCCCCGCGCGGCGTGCAGCGGCCGCGACCGCACCGGTGAGCTTGCCGAAACCCGACTGCCGATCGATGCGACCCTCGCCGGTGATGACCAGGCCGGCGCCTTTCAGGTGCTTCGTGAAGTCGACGGCACGCAGCACGAGGTCCGCGCCCGACACGAGGCGGGCGTCGAGGAACGCGAGGAGTCCCGCACCAAGCCCACCCGCCGCGCCCGACCCGGGCACGTCCCGGATCGAACGGCCGACAAAGCCCTCGATCACGTCGGCGTAGCGCGCGAGCGCGCGGTCGAGCTCGGCGACGACCTCGGGCGTCGCGCCCTTCTGCGGACCGTAGATCGCGGACGCTCCTTCGGGGCCGAGGAGTGGATTGCGAACGTCGCAGGCGACCTCGATCGCCGGTCGCACCAGCCGCGGGTCGGTCTGCCCGTCGATACGCGCGAGGCTCGCGAGCGCGGCGCCGCCCTCCGGTAGGTCGTTCCCTTCGGCGTCGAGAAAGCGGTACCCGATCGCGCGAGCCATACCCGCGCCGCCATCGTTCGTCGCGCTTCCGCCGATACCGATGACGATGCGGTGGGCTCCGCTCGCCGCCGCGGCGAGGATCAGCTCGCCGGTTCCGCGCGTGCTGGTGATTCGCGGATCGCGCTCCAACGCGGTCAGGAGAGGCAGCCCGCTCGCCGCGGCCATCTCGACGATCGCGGTCGTCCCGTCACCGAGCACGCCCCATTCCGCGCGTATCTCGCGCAGGAGCGGATCGCGCACCCGCGCCGCGCGCAGCGTTCCCTTCGTCGCGCGGACCAGCGCGCGCACCGTGCCCTCGCCACCGTCGGCGAGGGGCATCTCCTCGACCGACGCGTCCGGAAGCGCGCGACGTACCCCGCGAGCGATGGCCGATGCCACCGCGACCGCGTCGGCCGACCCTTTGAAGGACTGTGGGGCGACGACGACCCGCGTTGGAGCGGCTGCGGGCACGGCGGAATTCTATTTCCGCATGCGACGTTCATCCGACGTGCGCTCCCGTAGACTCGGATGATCCTCACCACGTCTGACCCTGTCTGTACGGCGCGCGACCCAGCATCGCTCGAGGCCGAGTGGTCCGAGCTCGCACGGCGTCGCGCCCGTCCCTCGATCTTCCTCACGCCGGAGTGGGTCGCCGTCGCCCGCGCGCACGACCCGCGCGAGCAGCTCACCCTGGCGATCGGCTCGCGTGGCATCGCCGCGATCGCGCGCGACCCCGATGGGACGCTCACGTTCGCCGGCGGCGACCTCACCGACGAGCAGGACGTCGTCGCGGCGCCCCCCGACGCCCGGTTCGTCGCGGAAGCCCTCGGCGCGTGGATCGCGGATCAGGCCATCGCTCGCGCGGCCTTCAGCTACGTCCCCGAGGAAACGCCGACCCCGGAGGCGCTCACACGTGCGTTGACCGCGCGCGGCTTCGCCGTGCGGACGGCGCGACAGGTGACGTCGCCACGAGTCAGCCTGCCAGCCGACTTCGAGACGTATCTCGAGAGCCTCACAAAGAAGGAGCGACACGAGCTTCGGAGGAAGATCCGCCGCCTCGAAACGGGCCGGCGGGTCGCGTTCCGCGTGGCCGACGAGCCCGAGCGGGCCGCGGCGCTCGACCGGTTCGTGGAGCTCCACCGGCGTTCGCGCGGCGAGAAGGCCGAGTTCATGACCAAACCCGTCGAGCGCTTCTTCCGCGACATCGCCGACGCGCTCGCGGCGCGAGGGTGGCTTCGCCTCGGCATCCTCGAAGTCGACGGCGAGGACGCGGCGGTCCTCTACGCGTTCGCGTACGAAGGCACACTCGCGCTCTACAACGCCGCGTATGACCCCGCGCTCGGCTCGCTGTCGGTCGGCATCGTCTCGCACGCGTACGCGCTGCGCAGCGCGATCGCGGAGGGCCTCGGGGCCTACGATCTGCTTCGCGGAAACGAGCGGTACAAGTACGACCTCGGGGCCGACGACCACTGGCTCGTACGCGTCGAGGCTCAACGGGCTTGATCCGCCGCGTCGCGATGATCTCGGTGCACGCGTGCCCTCTCGCGAAGCTGGGCGGCCGCGACTCCGGTGGGATGAATGTGTACGTGCGCGAGCTCGCGCGCGACCTCGGCGCGCGCGGCATCGAGGTCGACGTCTTCACCCGGTGGCGCGAGAAAGACGATCCGCGCATCCAGCCTCTCGGCCCGAACGCACGCGTGATCCACATCGCGTCGGGACCCCTTGGGTACTGGCCGAAGATCAACGTGTACGAGCATCTCGATGAGTTCACCGCGAAGCTCATGGCCGAGGTCGAGGAGCAGGGTCGGACATACGACGTCCTGCACGCGCACTACTGGCTCTCGGCGAAGGTCGCGCGGACGCTCGAGCAGCGCTGGAAGATCCCAACGGTCCAGATGTTTCATACCCTCGGCCTCGTCAAGCGCGAGGTCATGGACGAGGACATCGACGGCGAAAGCGACGTTCGGATCGAGATCGAGCGTGAGGCCGTCCGGAGATCGGCGGCCGTCGTCGCCGCGAGCGCGATCGAGCTCGGCGAGCTGCGCCGCTTCTACAAGGCGGACCCGGCGCGCGTCGCGGTGATCCCGTGCGGCGTCGACCCCGAGGTGTTCCACCCGGTTCGCCAGGCGGACGCCCGCGAGAAGCTCGCTCGCGACCAGTGCGAGCGGCTCATTCTCTTCGTCGGCCGCATCGAGCAGATCAAGGGGATCGACGTGCTCCTTCGCGCGATGGCCCTCCTTTTCTTCCGCCGGCCCGACTTGCGGAGCGAAGTGTGTCTCCTCGTCGTCGGCGGCGCGCTCGATCCCGGCGACGAGGCGCCGGAAACGGAAAAGATCCTCGAACTGCGGCGGCTCGTGCACGAGCACCGGATGGAAGCGAACGTGTCGTTCGTCGGCTCGCGCGACCAGGAGGACCTCGCGCTCTACTACGCGGCCGCCGACGTCTGCGCCGTCCCGTCGCTGACCGAGTCCTTCGGGCTCGTCGCGCTCGAGGCGATGGCCTGCGGCACGCCGGTCGTGGGCACACGCGTCGGCGGCCTGCAGACGGTCATCACGGACGGCGAGTCCGGCCTGCTCGTCCCGGCCGGCGACTACGAAGCGCTGGCGGAGGCGATCGCCCGGGTCCTCACGGATGCGCGCCTGCGGATGCATCTCGCGCACGGCGCCCGCGACCGCGCGGAGCATTTCACCTGGCGGCGGGTCGGTGACCGTATGGTCGAGCTGTACGAGCGGGTCCTCGCGCGACCGACGCAGGAGCTCAAGGTCTAATGCCCGAGGCCTTCGTGATCCCGAAGCGCGCCATGGCGATCTTCGCGCATCCCGACGACGTCGACTTCGGGTGTTCGGGGACGCTGGGGTCGTGGATCGCGACCGCCGGGACGCACGTGACGTACTGCGTGATCACCAGCGGCCAGAAAGGGACACACGATCCGAAGGCGAGTCCGGAGGAGATGGCCGCGACGAGAGAACGCGAGCAGCGCGCGGCGGGCGCCGCCATCGGCGTGAAGGAGTTCGTCTTCCTGGGGCGCCAGGACGGCGAGCTGGAGCGGAGCATGGCTCTGCGCGGGGAGATCTGCCGTGTGATCCGCGAACACAAGCCCGACGTCGTGTTCACCAATGACCCGTGGAGCCATTACCAGGTGCACCCGGACCATCGGGTCGCCGGCTGGAGCGCTCTCGACGGAGTCATCGCCGCGCGGGATCACCTCTTCTTTCCCGAGCAGCTGGTGAACGGCCTGAAGAAGCACCGCGTTTCGCGGGTGCTGCTGTTCGGCACGCGCGACCCGAACATCTGGTTCGACATCAGCTCATCGATCGACGGGAAGATCGCCGCCCTGCGGGCCCATCGCAGTCAGGTCGGCGGGCGGAGCGGCTTCGCGGAGCGCATGCGCTGGTGGGCGAAGAACACCGGGTCGACCTGGAAGATGGACGCGGCGGAGGCTTTCCGCTTCATCGAGCTCGCCTAACCTCCCCTGCGATGGCCGAGGAGCGCTCGCTCGGCGGGAATCTGAACGAGGCGGTCCGGGTCGGCGACACGGTCCGTCGCCGCGCCGGCCGGTGGACGCCGGCGGTGCACGCGCTGCTTCGCTTCCTCGAGCGAGAGGGCTTCGATGCGCCCCGCGCCCTCGGCGTCGATGAGCAGGACCGCGAGGTGCTCGAATACATCGAGGGAGAGGCGCACCCCGGGAATCCCGTGCCGCTTCCCGACACGGTATTCGCCGAAGAGCACATGACGGCGGCCGCGCGTCTGCTCCGTCGCTACCACGACCTCGTCACTCGGTTCGTCGCGCCGCCGGACGCGCACTGGCGTCTCGTCGGGCCGGAGCCCCACGAGATCATCTGCCACAACGACTGGTCTCCGTGGAACGCGCTCTTCCGGAACGGCTCATTCGCGCTGATGCTCGACTGGGACCTCGCGGGCCCGGGGCCGCGGCTCTTCGACGTCGCGAACGCCGCGTACTCGTGGGTCCCATTGGGTGCGGAGGCGAGGGCGATCCGCGACAT
>VBFI01000112.1 GCA_005889275.1 Chloroflexota bacterium | reverse complement strand
CCAGCTCGTCCAGCCCGGCGGATAGAACTGCATCTCCATGAACGCCGTACCGGGATGCGAGGCAATGGCGCTGTCAGTCGTGATGTTGCTGTCGCTGTCCGGGGTGCACGCGATGCCCGGGTTGATCGGATTGGCGGGATCGCCGAGCGGTCGCGGTGAGGACTGCGTGTCGCACATCGCCATCCCGAACCAGAACGCGGGGTGCAGCTGGAAGTTGAAGGACTGCGTAGCGGTCGGGACGCCTGTCGGGGCGACGGGATCGGTCGGCAGGGTCAGGACGTACTGCATGCGATTCCCGCTCCCGGGGTGATTCGAGTAGAAGAGAAGCGACGGCTCATCGTGGCCGACGTACGCGGAGAATGATTCGAGATCGTCGACCTCGGCGCAGAGGTTGCGGCTTACGCCGCACTCGATGTGCGAGTGGATGTCCCCGGCCGCGACAGGAGCGCCCGGGAAGAGACCGACGAGCAAGGAAGCAATCGCGGCGAAGGTGAAGCGCGAGCGGAGATGTCTCACGAAGTTCCTCCCCTGGATTCCGAGACGCGCGCGATCCTAGTCCCGCCCTCGCATACGTGCGAATCAGGAAATCGGTTCAACTACACGCGAACGCGGCGCCTCCGACGGACGACCGGTCGACGGCGGAGTCGCGGCTTCGCGGCCTTGACCTTTGGGATCGCGCGCGATCCGCCGCGCGTGCCTGAGACCTGGCTCGC
>VBFI01000111.1 GCA_005889275.1 Chloroflexota bacterium | reverse complement strand
CGCCACGCGGAAGTCGAGGCGCCAGCCGTGGCCCTCGGCCGTGGGCGCGACGAACCCGCGGCCCTCGAGCACCTTTAATAGATCGGCGACGCTGGTCCGCGGCGCGCCGAGCATCTGGGCGAGCTCGCGGGCCGTCAGGCCGTTCTGGCCGCGCTCGACGAGGAACATGAGAAGGTCGAGGGCCCTTCCCGCGGTGCGAGCGATCGCTCGTTCCTCTCCCACGAGGCGTGACGATAGCACCGCAGGGCGACGGATATCCGTTCGAGTTGACGGAATCCCGTCACAGGAACAGCATCCGCGAATCGTGTCGGGGAGGTGGTGCAGTCGCGACGTCACGCGCGCGTTGAGGGAAGACAACATCACTTGGAGGGAACATGAACGGTAAGTCCTTGCGTTGGCTCGGCGGTCTGGTGGCTGTCGTCTTTGTCGCCGCCGCCTGCGGTGGCACACCGGCCACCGGCGGCAGCGGCAGCCCAACCGCAGCCGCCAAGCTTTTCATACCGATGATCTCGAAGGGCTTCCAGCACCAGTTCTGGCAGGCGGTGCGGCAAGGCGCAGAGAAGGCCGCCGCGCAGTACAACGTCACGATCACGTTCGAAGGACCCGAGAACGAGTCGCAAGTCGACAAGCAGATCGAGATGCTGCAGGCGGCGATCAACAAGAAGCCGAACGCGCTCTGCTTCGCGGCGCTCGACAGCAAGGCCGCGATCCCGCTGCTCCAAAAGCTGAAGGACCAGAACA
>VBFI01000110.1 GCA_005889275.1 Chloroflexota bacterium | reverse complement strand
CGTCCAGGCCTGGGCCGGGGTCGCTTCTGCGATCAAGGCGCTACCGGTGATCGCGCCGTCCGCGCGGATCGATGACGCGATCTACGCGATCACCCGAGGCCGGCGCACCTACCGTCCGGCGCCGGTCCGCGGCATCGCGGCGCGAGCTCTTATCGCCGTGACCGCGGTGATCGCGGTCATCGTCGCAAGCCTCGGATCCGGCGGGGGTCCGGCGCCGATCGCGGTCCTGCCGAATCCGACCGGCGAGCGCGCGATCGTCGCATCTGCCCAACAGATCGTCTTCAACTCGCGCAACAACACCATGTACGTACTCGACATCCCGGGGGCTGCGGTCGATGCTCGCGATCCCGCCACGAACGACATCAAGATCCGCATCCAAGTCGGTGGCGAGCCCACCGCGCTCGCGCTCAACGAGGGCGCGAACCGCGTTCTCGTTCTCGATGCTTCGCAGAAGCGCGTGACTGAGATCGACGCAGCGAGCAACACCGTGATCGGCGCAACGACGGTGGCGGTCTCCGGCACGCCGACCAGCATCAGCGTCGATCCGTCCACGAACAACATCGTGGTCGCATCGACTGCGAAGTCGCCCGCGGCTGGCGCGGCGGCCGGGTCGGTGTCAGTGATCAACAGCGACACGAAGCAGGTCGAAACCGTCCGTGACATCAACGTCGCGCTCCGCTTGGTCGTGCCGGACCAGCAGGGCGGCCGCAGCGCACTCGTCTCGGCGGATGCCACGCAGCTGGTGGACGGGTCCTACAAGCTCATCGCGACCCTCCCCGGTGGGGTGAGCGCGGCGTTCTCGAAACGCAGCGACAACGTAGCCGTGCTTTCAGCGTCCGGCTCGGATTCCGTCCTCACGTTCTCGGGGTTCAGCGCTCCCGACGCGCTGAAGCTCACCGGGATCCCGCGAGCGCTCACCGCTCTCCCCGATGGTGGCTACCTCGTTCTCGTCGATCTCGGCGGGCGCGGCCGTGTCAGCAAGATCACGCGCGATGGCGCCATATTTGCGAGCATCGAGGTCGCGTCCACGGGTGGCGACCTGATCTACGACGCAGCCACAGACCGCTTTACGGTCGCCAACAACGGCCACCTCGACACCGCGCAGATGCCGGAACAGGTCGCCACGACGCAGACGGCCCCGCCGACGCAGACCTCAAACCCGACGACATCAAATTCGCCGTCGCCGTCGACGGCGCCCGCGACACCGGAACCCTCGGTTCAGCCTGTGGCGACGATCGGGCCGAATGTGCTTTCTCAGGCCCATGTCCTCACTGCCGGGTCCTACTACAACCTGCCGCTGAATGGCATCCGACCGCAATTCGTCGCGGCGAACGGATCGCGGCTTTGGATGCTCGATCAATCCAACAACGTGAGCTCGTTCGACATGAACACCGGCGATATCTACGACATCGGTTCGCTGGCCGCAGGCGCCCAGGTCTCCTACTGGGTCTCCGGAGGGTCGTACGTCTACGGCATCGATGCGCGCACCGGTGAGGTCAGTGTCGTCAACACTGCCAGAGAGCGTGTCCAGGGTCGCTACGCGACGAACGTTCTGAGTCCGGTGTCCGCGGTCGCGGTCGGTATCGACGGCCGTCTGTGGATCGCGATGCGCAGCGCCCCCTATCTCTTCGTCTTCGATCCAATGACGCAGCTCATGAACGGCTTCGATCTGGCGGGGACGCGGATCAGCGCATTGACCATCGACAGTGCAGGCCGCCTCTATTACGCGGACGACGCGCGCGGCACCGTGGGGACATTCGACCCGCGAACCTCACGACTCAACGAAGTGCCCTTCGCGCGAAATGGCACGACCACTGCCCTGCTCGTCGACTCGACCAGCACGCTTTGGGTCGGGACGAGCGCCGGGGAGATCTGGTCGGTCCGTGGCGGCAGGGCGACGCTCACGGTCACGGTTCAGCGACCGGTGAGCGAATTCGCGCCTGATCAGACAGGGAAAGCTTGGTACCTCGCATCTCTGCCGAGCGGGTTGAACGGCTTCGCCTATGCGTCCGCCGACGGCAAGCAGGCACCCCGTTCGGTGGCAGGCCCGGTCGTGAGCCTCAACTTCAGCCCGATCGGACGCGCGTTCCTCGCGGATCCACGCGGATTCTTCTACATGAGCGTGGAGGGCGGGCGGTGAGCCCTGCGACAAAGACGTGGCCCCAGCCGTCTAGGGCTGTGAGATGGGCTACCCGTCGGATGGTCGGCGTAGCGCCGAATGGCCGCCTATGGTACAAATCGGCCGCGCCAACCAGCCAAACGGAGAGTCCGTCCCACAAATTGTCCGATACGGGTACGCCCCGGATGTCACCGCCCCCCGGGGCACGGTCTGCGGCCACAGGCCAAAAACCGAAAGGGAGGTGAACTGCGTCGTCTAGGGGACGTGCCCGAGCGGAGACCATTCTCGCGTTAGAGCTCTAAGGCGAACACGCGAACCCCGCGTCGCGCACTTATCAGGGGACACCACAGAAAAGGAAAGGTACAAATGCGAAAGATCGTCACCGCGGTCTCAGCAGCTTCGCTCGCTCTGAGCATGCTTGCGGCGGCCGTGCCGGCTTTGGCAGTGACGGGCTACGACTCCGCCTACGCAGGCGAGTCGGCGTTCGTAAACATCTCGCCGGGCCAAACGCAGAACTTCCAGGTCTTCTTTGCCAACACGGGCACGACGACCTGGTCGCGTGGCACGGGCACCCAGGTAGACCTCGCGGCCTGCCTCGAGGACAAAGTCACCTGCAACGCGCAGGACGCGTCCGAGGCCTCGTGGAACAGCGGCTGGCTCTCGTCCACTCGCTACG
>VBFI01000159.1 GCA_005889275.1 Chloroflexota bacterium | reverse complement strand
GGACGCGGCCGATTTCCCGGAACGCCGCGGCCGCGTCGCTGAAGTGATGCGCCGCGAGGCGCGAGGTGACGACATCGACCGAGGCGCCCGCGATCGGGAGCGCCGTCGCGTTCGCCTGGACGAGCCAGGCGTTCGCGATCCCCGCTCCGGCGAGGACGGACTTTCCGGCTTCGAGCATCTCGCGCGTCGCGTCCACGCCGACCGCGGTACGGAATTGCGGCGCGACACGACGGAGCGTGTGCCCGACGCCCGTGCCGACGTCCAGGACCCGATCGCCGCCGTGCTCGGCCGCGAGGGCGACGATGCGATCGAGATCCGCACCGTGGGCGTGCGTCGCGCTCTCGACGTACGCCGCGGCGGTCCGGCCGAATTGCCGCTGCACCGGCTCGATGTCGCTCACGTCTCGCCGAGCCGCTTGCTGTATTCGATTGTCGGATCGCGCTCATAGCCGTTCGCTTCCCAGAAGCGCATCGCTTCGGTGTTGTCGTCCCAGACGATGAGGTTGAGCTTGCGGCAACCGAGCGTGCGCAGGCGTTCCTCGATCGTCTGCACCATCCGCGTCGCGACGCCGCGCCGCCGCATCTCGGGATCGGTCGCGACGTGATAGAGCCAGCCGCGGCGTCCGTCGAATCCGGCGAGCGCGGACGCGACGATCCGACCGTCCTCTGTCCCGACGATGCAGAGGCCCGGGTTCCGCGCGGCGAGTGCGCCAAGCGACGCATCGTCGTCGCCCGGTCGGATGCGGATCCCGGCCGCTTGCCACAGCGCGCGCAGCGCGTCGCCGTCGCCCGCGCGCAGATCGCGAATCTCCACCGCTCCCCATACTGAAGCCTCGTGCGCATCGGGCGTTTCGACGCGCGGATTTTCAGCGACGGCGTCTTCCGGCTCGACGGCGGCGCGATGTTCGGGATCGTGCCGAAGGCGCTGTGGGAACGGCAGAAGCCCGCCGACGAGCGCAATCGCGTGGCCATGGACATGAACTGCCTGCTCATCCGCGACGCGGATCACGTGGTCCTCGTCGAGACCGGGGCCGGCGCGAAGCTCACGCCGAAACAGCAGGAGATCTTCGGGATCGACGAGCCGCCACGCCTTCTCGCCGAGCTGAAGGCGCTCGGCGTCCGGCCGGAGGAGGTGACTCTCGTCGTGAACACGCACCTGCATTTCGACCATTCGGGCGGAAACACGTATCGCGACGGCGAGCGCATCGTCGCGACCTTTCCGCGCGCGTCCTACGTCTTTCAACGGGCCGAGTGGCAGGACGCGATCGCGCCGAACGAGCGGACCCGCGGGAGCTACCTCGCCGACGATTTCGCGCCGCTCGAGGCGACCGGCAAGCTGGAGCTCGTCGACGACTCGGTCGAGATCCTCCCGGGGATCCGTCTCGATCGCGTCCAGGGGCACACCCGCGGGACGCAGACGGTCCGCGTGACGGACGGCGGCGAGACGCTCTTCTTCTCGAGCGACTTCATGCCCGACCGGCACCATCTCCCGCTTCCCTGGATCCCCGCGTTCGATCTCTTCCCCCTGGAGACGCTCGCCGCCAAGAAAGTCATCCTGCCGCGCGCGGTCCGGGAGAAGTGGATCGTCGGATTCACGCACGACGTCCCTCGTTTTGGCCGCATCACCGAGGCCGAGGGACGCTTCCGCTTCGAGGAGATCGCCTGAGCGATCTGCAGCGCACCGCGTCGACGGTCATCGTCGGCGGCGGCATCGTCGGCGTCGCGGCGGCGTTCTTCCTGACGGAGCGCGGCGAGCGTGACGTCTTGCTC
>VBFI01000158.1 GCA_005889275.1 Chloroflexota bacterium | reverse complement strand
CGCGTCGACGACCTCACGGGTGGGCGGTTCTGCGCGCTCGACGGCTACGGCGACCCGGTGCAGGCGCTCGCCGGGATGGCCGGATCGGCGCAGCTCGCGGGCGCGCGCCTGCGGGAGGACCTTGCGGTCGAATCGATCCTGCGTGAAGGCGACCGCGTCACCGGCGTGCGGACCCGCGAGGGCGACGTCTCGGCGCGGCGCGTGCTCGTCGCCGCCGGCTGCTGGACGTCCACGGTCTGCGCGACCGCGGCGGTCGCGGTCC
>VBFI01000157.1 GCA_005889275.1 Chloroflexota bacterium | reverse complement strand
GATCGCTCCGCCGCCGCTCGTCGGCCGCGAGAGGCCGAGGAGGATCTTCACCGCGGTCGTCTTCCCGGCTCCGTTCGGACCAAGGAAGCCGAAGACGCCGCTCCGGACCTCCAGCGAAAGATCGGCGAGCGCGACGACGCCGTTGCCGTAGAGCTTGCGAACGTGCGTCGCGTGGATCGCGGGCGCGACCGCCACCTAGCGCATGGAGTTCGCGACCGAGAGCGCCTGCGCCTCGGTGAGCGAGCCGATCACCTCGTAGATCATGCCGCCCTTTTGCCATACGACGGCGCTCGCGATCCCGGTGTTGTCGCCGATGAAGAGCCCCTGGACGCCCTGGACGGTCACCGGATGCGAGATCGCGAGCTCGGCGGGCACGGGGACCGGGAGCGTGCTCGCGGGATCGACGATCGCGCGGATGGCCGCGGCGAGCTGGGGCGAGATGCCCGGCTGCTTCAGCAGATAGCTCTGCAGCTCGGCGACGGTCACGCCGTCGCTCGAGATGACCGGAGCCTTCGCCTGGCCGACGACCAGCGTCGGGATGTTCGCGAGCTCGCCCGGGTTCGCGTTCGCGGGCGCGCCCCAGACCTGCACGACCGCCGGACCACCGGTGATGAAGAGCCTGGCCCCGTCGATGTTCGCCGGGAGCGGCGGGATCGTCCGGCTTTGCTTCGCCGCGGCCTGCCGAGTCGCGTCGGCGCTGAACGTATAGGTCGCGCTCGACTGGTTGACGACCCCGTAGCGGGGCTGCCCGGTCACGCTCGACGGTAGCGAGCTCGGCGTCTGGACGCTGAATCCCGCGGCACCGGCCGCGAGTGACAGCGTCTGCACTTCCTTCGGCTGCGGCGGCGTCGTCCACGCGAACGTCCCGTACGCGCCAAGACACTGCTGCGGGCTGAGGCCCCCACACGCCTGACCGAGATAGCTCACATCGCTCTGCGTGACCGGCACGCCGACGACCTGCTTCGGCTCGAAGATCTTGAGCACGGTGTCGGCGGCGCCCGACAGCGCGAGCGCACCCGCGACGACGACAACGGCGGCAGCCGCGGCGAGCCCGCGGATCCAGCCCGTCGCGACGCGGCGTCGCGGCGCCGCGACGATCGGAACCACGCGCTCGCGCTCCGCCCGCAGGCGGAACCGCGCTAGGGCGCTCTCCGTGTCGACTCCCCAGTCGCCGGTCGCGAGCGCCTTTTCGATCTCGTTGTCGTTCATTTCATTTCCCTCCGGAAGGCGTCTTCCGCGCGTCGCAGCAGCGTGCCAACGCTGGACGCGCGGACGTCGAGCGCTTGGGCGATCTCGGCATAGGAGAGACCCGAATAGCGGAGTGCGAGCAGCGCCGCGGAGCGCTCCGGGATCCGCGCGAGGACCGTGCGGACCTCGTCGCGGGTCTCGGTGGCGACGGCGATCGCGGCGGGGTCGTCCGGGGCCAGCGTGTCCGAGGGCATCGCCTCGGCCGTCTCGCGGCGCGATCTGCGGCCCCGCGCGCGGAGCGCGTTCAGGGCGGCGTGCGCCGCGGCCGCGTGAAGCCACGGCGCGGCATATGGCGCGTCCGCCGGATGCGCTCGATAGAAGGACATGAACACCTCCTGCGCGACGTCCTCCGCTTCACCCTGGTCGCCGAGCACGCGCTGCGCGATGCCCACGACGCGGGCGTATTCGCCACGGAAGAGGCGCTCGAACGCCGCTGGCAGCGGTCCCGCGCCCTCGCGGCCGCCCGCCGGCAGGGTCACGGACGAAGCCTCCATCCGGCTAGAGAGCACCGCGGCGCCCGGGTTTGTGACACCGACGCAGATTCTCGGCTAGCGATCTGCCCCTCGGTACCTCGCGCCTTCGCGTCGATCGCGCAACCGGCCCGTTCGGGCACGCGGCTGGCACTCCTCTTGCGCGACGTTCGGCGAATCCGCGGCCGTCCGATTTCACCGAAGGAGAGGACATGGATGCACTCAGCCTGTTGAAGCAGGACCACGACAAGGTGAAGAAGCTCGTCCGACAGGTCGAGGAATCGAGCGATCGCGCGACGGCGCAACGCGAGGAGCTGTTCGGGACGATCGTCGAAGAGCTGACGGTCCACGAACGCATCGAGGAGGAGATCTTCTATCCCGCGCTGCAGAAGCACGAGAAGGCCAAGGAGCTCGTCCTCGAGTCGTACGTGGAGCATGGCGTCGTCGACGACCTTCTCGACCAGATCTCGACGATCGAGACCGGCGACGACAAGTGGATGCCGACCTTCAAGGTCTTCAGAGAGAACCTCGAGCACCACATGAAAGAGGAGGAGGACGAGCTCTTCCCGAAAACGAAAAGCATCTTCTCGTCCGAGAAGCTCGAGGACCTGGGTGCGCGGATGGCTGAGCTCAAGGAGCGGGCACAGCACGAGCTCATGGAAGAAGCGAAGGAGGAGGCGTAGTCATGCCGAAGCTGAAGAAGTCGATCGACGTGAACGTCCCGGTTCGCGTCGCCTACGACCAATGGACCCAGTTCGAGGACTTCCCGCGATTCATGGAAGGCGTCGAGTCGGTAGAGCAGCAGGACGACAAACGTCTGCACTGGCGCGCCAAGGTCGGCGGCAAGGTCCAGGAATGGGACGCCGAGATCTACCAGCAGGTGCCCGATCAGGTCATCGCCTGGCGGAGCATCGCCGGTGCGCGAAACGAGGGCACCGTCCGCTTCCAGCCGCTCGGCCAGGACAAGACGAGGATCGAGCTCGAGCTCCATTGGGAGCCCGAGGGTGTCATCGAGCGTGTCGGAGACGTGCTCGGCGCGGACGACCTCCGCGTCCAGGGCGACCTGAACCGCTTCAAGGAGTTCGTCGAGTCGCGTGGCGCGCCGACCGGCGCGTGGCGCGGCAAGATCGAGGGCGAGCGCGTCG
>VBFI01000192.1 GCA_005889275.1 Chloroflexota bacterium | reverse complement strand
TGCGCGCCTGGCGCGACGATGCGCCATCGAGCGTCGGGCGGCGGGATGAAAGTGCCAAGCAGGTCGTGATAGCGCCGCAGTAGCCGAGCCGCTTCGACGAGGGTGACCTCGTCCTCATGAACCCAGCTCGGCATCGGCTCGGGCCATCCTTGATGGACTTCACCGGGAATGAATTTCAGGATGGCGCGACCTTGCTCGTCCATCCCGAGCGGTTCGGGCGCCGCGTCGAAGCCCGCGCGGTGAAGGTGCTCGAGGAGAGCGTGTACCGCTGGTGTCCAGGGCCCGGCTCGTCGGCGGACGGTGTCGCCCACCTTGGTTGCAGCGCTCAGGTTGCCGCCGAGGGGCTGTTCCTCCATGCGCACATTCTGTCGGCGCCTCGGATGGCGGGGCTCAGGCCCGCCAGTTTGCTGTTTTGCGTCCGGCTCCGAGGATGGCGGAAGTGGGTGTGACCAAAGCGTTGAAGGTCGCATCCGGTGCAGCCGAGTCAACGCAAGACGGCCGGCTGAGTCGGGCCAGACACGGACCCTGGTAGGTCGTCCGACTACGGTTCTCGCAATGAATATTGGCACCGCTGTCCTGACGCGCGGTGCGGCAATTACCCTCGTCGTTTCCCTGCTGCTGGCGGGGTGCGTTCGCGTCCAGAACGGATACAGCCTGGACCCTAGCGATGACGCAACAACGAAGTCGGTGTCCGTTGGCGGCGAACTGCGCGTTGTCCTACCAGCCAACGCCACCTGGAATCTGGCCTCTAGCAAACCGTCCGCACTGAAACTCAAGTCCGCAAGTTCTGGCTCAGTCGGCGGGTCCGACCTGAAGATCTGGACGTTCGACGTCCTTGAGACCGGTCGTTTCGTTTTGCGGGCAACCGGAGAACCGCTCTGCCGCAAGGAGGCGCCGCCCTGCTCTCTGGCGACGCTCGAGTACAACTTCACCATCGACGCGCACTAGCGTGGCGTTCCTACGCAGTGCGGTCAGCTTCGAAGGCCTGACGCGTGGGGAGATCTTCTCGCGGCTGTTCTTTTGGTGGTTCGGCCCGAGTTTCGTTGGGCTCTTCCTTTCGCTCTGGTTCGACTTTCGACTCTCACGAGAACCGCTTTTCTCCCTGCTCGGGCCAGCCCTCACCGGGGTCGTGGTGTGGCGGGACGCGACACGGGCCCGGCTCGCGAGTCCGCTATTCCTTGCGCTGGTTGCCGGTCTCGTCCCGCTTCTGGGCTGGCTGTACTACGCCTGGGTCCGCGTTCCCAGAACTCCGCCCAACGGAATGGATGCGGTGATGGCTCCGCCCAACCGTCCGGGCGCGCTCCGCCGTCTGCTCGACCCTCTCGCGAACGAGCGGGTCGTGTTGTCAACTCGCCTTTCGGCCAGCGAATGCTCGGAGCGTCTTCGTCAGCGCAGGATCTCGCTCCTCGCCCCAAGCTCGTGGTTCTCGCTGAGCACGGCGCGTCCTGTCCACGGACGCATTTCGGCCGACGGTTTCGCGCTCAAGCGCCGCCATCCACTCACGCGACCGACGTTGATCACGCAGGCGTCGGGTCGGTACGAAGACCGCGCGGGTGTCACACTCATCCGCGTTCGACTTGGACTGAGCCTCCTCGATCGCGTTTGGACGTTCGTCTTCCTCGGCTTCGTCGCGCTGTCGACCTTCGCGTTCAGGGCGGCCATTCCGACCTCCCATCAGGACCTGCGGATCTTGGGTGTCTTTCCAGTTCTGATTTTCGCCTTCGTCTATTTGGTCGTACGTCTCGTCTCTCTCGACGACGACGTGTTTCTATACAAATTCCTTCGGCAAACGCTCGAAGCCAATGACGTTACCGAAGGCGAGCGGCTCTGAAAGTGGACCAGTCCGGGATACCAGACAGCGCTAGGCCCTCCGCGGGCGCGACGGACGACTCGATGTCGAACGCGCACTTTCACGCGGCACGAGTCGCAGCGTCGCTGACCGCGCCTGCGGTGAAAGAACGCTGTTCACGATGTTCGCCGCGTAGCGGCGGTACTTAGCGCGGTACGCGTCGTCGATCTCGTCACTGAGCGTGTCGTCGGCCTCCCCGAAGGTCACGTCTCGAGCGACCCCGCCGGCTTGGATGCGGCCTTCGTTGCGCGACTTGGTTCCGCGGAACCACGCGCCTGCCGAACCCTTCACCGATCGGACGTACAGATCGTCGCCGTGGCGGATGACCCACACCGTCACCGGGCTTCGCAGTGTGCCGTCGTGCCGCAGTGACGCGATCTCCACCTCGTCCGCCGCCGCGATCTTGTCGAGCTCGCCTCTCGTCCACGCGCTCATCGACGGGCCTCACTGGACGGTGCCGCGAAGGCGCGCCGTCGTACGCACCGGACAGCAGGTGACGCCTCCTGCGCGTCGACGCCGCGCGCCACGCCGGCGAGTCCCTCAGCAGACCGCGTGTTTTCGTCTCCTCACGCCCAGCGCCCGATGCTCCGGACTAACTCAAGCTGAACGGCGGGTACCGGTCGGTCACGAGAAGGATCGCATATGCCTGCACTCTCAAGAGCCATCGTCCGACGCCGACGACGTAGTCGAAGAGCGGTCGCGGATAGTGACCGGTAATAAGGATGGCGAACCACGCGATGACCACCGCCACGACCACGCCGATGAAAAGAATGACCAGGACGATGTAGTGCGGGATGGCGAGGATCCACTTCACGAGCGGCAGCCAGCTGTTGAGACGCTTCGCGTCGGGATACGCGAGCTCCAGGTGGATGGCTTGCTCGTCCTCGGTCGACGGGTACTCGTCGCGGAGCAAGAGCGCATAGGCGGCGACGCGATAGGCGAACTTCGCGAGCGCGAGCTGGAAATCGAACCACCAGCGCGGGTATCGCTGCCGGAAGAGGAGCATCAGCGCCGTCGCGGCCCCGATCGAGAAGGCGATCGACGTTCCGCCGGTGCGGACACGTTCACCCGTTTCGCTGATCGTCACCGCGGACGAGCGGTCACCGGACACGAGCGCGAAGACGACGGCGATCGGGATGATCCAGACGAAGCGCAGGAGCGTCGTGACGCGGTCGAGCGTCTCCGGGCGATCGATCGTGAGTCGGGCTGGATAGCTCTGCATGGCGAGCGCGTTCTGGTCGTTCACGCGGGTCCTCCTTTGCGGACGACACTAGGCGGGGCTCCCGCTAAGCGCCGGCGCGCCAGACTATCTCGACGCGAGGGTTCACATCGGCCGGGTGGACGCAGTTGTAAGGTTCTGAGCGTTGTCGATCTCGAACGCTGATCTGAAGGCCGCCCTCGAAATCCTCAGGAATGCCCAGTTCGTCTATGGGCTGAGCCGATATCCGAAGAAACAGGTCCTCGACGATCCCATCGATGTGAAGACGCTCCGTGGGCGACTCGAGGCGATGCGGGCGGCCGCCAAAGGCCTGAGTGCTGCTCAACGCGAGAAGCTGGACGTCCCATGGGCGGATCTCGAAGCGATCGACTCCGGAACGGAGGCTGTCTGGAAGGCCGCGAAACGCGCCACGCCGAAGATCATTGCCGAGCTCACTCCGCTCGTCCGCGATGAACCCGAGGCGGCCTTCCTCATCGCTCCGACAAAGCGTGGCCGCACGTCCGAAGTCGAACCGCGCGAGAAGCTCAAGGAGCGTCCGAAAGACAAGCCGAAGACACAGGTCGGGCTTACCGGGACCGAGATCGCCGGTCTCGAGCTTGCGATTCAGCGGAGGATCGCGGCCGAAGAGGCCTATTTCACCTGGCTCCGCGGGAATCACAGCCTGCCACCGGCGGAGTGGGCGAAGCGCCGTGCGCATGCAGAAAGAGCTCGTAGCGCGGAGGACCTCTACGTCGAGAAGCTGTTCAAGTCGCGATCCGCACGAACACCGTGAGCTCCGCGGTGATCGAGTGAGGCAACAACTCAACCGCATCAGCACCGTCGGACTGGTCGTCCTCTCTCTCGGAGCGTTGCTGCCGCTGCTCGTCTTCGCGGTGCCCGCGATGCTCAGCGGCCAAGTTCAGCCGCGCGAACAGGACGAGGGCACCGGCGCGCATATCTTTCAGCTGTCGATCGCGGCGCTCTTGCCCGTCGGCCTCCTCTTTCTTGCAACGGCGGACTGGACCCGACCCACGGGCATCGTGCGGCGCTTGGTATTTCCCGCCGCGGCGGTGGTTCTGGCGTTTGGGATCCTCTATTACTTCGAGCACGTGTACTAAGCCGTCGGGAACGGGGCCGGTCTCGTCGTTGTACTGAGCGACATGAGACTCGTCCTTCTATTGGTGACCGCGGCTTTCGTGCTGGCCTGCGGCGGCGGGGCTCTTGCCAAACAGGCAGCGGCCAGCCCGACTCCCGTGCTCTGCGGAGCCGAGCTGTCCGCGCGCGATGCCGCCGGCACGCTCGTTGGATCAACACATGATTCGACGACCATCCGCATCGCGGCACCGCAAGAGCTACGGGCGGGGGTCGAAACGAGTTTTCGGTGGCAGATGACCGGCATTTCGGCACTCAATGTCTACGGCGAGCAGCCGGCGGGCCCTGTCGGGGCGTGGGGTCGGCTTCCTCGCGTTGATCCGAGCGCGGTTGAAGCGGTGGGTGATGACACCTGGGTCGTTCGTCTGACGTTTCCGACGGCTGGCTGCTGGCGTCTCCATTCGGAGCGCGCCGGCGGAAAGCTAGCCGGAGACGTCTGGGTCGATGTCCTGCCCCGGACGTAGAGACCTGATCGCGAAGACCTGAAAGCCCGCGGCCATCGCCTCGGCGAGGCCCAGGCGCCGAAGTCTCGCGATCCATGTTTGGAACAATTCGGCGAAGACAGATGTTGTGAGTGCCGATGGAAACCGGGATCGACAGCTTCGCGGCGGCCTACGACGACAGCAGCATCGCCGTCAGTCCATCCGATCGCCTGCGGAACCTGATCGAACAGATCGAACATGCGGACCAGGTCGGGCTCGACGTCTTCGGGATCGGGGAGCATCACCGCAAGGAGTACCTCGACTCGGCGCCCACGGTAATCCTCGGCGCCGCGGCTGCGCGCACGCAACGCATACGTCTCACCAGCGCAGTCACGGTCCTCAGCGCGGCCGACCCGGTGCGGGTGTTTCAGAACTTCGCGACCCTCGATCTTCTTTCCCGAGGCCGGGCGGAGATGGTCGTCGGGCGCGGTTCATTCATCGAGGCCTTCCCGCTCTTCGGGCTGAAGCTCGACGACTACGACGCGCTCTTCGCGGAAAAGCTCGAGCTGCTGCTCAAGATCCGCGAGAACGAGCACGTGCACTGGTCCGGCGAGTACCGCCCGGCCCTGACCGGGCAAGGCGTCTACCCGAGACCGTTGCAGGATCCCTTGCCGATATGGCTCGGCGTTGGCGGGACACCGGAGTCATTCGTCCGCGCGGGCGCGCTCGGGCTTCCGTTGATGGTTGCGATCATCGGCGGCGAGACGCGGCGCTTCAGGCCGCTCGTCGATCTCTACTGGGAGGCCGGCAGGCAAGCGGGCTTCTCACGTGATCGGCTGAAGGTCGGCCTTCACTCCCTCGGCTACGTTGCCGCGACGACGCAGGAGGCCGCCGACGATTACTTCCCGGGATACGCCCGCGCGTTCAGCTCCGTCGGAAAGGAGCGCGGATGGGGCCCCGTGAGCCGTGCCCAGTTCGACGCTCAACTGGGACCGAACGGCGCGCTGCTGATCGGCACCGCCGAAGAGGTGGTTGAGAAAATCATGCGACACAGCGAGGCCCTCGGCGGCATCTCCCGCGTCACCTTTCAAATGAACGCGGCCTCTCTGCCGCATCTGAAGATGATGAAGGCCATCGACTTGCTCGGCAGCCGGGTCGCGCCGGCGCTTCGCGAACAGGTTGCCTCGTCCGCGGCTTAGAAGGGGGAGAGAGATGCTCGCGAACAAGAACTTGATCGAGTTCGTCTGCGTGACGCACGTGGAGCCAAGGGCAGCGGGCCCGAAGATCACGCTCGTCGAAGGCGCGTGGGCATTCTGCTCAGGCCACGGAGAGCGCGAACACGAATGGATGCGGATCGAACCCACCCGTCTGGAGCACGTCGGCGATCCCCGCCGGATTCAGAGACTGAAAGCCAGCTGATCGTCGATCGTGTCCATCTATGTGCCCGCGTTGCTGGTGAGCAGCCTCCTGATCATCATGCAACTGCTTGGTCCCAACCGGTCAGCAAAGAACAACGCGAGCGGATGAGCGCGGATCCTCATCATTCGGCGGCACACTAGCGGCGTGGCGGCGAAGCGGATGGCGGCTCCGATCGGAGACCAGAAGAACTTTCAGCAGCTCTCCGAGCAGTACCGCGGGGAGATCACGCTCCACTGCTACCGCATGCTCGGCTCCTACCACGACGCTGAGGACGTGGTCCAGGAAACGCTGCTGCGCGCGTGGCGTGGACTCGACCGCTTCGAAGGGCGCACCTCACTCCGGAATTGGCTCTACCGGATCGCCACGAATGCGTGCCTCAGCTTCCTCGCGCGCCGCGCGAATCAGCGCCGGGTGCTGCCGGAGACGCAAGGCCCGCCCGCCGATTTCGCGCCGCTGGGTGCCGCCGCCGATGAGATTGCCTGGCTCGAGCCGTACCCGGACGCGGCCCTCGAGGGCATCGCCGATCGCGAGCCGGGTCCGGAAGCTCGCTACGAGACGCACGAGACGATCCAGCTCGCGTTCATCGCGGCGATCCAGGAGCTGCCGGCCCGCCAGCGGGCGGTGTTGCTGCTTCGCGACGTGGTCGGCTGGTCCGCAAGTGAGACGGCCACGCTGCTCGCCGCCTCGGTCGCATCGGTGAACAGCGCGCTACAGCGAGGGCGCGCGACTCTCAGCCAACGGGTCCCGAGTGGCCGGAAGACGACGCCGCACGCGCTCGACGACCGGCAACGCAAGCTCCTCGAACGCTATGTGCAGACATGGGAGGCCTCCGACCTGGACGGGTTCGTCGCGCTCCTGAGGGAGGACGCGGTCTGGAGCATGCCGCCGTGGCGGCAGTGGTACGCAGGACGAACGACGATCCGGGAGTTCATGGCCTGGGTGTGGAGGCCGGAACGTGGCGGCCGCCACCGCCTGCTACCCACCACGGCGAACGGGCGCCCCGCTTTTGGGCTCTACAAGTCCGAGCGCGACGGATTGGGATGGCATGCATTCGCGATCCAGGTGCTCGCGCTCCAGGACGACGCGATCGCCTCGGTGACCAATTTCGTCGACACACGGCTCTTCACCCCGTTCGGTCTGCCGCGAGCCATGCCGACCCACAGCGACCGATGAGTTTCGGGCCGCCCCGGGGTCCTATGGGTTGACAGGGAGGTCGGGTATGCGACAAACCGCCGTCACTGGAAGTCCCGGTTTCATCTCGATCGCGGTAAGCGACGCGAACAGGTCCGCCGCCTTCTACGAGCAGTACCTGGGGGCGGTCCGAGACACCTTCGACTTCGGCCCCGGCGCCGTCGCGTTCGTCGGCTGGCCTACGCTCGCCGTGAATTCCGCGCGCCGTCCGGGCCAGCCCGGACCATCGCCCGAGACGACCACCATCCAGCTCTGGTGGAGGGCAAGTGACGCGCAGGCGCTTTACGAAAAGGTGGTCGCGGCCGGGATCCGGATCCTCCTCGAGCCATTCGACGGCCCTTTCGGAAGGACCTTCGCGATGGCCGACCCGGACGGCTATCGGATCACGATCTACGAAAAGGACCAACCGCTGTTCTGGCCGCCGTAGCTCCCAGCGGCTGGGTCCCGAGTCTTCACGACGGCCTAAGCGACCTTCCGCCTCAGCAGATCGAGGATCTCGTTCTGGCCCTCGAGGATCTGGATCTGCTGCTGCGACATCGCGTGGAGCGCGGTGAGCGTTTCGTGATCGGCTTCGGCCCGCGCGTCCTGTGCGGCCGAGATCACGTTCTGACCGACGATGATGATCGGCAGCAGGACGAGCTGGAGGAAGTTCGAGGAGAGCCAGTTGACCAGCACCGTCGCCGATCCCTGCTGGATCGCCGCGGGCAGCGCGACGAGGGCGATGAGCGTGAAGGCGTAGGCGCAGTACATCGTTCCCACGATCCTGGTGATCCGGACCGCGACGGCGGCGTTGAACCGACCGATCGCACCCTCTCCATGCACTCTCATGAGGACCTCGGCGGTCTTCACCATCCTTGGCGCGTGCAACTGCGGACTTCTGGTCATCTCTCGCCCTCCTTCAGCGCTTCGTCGTCCCTCGCCGGCATCGTCATGGCTGATCATCTTGCTCCTGCGCCTCGCGGCGCTTGCCTGTTGAGTGAGCGTTCGGACAGCCGCCGTTTGACGCGAGTCCGTGAGGTGTGAGACTGCGGGCGCTCCTCGCACGCCGGAACGCCGGTCAGGGATAAATCGGGGGTCGCAAATGATGGGCCGCTCAGGTCTTTGGTTCTCCGCGATCGTCCTCAGCGTCATCTCGCTCGCCCTCTCGAGCACCATCAGCGCCGCGCACCGCGACGACAACGCGTATCGCGAGCTCGCGCTCATCTCCATTCCCGGCGCTCCGCTCAACAGCTTCGACATCAGCTGGGTGGACCGCTCGTCGCAGACGTACTACCTCGCGGACAGGTCGAACAGCGGGATCGACATCGTCAGCGCGAGGAACGACAGCTTCGTCGCTCGGATCGGCGGCTTCGTCGGCTTCCACGGAAGCAACGAGACCGCGGGTCCAAACGGCGTCCTCGTCATTCAATCCCGGGATGAGCTCTGGGCCGGCGACGGCGACAGCACCGTGAAAGTCATCGACCTGCGGAGCCGGCAGATCGTGAAGTCCATCTCGACCGGCGGAACGAACCGCGCGGACGAGATCGCCTTCGACCAGCGCGACGAGGTCGTCCTCATCGCGAACGACGCCGAGGCCGCGCCGTTCGTGACGTTCATCAGCGCGCGCGACCGCAGCGTCCTCGGCCGCATCAGCTTTCCTGACGCGACGAACGGCCTCGAGCAACCGGTCTGGGATCCGGAGACGCACCTCTTTTACATGTCCGTGCCGCAGCTGGGCGCCGATCCGCTACACGGAGGCATCGCGGTGATGGACCCGCGCTCGCTGTCTTTGCGCGCGCTGTTCCCGGTCGCGAGCTGTCAGCCCGCCGGACTCGCTCTTGGTCCGCATCAGCACCTTCTCGTTGGCTGCAGCCAGGACGCGATCGCCGCCGGGGCCCAGGCGCAGACGATCGTCATGAACGCCCACGATGGCTCGATCGTCGCCGCGACCACGAAGGTCGGCGGTTCGGACGAGGTGTGGTTCAACCCGGGCGACGATCGCTACTACCTCGCGGCCCGCGGCATGACCTCGAATGGCCTGGCGACCGGAACGCCGACGCCGGTTCTCGGTGTCATCGACGCCGAAGACAACGAATGGATCACCAACATCCCGACCGGCCCCAACGCGCATTCGGTCGCGGCGGACCCGATCAACAACCATGTCTTCGTCCCGCTGAAGGGTCAGGGGGTGGCCGTCTTCACGCACGCCGATGACTAGCTGAGGTCTCGACGCCGCGGGAACCGATTCGGGTCGAGGGCTGTATCGGTGAGGATGAGCCCCCGACCCGGTCTGGCCGCACTCTCGCTGGTCGCTGCTGTCGGACTCGCGATCGCCTGCGCGGCGCCGCTCTCGCCGCCCGCCGCGGTGACGACGCCGGTCGCCGCCGGGCCGGCGAACGCGACCCAGGCGCCGATGGCGCGGCCGGCAGGCGCGAGCGCCGAGCTGCTCCTCGCGCGCGTCGAAGATCCCGGTCCCGACGGGTCCCTCGACCAGCAGAAGCTCGGCGTGCTACGCGCGCGGCCGATCGATCCAAGGACGCTCCAGGACATCCCCGGCTTCACACCGCTCGAGCTCGGTCACCACTACAAAGCGGCCCTCGCGCCCGACGGCCGGACGCTCGCGACGATCGTGTGGCCGAGCGGCTCCTCAAACGCCGGCGGGGTCCTGCACCTGGTGGACCCGGTCGCGTGGACCGATCGCGTGATCGACGCGCCGGTCGACGAAGCCGCGTGGCTCGGGTGGTCGGCGGATGGGGCGCGAGTCA
>VBFI01000191.1 GCA_005889275.1 Chloroflexota bacterium | reverse complement strand
GCATCTACACCGCTGCAGGCGACCGCGTCGCTGACGTCGAGACGGCGTTCGCGACGACGGACACGACGCTCGTCGGCGGGGTCCCGCTCGATGTCCTCCGTATCTGCGCGTGGACGTGGATGTGCGCCCCCGCGCCACTCGGCCCGAACATCCACGCGAACGCGGCCGGCTACGGGGTCATCGCGGAGGCCTTCGAGGCGGTGATCGGCCCCTAGAGGACCTAGCCAGAGCCTCCCCGGCGAGGAGCCGAGTTGACAAGCGCCCGCCTCACGCCTAGAACGCGGGCGGCGGACGGGGGGGCGCAGGGTTGAGCCACTGGTTCGACGACCTAGCTAAATCAGCGAGCGAGACCGAATCACCGCGGAGAGCCGCGCTCCGGACTGCTGGCGCTGGTCTCCTCGGCATGTTCGCGATGCTCACCCTCGGTGGTCGCGCCGCGGCGGATGACGAAGACGAGAAAAAGAAGACGAAGTGCCCGCCCGGACTGGCCAATTGCAATGGAGCCTGTCGGGACGTCTCCATCGACCCTGACAACTGCGGCGGTTGCGGCGTGGCGTGCACCGCCGGCTCGGTGTGTCGGAGAGGCGGCTGTGTCGCTCAGTGTCCCCCGCCCTCATGCCTGCCTCCCACGTGCCCTCCCGGAATGCTCCTCTGCAATGGGCTCTGCGTCGTACCCGCGATCGATCCTTCGAACTGCGGTGCTTGCGGGAGGACCTGCTCGCTGGGCCAGACCTGCATCAACGGCGGGTGCGCCACCGCAACCGCATGCCCGCCCGGGCAGACGATCTGCGCGAGCAGCTGCGTCAACACGAGCACCGACCCGAACAACTGCGGGACCTGTGGGACGCACTGTCCGTCAGGCGTGTGCTCGAACGGCTCGTGCGTTGTGGCGCAGGACATCTGCACCGGCAAGTCGGTGGGCGACGCCTGCGCGGCGGCGAACTTCTTGGGGGTGTGCACGTTCAATGGCACGGCCGTCGTTTGCACCGGCACGTGCTCAGCTGGTTTCGGTAACTGCGATGGGAGCCTGACGAACGGCTGCGAGACGAACCTGAGCCGGGACGTGAACAACTGCGGCGCTTGCGGGCACGTCTGTGCTGCCGGGTCGATCTGCTCTAACGGCACGTGCGTCGCGCCCGATCCGTTGTGTGCTGGTAAGTCGGCGGGTGACGCGTGCGCCGCTGCCAACTACCAGGGCACCTGTGTGACGACCGGATCCGCGCTGGTATGCACCGGGACGTGCAGCGCGGGGTTCGCGAACTGTGACGGGAACCTCGCCGCCAATGGCTGTGAGATCAACCTCCTCGCTGACAACATGAATTGCGGATCCTGCGGGAACGTCTGCCCGAGCGGTCGGGCCTGCGCCAATGGCGTCTGCGTTCCAATCGATCAGGCCTGCGTCAGCAAGAGCGCAGGCGACGCATGTTCGGCCCCAAATTTCACCGGCATCTGCACGACGAACGGGACAACGCTGACGTGCGTCGGAACGTGCACGCCTGGCTTCGCGAACTGCAACGGTGTCATGGCGGACGGCTGCGAGATCAATCTTCTGATCGACTCGCGTAACTGCGGAGTCTGCGGTGCCAACTGCCAGGCTATCGGTGCGACCTGCCAGAGCGGCGTGTGTGTAACGAGCGACGCCCTCTGCTCGGGCAAGAACGTCGGAGCCACCTGCACCGGCGCGAACTACTCAGGAATCTGCACGGTCACCGGCTCGACGATGACTTGCGTCGGAACTTGCGCGGCCGGTTTTGCGAACTGCGACGGCAGTTTGGTCAACGGGTGCGAAGTGAACACGCGCAATGACACATCGAACTGCGGGACATGCGGGAACGCCTGCGAAACTGGAATGGCCTGCGTCAACGGCATCTGCACGTGTCCGAGCGGCACGCACTTCTGCCCAGACCTTGGATGCATCCCCGCGACGACCGTGTGCCCGTGAGCACGTAGGGAGCGACCCGATGGAAATTCTTGTCGCCGCGACGCTCCTCGCCCGCGTCGTGCTCGCCGCGACGTTCGTCACGTCAGGAACCGCGAAGCTTTTCGATCCCGCGGGGACACGCAAAGCGCTTCATGACTTGGGAGCGCCGGCAGCGCTGGCGCCACCGCTGTCACGGGTACTGCCGTGGATCGAGTTGGCGGTCGCGCTCGGGCTGTTAGTCACAGCCACGTCATGGTTGGCGTCCGGGGTGGCTGCAGGACTCCTCGCCGTGTTCACCGCTGTAATCGCGCGCAATCTGATCGCGGGGCGACGGCCGGATTGCCGTTGTTTCGGTCAGATCGGCGCCGGACCGATCGGGCGCGGAACCGTCGCTCGGAACGTCGTTCTTCTGGCGATCGCCATGGTCCCCGTCGCCGCCGGCCCGGAGGTCAGCGGCCCCGACCTTGTTGGCGGGGCCGCGGCGCTGCTAACGCACGAGCCTGTCGGAGTGACCCTGGGGATAGCTCTTGCCATTGGCCTCGCGATACAGAGCCGATTCCTTGGACAGCTTCTCGCGCAGAACGGCCGCCTCCTGGTCCGCCTCGAGCAGCTCGAGGAACGTCGGGGTCTTCAGCTCGACCCGACGCCAGGGCCACCCGCGGTCGGCCTGGCCATCGGCGCCCAGGCGCCTAGCTTCAGCCTTGTCGGCCTGCACGGCGAAACGCTCACCCTCGCGGCGCTGACTGCGATCGGCCTTCCTGTAGGGATCGTCTTCATGGATCCTGGCTGCGGGCCCTGCAACGCGATGCTCCCCGACCTCGGCCGTTGGCAGCGCGAGCACGTCGGTCGTCTGACACTCGCGGTTGTTTCGCGTGGCACGCCAGAGGCCAACCGGGCAAAGGCCGCGGAGCACGGACTGCGCCATGTGCTCCTCCAAAAGAATCGGGAAGTGGCCGACAGCTATCGCGCGCCAGCGACGCCAAGCGCTGTGGTCGTCTCGCCGGAAGGACTCATCGTGACAGCCGTAAGTGAAGGTGCCCCGGCCATCGGAGCTCTGATCGCCCGTAGCGCCGGCGTCGATCTCGCCGCGAACGCACCGCACGACCACGGCGCTCCGGCCACGATCGGCCAGCCCGCGCCGTCGCTCCGACTGAGCGACATCGAAGGCCGTGCATTCGACCCGGCGAAGCTGCGGGGTCGTCAATCGCTGGTCGTCTTCTGGGATCCGGCCTGTGGCTTCTGCGCTCAACTGCTCGCCGAGATCCGCGAATGGGAAGGGCGCGCCGACGCGGCCGCGCCACGGCTCGTCGTGGTCTCAGCAGGATCCGCTGAGGCGAATCGTGACCTGGGCTTCCGTGCTCCGGTGCTCATCGACCGGAGTTTTGCGCTCGGTCATGCGTTCGGCGCGACGGGCACGCCGTCCGCGGTCCTGATCGACGCGAGCGGCAACATCGCGTCAGCGGTCGCGGCGGGAGGTCCTGCCGTCATGGCCCTCGCGACGCAGCGGGCTGGGGCGCAGAGCTAGCGCGCGAGCGCGACCTTCACGTTCGCGTACGGCCCGAGACCGAGCGAGAACGACATACCGGCGAAGAAGAGCACGAAGACCGCGGCGGTCGGCGCGATCGCGATCTGCCCGAGGAAGGGATAGAGCGCGGCGGGCGCGACCGCGAACGCCGCGAGCGCGATCGGCAGCACGGTGTCGAGCCAGGGCCGCGCGCCGCTCAGCCCGACGGGCCGGCCGAAGCGCCGGGCGACGACCCAGCCGGCCGCGAAGAAGACGATCCCTGCGAGGTCACTGAGCGCGCCGCCCTCGGTCACGAATACGTACGCGCACCAGGCCGCCGCGAGCGCGCCGGCGACGATGCGGATCCCGGCGTACGGGACGGTCTTCATGAGGCGAGCCGCTCGAGCGCCTGTCGGCCGAGGAGCGCGAGCTGCAGCGCGAGGCGGGCCTCGGCGTCGTTCAGATCCGCGCCGGTGAGCTTCGCGATGCGCCGCAGGCGCTGCCGCACGGTGTTGCGATGCAGAAAGAGGTCACGCGCCACGGCGTTCAGGCTGCCGTGCAGCCGAAGGTAAGCATCGAGCGTCCGCAGCAGATCGGCGTGGCGCCCATCCTCGGCGAGCGGGCCGAGGATCCGATCCGCGAACTCACGGATGTCGCTCTCCGGTCGGCCGAGCACGAAGCAGTACGGCCCGAGGTCGTCGAAGAGCGTGACGCGTCCGTCGCCGCGGAGCCCGCGCCCGACCACGACGGCCTGCTCCGCCTGCAGCAGCGCGAGGTGCGCTCCGGTCGCGCCGCGCATCGGGCCGCCGACGCCCGCGGAGACCGCGTCGTCGCCGGTCGCCTTGGCGAGCCGCGCGCGAAGCGATTCCGCGTGGACCCGCGCGTCGATCGGGTCGGTAAGCTCGCGCAGCGCGGCCGCGACGCCGGCGCGCGAGCGCACGACGCGGGAGTCTGGGGCGAGCTCGGCGATCGCGACGCGCAGGCGCGTCGCGGCGGCCGCGTCCCGGGACGCGAACGCGATCGCGAGGTACGCGGTCGGCCCGTTCGTCGCTCTACCTCCCCTGACAACGAAGAAGGCCTCCCCTTTTTCGGGAGGCCCTCCTGGAAGTCCGCTTTGTGGAACCGCGCTAGCTGCTGCCCCCCGAACGTGCTCGGCCCATCCCGACGAGCGGGAGGACGGTGAGCATGCACGGAATGACGATGCGCGCCATGTGACTGCCGAGGCTACAGGGCAGGCTGCACAAGGTCAACGCCCGTATGCCAGCATCAGCAGGCGTGAACACGTACCGGCTCGGCGTGATTCCGGGCGATGGCATCGGCCCGGAGGTCACCGAGGCGGCGCTCAAGGTGCTCGACGCGTGCGAGCAGCGCTTCGGATTTCGCACCGAACGCACGCGGTTCCCGTGGTCGGGCGCGCATTTCCTGAAGACCGGCGAGCGGCTCACGCCCGACAAGCTCCGTCCGATACGCGCGCTCGACGCGGTGCTGCTCGGCGCCATCGGCCATCCCGACGCGCCACGCGGGATGATCGAGCGTGATGTCATCATCGGGCTTCGCCGCGGGCTCGACCTCTACGTCAACCTGCGCCCCGTCGTCCTTTACGACGACCGGCTCTCGCCGCTCCGCGGCAAGGGCGCCTCCGAGATCCACATGACCGTGATCCGCGAGAACACCGAGGACGTGTACACGGCCGAGGGCGAGTGGACCGCGGTCGGCACACCGGACGAGACCGCGGTCGTGCCGATGCGCTTCACGCGCCGCGGAGTGGAGCGGATCGTGCGCTACGCGTTCGAGCTCGCGCGCAAAGGACCGCGCAAGCACCTCACGCTCGTCGACAAAGCGAACGCGATCCCGGTGCAGCAGATCTGGCGCGACATCTTCGACGAGGTCGCGGCCGAGTTCCCGGACGTCGAGCGCGACGCGATGTACGTCGACGCGGCGGCGATGTGGCTGGTGCTCAAGCCTGAGCAGTTCGATGTCATCGTGACGACGAACCTCTTCGGCGACATCCTTTCTGACCTCGGCGCCGCGCTCGCCGGCGGGCTCGGCACGGCGGCATCGGGGAACATCCACCCGGGGAAGGTCTCCGTGTTCGAGCCGATCCACGGCAGCGCGCCGAAATACGCTGGCAAAGGGGTAGCAAGTCCGGTCGCCGCGATCGGCGCCCTCGCGCTGCTGCTCGAGCATGTCGGCCAGCCCGACGCCGCGAAGGGGATCGACGGCGCGATCCGCAACGGCCTGCGGACGGGCCGGATCAAGGGGGTGGAGGCCGGCCTTCAGACCACCGGCGAGGTCGGCGACATCATCGCGAGGTCCGTATCCGCGTAGCGCTCGCTTGCTTGACCGGACGGCGGCGCGATGGCTTGATTCCCTTCTCTCTGCCAATCCACTAGGGGGGAAGCTCGTGAGGAAGCGCGCATCCGCGATCTTCGCTGTCCTGTTCCCGCTGCTCGCGCTGCTCGTGCTCGCGACGCCGGCGCCGATCGCCGCGGCGAGCCCGGCGGACATCCTGACCGGCCCGACGATCATCCCGTCGCTCAAGAACGACGTGTCCGCGCCCCTGAGCACGCTCGGGCGCGGTCCGGGAAACTCGAGCGAGCACCGGATCAAACCGCACAAGCCGATCCCCGGTCACGACCATCCGATCCCGAACAACGGCGCAAGCCCGCAGCCCGGCTCGTCGACACCGACGACCGCGAGCGTCCCGACGCTCCTCTCATCGTTCGACGGAGTCGGCAACGGCTTCTCGGGACCCGCGGGCACGTTCGCGGTGAACGCCGCGCCGCCCGACACGAACGGCGCGGTGGGCCCGAATCACTACGTGCAGACCGTCAACACCGACTTCGCGGTGTTCAACAAGAGCGGCACGCCGGTCTACGGTCCGGTGCCGATCAACACGGTCTGGTCCGGCTTCGGCGGCGGGTGCCAGAGCAACAACGACGGCGACCCGACCGTCCTTTACGACGGCATCGCCGACCGCTGGGTGATCAGCCAGTTCTCGGTGACGACGACGCCCTACCTCATGTGCGTCGCGGTCTCGACCACGCCCGACCCGACCGGCACCTACAACCGCTACTCGTTCAGCTACGGGAACACGAACTTCCCCGACTACCCCAAGCTCGGCGTCTGGCCCGACGGCTACTACCTCACGGTGAATTTCTTCGCGAACGGCGCGACCTTCGTCGGCGCCGGCGTCGCCGCGCTCGATCGCACGAGGATGCTCGCGGGCCAGCCCGCGACGCAGCAGCTCTTCCAGACGGGCACCGCATACGGCGGACTGCTTCCGGCGTCGCTCGACGGCCCGACCCTGCCGCCGGCGGGCTCGCCGAACTACGTGGTCGGCCTCGGCACGACGTCGAGCCTGGTCACGTGGAAGTTCCACGTCGACTGGACGACTCCCGGCAACACGACGTTCAGCGGTGCCACGAGCCTCGGCGTCGCCTCCTACAGCGAGGCGTGCAGCGGCGGCACCTGCGTCCCGCAGTCGGGGACGACGCAGCGCCTCGACTCGCTCGCCGACCGGCTCATGTACCGGCTCGCCTATCGGAATTTCGGTGACCACGAGGCGCTCGTCGTGAACCACAGCATCACCGCCGGCTCATCGACCGGGGTGCGCTGGTACGAGCTCCGCATCTCGGGGGGCAACCTGACGCTCTTCCAGCAGGGCACCTACGCGCCCGATGCGAGCTACCGCTGGATGGGCAGCATCGCGATGGACAAGTCCGGCGGGATCGGGCTCGGCTTCAGCGTCTCGAGCTCGACCCTGCATCCCCAGATCCACTACACCGGGCGGCTCGCGGGCGACGCCGCGGGCGCGATGACCCAGGGCGAGGGCTCCATCATCGATGGTGCCGGTTCGCAGACCACCAATCTCAGCCGCTGGGGCGACTACAGCGCCATGACCGTCGATCCGGTCGATGGCTGCACGTTCTGGTACACGAACGAGTACATCCCGGCGAACGGCACCTTCAACTGGCACACGCGGATCGGCACGTTCACGCTGCCCGGATGCGGCGGCACGCCGCCGCCGAACGACTTCTCGATCAGCGCGAACCCGTCGAGCGTCTCCGCCGCGCAAGGCGGGACCGCGACATCGACGATCTCGACGGTCACGACGAGCGGCTCGGCGCAGAGCGTGAGCCTCTCCGCGACTGGCGTGCCGGCGGGCACGACGGCCGCCTTCAGCCCCAACCCGATCACCTCGGGCACGAGCTCGACGCTCACCTTCACGGTGGACGCGAGCACCGCACCCGGCACGTACCCGGTGACGATCACGGGCACCGGGACGAGCGCGACGCACGGCACGACGGTCACGCTCACGGTAACGGCGCCCGTCGCGAATGACTTCTCAATCAGCGCGAACCCGACGAGCGTCTCGATCGCCCAGGGCGGCTCGGGCACCTCGACGATCTCGACCGCCATCACCAGCGGCGCCGCCGAAACGATCTCGCTGACAGCGACCGGCGCGCCATCCGGAACGAGCACGAGCCTCAACCCGTCCGCGGTCACGACGGGCACGAGCTCGACGCTGACGTTCAGCGTGGACGCGACCACCACCCCCGGCACGTACCCGATCACGGTGACCGGCACGTCGCCGAGCGCCACGCACAGCACCACGGTCTCGCTCACGGTCACCCCCGCCCCGACGAGCGGCATCACCAACGGCGGATTCGAGCAGGGCTTCACCGGCTGGACCCGCACCGGGAGCACCGCGACGTCGGCGACGGCCCACACCGGCACCGCGTCGGCCATGATCGGCAGCGGCTCGCCGTTCAGCGGCGACAGCTCCGTCGCGCAGACGTTCACCGCGCCCTCGGGCGGCGGCAGCCTCTCCTTCTATTACCGCCCCGTCTGCACGGACTCGGTCACGTACGACTGGGGCACTGCCACGCTCCGCGACAACACCGCGGGGACGACGAGCACGATGCTCGCGAGGACCTGCACGAACACAGGGTTATGGAAGACGGCCTCGGCGACCCTCGTCGGCGCTCACTCCTACACGCTCACGCTCATCGATCACGACGACAACTACCCGGGTGACCCGACGTACACGCTGTACGACGACGTGACCATCGGCGCGGCACCACCTCCGCCGCCGACGGGCGTCACCAACGGGGGCTTCGAGAGTGGCCTGACCGGCTGGACGACTTCCGGGAGCGTCGCGACCTCGACCGTGTCGCACAGCGGCGCGGGTTCGGCGAGGGTCGGGAGCACCGGCCCGTTCAGCGGCGACAGCTCGGTCGCGCAGACCTTCACCGTCTCGGCGAGCGCGACGAGTCTCACGTTCTGGTACCGCGTCGTCTGCACCGACAGCGTGACGTACGACTGGGCGACGGCGACGCTCCGCGACAACACCGCGGGAACGACGACGACCGTGCTCGCGAGGACCTGCTCGAACACGGGCACGTGGGCGAGCAAGACGGCGGGGGTGGTGGGCGGTCATTCGTACACGCTCACCCTCGCCGACCACGACGACAACTACCCGGGCGACCCGACCTACACGCTCTACGACGACGTGACCCTGCAGTAGGCGAAATGGCGGCGGCCGATCTGGCCGCCGCCCTTCGACCTAGCTCAACGCGGACGCCAGCGCGCGGGCGAGCGTCTCCGGCATGTCCGCCGGGTACTCGTGACCGAGGTCGGCGCGAAGATCGAGCTCCACCCGGACGCGGTGTTTCGCGAGGAGCGCGACGAGCTGCTTCGCTCCTTCGCGGCTCGGATCGCGGTCACCGACGACCACGTACCCGCGCAGCTCGCGGCCGGGGCCACGGTCGAGCATCGTCGCGAACTCGCGGATCTCGGGGAGCCATGCCGCCACCGCGATGAAGGCGCGCGCCCGGACCCGCGCGCTGAGCGGGAGCGCGATCGCCTGCAGTCCGCCCATCGAGAATCCGCCGAGGACGACGCGGTCCGAGTGGATCGGAGTCCGTTTCCCGATCTCGGCGATGTGGGCGGTCACCTCGCCTGCGGTCCGCTCGGTCTGGTTCCACACGAAGGCGCCCGGGCTCGCTCCGATCTCGCTCGACTGCGGGACGGCGACGACCCAACCCGCGTGCGCCGCGGATGACCAATGCGCGACGGTTTCGGCCATCGTGCTGTTGTTCCCGTGCAGCGCGACGAGCAGCGGGTACTCGGTGCCGGGCGCGACGTTCCGGGGCATGACGACGGTGAGCTCCGGGCGAGCGGCCGCGGAATCTTCCTCGTACCTCCTCGCCGATCGCTCGGTGAGGTCGCGGAAGAGCGAGGAGCCGCGGAGGGGCGCGAGCCGTTTGTTCTCCTCGAGCCACGAGCGCTTGTAGCGGCAGCCCGAGGCGAGCGCGGCGTCCAGTGTGTCGATGGCGCGGTCGGGTTGACCCAGCTGTGCGAAAAGCTCCGCCCGCACCAGGTAGACGAGGCCCTTCTGCAGCGGGAGGTCCTGTTCGCGACCGTCGAAGAGCGCAAGTGCGCCGGTGAGGTCACCGGACTCACGACGCGCCTGAGCGTCGGCGAACAGCTCGCTGAAGCTGGTCATCTGTTGATTCTGCTCAAGTGGGACAATTAATGCGGTCGCGGCATGCGGCCATGGGAGCGGTCCGAATGAAGGAAGTAGTCATCATCGACGGCGCGCGCACGCCGTTCGGCACGTACGGCGGGCAGCTGCGCGACACCTCGGCCACCGACCTCGGCGTGATCGCGGCGAAGGCCGCGCTCGAGAAATCGAAGGTCGAGCCCGAGCGGATCGACCAGGTCATCTTCGGCAACGTCCTGCAGACCTCCGGCGACGCCGTTTACCTCGCGCGCCACATCGGGCTCAAGGCCGGCGTCCCGAAGGAGGCGCCCGCCCTCACCGTGAACCGCCTGTGCGGCTCCGGGCTGCAGGCCATCTTGCTCGCGTCACAGGAGATCCAGCTCGGCCAGGCGGAGTTCGTCCTCGCCGGCGGCGCCGAGAACATGTCGATGGCGCCGCACATGATCCGCGGCGCGCGGTGGGGCCTCCCGCTCGGCGAGCAGAAGCTCGAGGACTACCTCTGGGTCGCGCTCGTCGACTCGTACAACGGCCTCGGCATGGCGAACACCGCCGAGAACCTCGGACGCAAGTACGGCATCACGCGCGAGGCCGCCGACGAGTTCGCGTATCGCAGCCACATGCTGGCGGCGAAGGCGCGCGAGTCCTGCCGCTTCAGCGAAGAGATCGTCCCGGTCCCCGTGAAGACCAAGAAGGGCGAGGTCACGGTCGACAAGGACGAGCACATCCGCGCCGACACGACCCTCGAGATCCTCGCCAAGCTCCAGGCGCGGTTCGAGAAGAGCGGCACCGTCACGGCGGGGAACGCGTCGGGGATCAACGACGGCGCGGCCGCGGTCGTCGTGGCGTCGGCCGACGCCGCGAAGAAGGCAGGCCTCAAGCCCATCGCGCGGATCGTGTCCGGCGGCGTGTGCGGAGTGGATCCCGACATCATGGGCATCGGTCCCGCGCCGTCATCCCGTCAGGCGCTCGACCGCGCGGGCCTCAAGGTGTCGGACATGGACCTCGTCGAGATCAACGAGGCGTTCGCGACGCAGTACCTCGCCGTCGAGAAGGACCTCGGCCTCGATCGCGAGAAGACGAACGTGAACGGCGGCGCGATCGCGCTCGGCCATCCGCTCGGCGCCTCAGGCGCGAGGCTCGCGCTCACACTCGCGTACGAGCTGCGCAAGCGCGAGAAGCGCTAC
>VBFI01000190.1 GCA_005889275.1 Chloroflexota bacterium | reverse complement strand
TCAGGCAACGTCAACGTCGCCTAAACGACAGACGTAGTAGTTACGCGCGTGTCAAATCAGTCGCGTCGCCATCGGAACGGCGGTGACACTTCGTTCGTTTACAGAAGTAGAAAGTTCACGGCGAGCAAGCGGGCGGACGGTTCAAGGCACGCACCTTGCTCGATCGTTTGGTGAGTGCGGATGGCGCTCGGGGAGGCGACAGACAACATGGCGGTCCTTGCGCGAAGCGGCGAGCAGACGGTCCGTCGTGAGCGCAGCTTCGTCTGGAAGCTCATCCTCGCGCCGCTCGTCGTCGTCGCGGTCGCGCTCGCGTGCGCCGCTGCGGCGTCCGCGGGGTACGTGCACCGCGCGCTTCCCGGCTTGACCGTCGGTGGCGTCGCGATCGGCTCGCTCGAGGAAGCCCAGATCCGAGCGCGCCTGCAGAGTGAGCTCGTCGTCCCATGGAACGCTGCCAGCGTGACGTTGACCGACGGCGCCCACACCTGGCGCGCGACGAACGGATCGCTCGGCATCGCTCCTGACGTCGACGCCGCGGTCGCCGCGGCGCTGGCCTACGGCAAGGACGGTTCGCTCGTCGATCGTGCGGACGCGTGGATCGATGCGCTTCGCGGCGTCGGGCGGATCCCGTTCGCGATGCGTCCCCAGAACGACACGCTCGATCGGTGGGTCGCGAGCGCTGCGGTCGAGATCGATCGCGCGCCGGTCGCCGGGCAGTTGCGCGTCGGCGCGAAGGGGCTCGAGGTCACACACCCCGAGCTCGGCCGTATCGTCGATCGCCCTGCGACGGTCGCGGGACTTCTGTCCGCCGACTCCCTCGGCGATCGCGACGTCGCGCTCCGCGTGCGCTCGGCGTATCCGGAGGTCGACGCGTCGGGTTTCGATGAGGCGTACGCACGGGCGACGGCGGTGACCACGCCGCTCACGGTGCGGGTCGAGGACCGCACGTGGGAGGAGAGCCCCGCGAGCCTTTCGACGCTTGTCATCATCGACCGCGTCACGGCGAAGCCCGGTGAGCTCCCCGCGATCCCCGGCGACGCCATCGCCCCGTCCGCCCGCTACCGGTACACGGTCTCGCTCGCGAACGAGCGCGTCGCGTCGTGGGTCGCGGCTCTCGGGACGGTGCTCGATCACCCCGGCAAGAGCGCGAAGTTCCGGCTGAACGCGGAACAGGTCGTCTCGGTCATCCCGTCGGAAAGCGGGGTGCGCATCGACCAGGAGAAGCTGCGCGCCCTCTTCCTCGACGAGCTCGTCCGCCCCGCCGGCGCGAGCAGAGAGATCGCCGCTCCGGCCGCGGTCGATAAGTCCGCCTTCACGACGGAACAGGCGAACGAGCTCGCCGCGAAGATCTCGCGGACCTCGACGTTCACGACGTCGTACCCGCCCAGCTTCTCGCGGCACGCGAACATCTCGACCGGCGCCTCGCAGTTCGACGGCGTCGTGATCATGCCCGGGCAGACCTTCTCGTTCTGGGAGCTCCTTGGTCCGGTCACCGTCGAGCGGGGGTACACGTATGCCGGCGCGATCATCAACAACCGCTCCGACGAGAACGTCATCGGTGGCGGCCTCTGCCAGGTCTCGACGACGATCTTCAACGCGGTCTCGCGTCAGGGCTACGAGATCGTCGAACGCCACGCCCACGGGTACTACATCGACCGTTATCCCATTGGCTACGACGCCGCGGTCTTCGAGCCCGGAGTCGACTTCAAGTGGCGCAATGACACGACCAATCCGGTCTTCATCTGGTCGTGGAGCGGTGACACCTCGCTCACGATCGACGTCTGGGGTATCCCCACGGGTCGCACCGTCGTGATCAGCGATGCGGTGCAGCGCAACTTCGTGCATCCAGCCGCCGACCAGCCCGCCGACCCCGCGTACCCGCCGGGCGCGTTTGTCGACGGACGCGACGCGTTCCGCACGCGGACCGTCTACGAGAACGGCCAGGTGCTCCACCAGGACGCCTTCGCGAGCCACTACGCGCCGGTATGGGGCGGTCCCGCCAAGGTCGCCGCCGCGGCCGCGACCCCGTAACGAGGCCCGAGACCCGCCTGACGCCGCTCCGGATAACGAGCACCTGAACGACCCGTTAAGCGCGTGGTGGGACGTCGGACCGCCAAAGACACGGCTCGGCTGATCGAAGAGGTCGCCCGCGGCGAGCGCCTCCTCGAGGACATCCACGACGACCAGCTCCGCGAGACCGTCCGGCTCGCGCTCCGGCTTCACAAGGACCCCTTCGCCGGTCCCGACGCCCGCGCACGCGCCCGAATTCGGTCGCGAGTGCTCGATTCGCTCCGCCCACGAGGCGCGACCATCGCGGACCGTGTCGCGATCGCGTTCGAGATCCTCGCGAAGCCGGCTCCGTACGCGATGCGCGCTCTCGGCTTCGTGCTCGTCGTCGTCGGCATCGGCGCGAGCACGATGGTCGTGAGCGCCGGATCCGTCACGAGCGATCCGCTGTACAGCGTGAAGATCGCGTCTGAGCAGGCGCGCCTCGCGCTCGCGACGACTCCGGAGGATCGCGCGTCGGTCGAGCTCTCCATCGCCGAGCACCGTTTTGCCGAGGCAACGAAGCTCGCGACGAGCGGCAGCGACGACGACGCGATCGTCGCGACGAGCGAATACGGCGAGCACCTCGCCTACGCGGCGGCGGAGCTCGCGCAGCTCGAGTCGCTGCAGCCCACGACCGCCGCGCTGGTGACCCAGCTGCAACAGAAGATCGACAGCCACCGGCTAGCGGCCGCGGCGACCGTGGCCCAGCTCGCCGACGAACCGAACCGGGCTCCTTCGGTCGAGGTCCTCACCGTCCTCACGCGTCCGGGCGATCCCTCCGCCGACCTCACCCCTGCCGCGGCGATCGCGCAGCGGGCCGCGACCGCTGCGGACCAGATCGCGTCGGTCGCGGAGCGGAACGCCGCGCCGCGCGGTCGTGATGAGCCGGCCGAGGCGGATGCCCCGAAGGTCGTCGTCACGACCCGCCGGACAGAAGCGCCGACCCCGCTCGCGTCGGCACGTCGGACGGACGCTCCGCGAGCGACCCCCGCCCCAACGACGCGCGGCGAGCGCGCGGCCGAGGTCGCGCGGAAGGCCGCTGACGACGCGCAAGCTGCCGCGAAGAAGGCGAAAGAAGGAAGCCACCGCACCGCGGCACCCACGCAGCGCCGACAGCACGACTAGACCCGACTAGCATCACGCACTGGTGAGTCGAGACCGCCGCGCCGACGCGGCCTTCCTCATCGCCATCCTCGCCGGAGTCCTCTTCGTCGCGTTCCTCGGTCCGCTCGGGCGGCGGCTCGAGATGGTGCACCAGAACGACTTCTCAGGCATCTGGTCCGGACCGGCGACCATCCTCTACGGCGTGAACCCATGGGATCCCGAGCGCTACGCGCCGACGGCCATCGCGCTCGGAACGAAGACACCGGACGCCCTCGTCGACGACTACATGCCATGGGAGGTGCTGGCGCTCCTCCCGCTCGGCGCGCTCCCGTTGGAGACCGCGGCGTGGATCTGGATGATCGGCTCGATGGCGCTCTCCGCGGTCGCGCTGCGCGCGCTCCTGAGGACGTTCCTGCCCGGCCGAGCGGTCGCACACGGCGCGCTCGGGCTCGCCCTCTTTATCGGGCAGCCCGGCTTTCACGCAATCGTTCTCGGGCAATGGGCACTCCTCCTGATGTCCGCGGTCGCCGCGGTGGTCATCGCCATTCGAGCAGGGCACACGCGCCGCGCCGCGTTCGCGGCGCTCGCCTTCCTCGCGAAGCCACAGCTCTTCGTGTGGACCGCGATCGGCCTCCTGATCCCTGCGTTCTCCGACGAGCGCTTCAAGCGTTTCGCTCGATACGCCGTCGTCCTCGCGGGAGCCGTAGTGGTCTGCGCATGGCTCGCCTTCCCGGATTGGTTCCCGGCGTGGGCGAGCGACATCCTGCCGCGGCGAACGGGCCGCTCGGCGGTGCTCTTCTCCGCATTCGCTCAGCTCTTCGGACCATTCGGCCGCGTTCTCGCGGTCGCGGTAATTGCCGGGGGGATCGTCGTCGCCTCGCGGTTCGTGCCGGCGAGCGATCCGTGGCTCGCGGTCTGGCTCGCGCTCTCGAGCGCCGGCGCGATTTACAGCTGGTCTTACGACCAGGTGCTGCTGTTCGTCCCGCTCTGCATCGCGAGCGGCGTGCTCGTGGCGGCCGGTCGCGAGCGTGCCGCGACACGTCTCGTGCTCGCGGGTGCGGCGACGCTTCTCTTCATCTCGCCAGTCTTCTACGCGATCGGCGTCGCGCGACGCGACGAGACGTTCAGCGTCGCGATCCCCGTAGCTTTCTTCCTGGCGATCACCTGGTCACTCTGGCCGTACCGCCGGGGCGTCATCGCCGAGCGTTCGGCGCAGCAGGTCCAGGCCGCTTAGCAGCGCTCGCCGTCGTCCGTCGGCGGGGCTTCGGAATCGGATCGGAAGACGCCGCTCCCGACTCGGCGTGATCGCCCGAAGCTCGCTCTCGCTCAGGCCATCCGGCGTGAGCAGGAGGACCTCGGCGCCGAGATCGCGTCCGGCGCGCGCCAACGCGTCAGCGTCGGCGCCCAGCCGCACGACGGCGCCGGCGAACCAACGCGCCGCATCCGGTGCGTCGGCGAGCGCTCGCGCGATGTCGCCGGCGGAAAGCGATTCCGCGACGGCGAGGCGCCAGCCCCGTTCGGTCAGTGCTCGGCCGATGACCGCGCCAAGCGTGTCATCGTCGGTCCCCCAGACGTATTCCCCGAGACGAGACCGGATCTCGCGCTCGATCCGCGCGATGTTCGCGTCGGCGTCGGCGGCGAGAGTCGCCTTGTCGGCGATACGCACGTGCACGCCGTCGTTCTTCGCGTAGGTCGCGACGGTTGGACGCGCCGAGCGAACGAGCTCGGCGAGCCGCTCCTCGACCGCGCTTTCGCCGATCCCAAGCAGCTTCAACGTTCGCCAGCGGAGCGCGGCACCCGACGCGAGCGTCGGCTCGACCCCGTGCTCCCACATCGGGGTCATCTCCCGGGGCACCCCCGGCATCGCGACGATCCTGGTGCCGCCACGGCGCACGTCCCACCCCGGCGCGGTGCCGTTCGGGTTGGGCAGCGCCTTCGCCGAGGGGATGAGCCAGGCTTGCTTTCGATTGCGCTCGGGCATGACGAGACCGCGAGCGGCGAACCATTCGCGAAGGTCGGCTTCGAGTCCGGCGTCGACCGCGGGGGTCTCGCCGAGCGCGGCCGCGATCGCCTCGCGCGTGAGGTCGTCCTCCGTCGGCCCGAGTCCCCCCGTCGCCACGACGAGATCGCTCCGCGACAGCGCCAGGCGAAATGCCTCGGTCGCCCGGCCCAGGTTGTCACCGACCGTTTGCATGTGCAGGCAATCGATGCCACGGAGCGCGAGCCGTCCCGCCAGGTAGGCGGCGTTCGTGTCGACGATCTGCCCGAGCAGGAGCTCCGTACCGATGGACATGAGCTCAGCCTTCATGGCGCCGCAGATGTCCTCGCGTCATCCGGCCGAGCAGTCATAGCGGTCGCCTGCCCGGACGCTCCTGGCACGCAACTTGCTTGACGACTGAGCGCAAAAGAGAAATCCCAACCCTTCCCTTCCTCACCACGAGACCCCGTCCGAGAGGACGGGGTTTTGTGGGTCTTGGGCCTGAAAGCGGCACGAGTTGGCTAGGGTACGATGCGGCAGGCCCCGCGAGCGTTCCCACTGGAGGTGCTGCGTTGGCCACGGGTTATTGCGTGAAGTGCAAGGCCAGCCGCGAGATCAAGGACCCCCAGCCAGTCACCATGAAGAACGGGCGCCCTGCGACGCAGGGCATCTGTCCGGTCTGCGGCACGAAGATCTTCAAGATCGGCGCCTCGAGCTAGCCGGGCACCGGTCCTGCGGGCTCCTCGGGAGAAGGAGGAGCTATGAAGGTCAGCGAGATCATGACTCGCGAACCAGCCACGATCGGTCCTGACGCCACACTCGGCGAGGCCGCCACGCTCATGAAGCAGCAGGACTGCGGGTCGATCCCCGTGGTCGAGAACGGCCGGCTCGTCGGCATCGTCACGGACCGCGACATCGTGATTCGCGCGATCGCAGCGGGGAAGGACCCCAAGAAGACGCGTGCGGCGGAGGTGATGTCCGCCGACCCGATCACCGTCGCACCGGACGACGACGTGAACGTCGCCGAGCGCGAAATGCGAGAGCGGCAGGTGCGGCGGCTCCCCGTCGTCGAGGACGGACGCCTGGTCGGCATCCTCGTGACCGCGCAGCTCGCGCGAGTGGAACGTGCCAACGAGCTCGGCGAGACGATCGAGGAGATCTCGAAGCCAGCGAGCGGTCGCGCATCGCACGCGCGCGGGTAGATTCGTGGACAACTAGGTTGATTGCGCTGCTGGCCCGTCGCTACCATTTCGACGGGCCAGTAGCTCAGCGGTAGAGCAGGGGACTCTTAATCCCTTGGTCGTGGGTTCGAATCCCTCCTGGCTCACAGCGGGACTCACGACTGCCCGAGCACCGCGAGACACCGGTCATCGTGCTCGAACTGATCCGCTCGCCGGGCTACCCTCGAGGCCGGACTGTGAGCGCAGAAGCGCGAGCGGATACACGGTCCCGCGCCATGCCACCCCGCGTCGCTCCGCAAGGACGCACGACCGCGCGAGCGCGTACGCGAATCCGAGTGCCGAGAAGGGGAGCAGGGCGATGACCGCGAGGGCGCGGCCGTTGATCGGACCGAACGCCTGGCGGTACGTCTCCGCCAGACCGAGCAGCAGGCAGATCGCCGCCGTGCCCAGAAGCACGCGATCGGTCCCACCGAGCAGCACGACCCCCGGGAACGGCCAGACCATCGTCGCGACGATGAACGCGATCGCGAGCACGGCATCGACGGCGCGGTATTCGGCGCCCGCGTACAGGCTCTTTTCGAGACCCCGGATCGCCGACCCGAGTGACGCGTACCACTCGACCGAGATGACGTCGCGGCCGTTCAGCACGCGCTGGCGGAAACCAAAGGCGCGCAGGCGGCGGCCGAGCCGGATGTCGTCGTCGGGTCGCAGCGAGAGCGGCCGCATCCCACCGATCGCGTCGTACGCCTCGCGACGAACGAGGTTGAACGCGCCGATCCCGACGCCTCGGCCACTCTTGGGGTCGTTCGCGAGATACGCGCCCCAGAGCGTGATGAACGCGTACGCGAAGAACGCGACGAAGGCGCGCAGGAGAACGCTCCGCGCGATGAGGAGCGGCGCGAGCGTGAGGTGGTCGAGCCGCTCCGACTCGGCGTAGGCCACGGCCCGCCGCAGCGCACCCGACGCGAACACCACGTCGGCGTCCGTGAAGAGCAGCCACGCGCCGCTCGCGCGGTCGGCACCGCGGGCGAGCGCGTGGTTCTTGCCGAGCCAGCCCGCGGGAAGCTCGTCGACGCGAAGCACGACCAGACGCGGGTCGCGCGCCCGAATTGCGCGGAGGACCTCGCCGGTCCCATCGCTCGAGCGGTCGTCGACGGCGACGATCTCGAGATCGGGATAGTCCTGCGCGAGGAGCGAGCCGATGGCGCGCTCGATCGCGGCGGCTTCGTCACGCGCGGGCACGACGACCGAGAGCCGCGGGAGGGAGCGCTCGCCGGCTGAGGCGGGAAGGCGCGGAATCGCGCGACGCGCGCGCGCGAGCATCGCGAACGGGATCGCCACGGCGAGGAAGACGAGCGCGTCGAAGATCGTGAGGGCGAGCGGTGGGGTCACCCGCGCTCACGCTAGCCCACTCCGAAGTGGTAACGCGATCGGGGGACAAGGGACCGATTTCCCCCGTTCGCGTCCCCCGCGAAGGTGCGCTCCGGTACGTTCTGGGCCTTCCGGAGGGGATAGGCCGCGGCCTAGCGTCCATCACGTGCGGAACTTCATTCGCGACCTCTCCGCGGGCTGGGCCGTCCGTGCATACGCCGTCGCCGTGGTCGGCGCGGTCGCGGTGTTCGTCGGCGAGCAGATCTTCCCCGACGCCGCCACGAAGTGCGCCCTCGCGGATTTCGCCTGGACCGCGGCGGCGCTCGCGGCGATCTTCGGCACCGCTCGCGCGGCGCTCCGGACGCGTGATGGGGATCGGCTGATCTGGCTCTTCTTCTGTGCCGGGGCGGTTTCGTGGCTCGCGGGACAGCTCGCGCGCGATCTCGGGGACGTCGGCGGGCTCGTCTTCTCGCCGCTCTGGATCGATGCCGGGTTCATGACCGCCGCACCGCTGTGGACGATCGGGCTGGTCGTCCTCCTCCGGATCTACAGCAACCGCCTTGCGCTGTACGCGCTCGCGTTGGACGTCGCAGCCGTAGTGGTTACGGTCGTCGCGGGTGTGGCCATGTTCCTCTCGAGCACCCTCGCGCGCGATCTCTCCCGCGATCCCGCGGCGAGCGCCGTCGCGGTCGCCTATCCCGTGCTCTATGTCGCCGCGACCGCCGCCGCCCTTTCCGTGGTCTGGGGCGCGGCGCCGTCGCGACCGCGCGGTGCGCTCATCTCGCTCTTCGCCGGTCTTGGCCTGAACGCCCTGGCGTTCACCCTCTATCTGCCGGGGACGGTGCAGGACACGTTCACCGCGGGCACACCGCTGGACACGCTCTGGATCCTGGGCATGGCCGCGATCGCGATCGGCGCCGCGCAATGGACCGAGCGCCCCGATCCCGCGTCGGCGGCCGTCGACTCCACGTCGGCCCTCGAGCTCTCGCGCATGCTCCTGCCGGGCGTCGTCGCGGCGGCCACGGCCTTTCTCCTCGTCTACACGGACACGACCGGGATCCGCGCCGCCGAAGGCCTCGTCGACGCCGCCATCGCCTCGGCGGTGCTCATCCTCGCGACGCGGGCCGGTCTCGCGCTCTATGGGAACTGGCGCCTCGGCGAGCGCGAGCGCCGTCGTGCCGAACAGCTGGCGGCGCTCTATGACGTTGGACTCGCCACGGCAGGAGAGCTGGGTCTCGGCGAGCTTGCGTATCTCGTCGCCCGAGAAGCCACCGCGCTCACACGCACGGACGGCGCCATGGTGGCGCTCGCCGAACGTGGGAAGGGCTTCGTCGTCCGCGCGCAGCACAACGCGCCCGCCCTCGGGCTCCGGGTCTCCGTGGGCGAGTCGATGCGGGGGATCGCCCTCGAGGCGCTCCGGACGCGCGACCTCGTCGTCGCCGCGAAGTACGGCGCGCACCCGGACGCGAACCGCCTTCTTCGCGGACTCATCGCGTCGGCGATCGCGGCGCCGCTCATCGCCCACGGCGAGCTGGTCGGGACGCTCACCGCGTACTCGCGCGAGCCGCGAGTCTTCACCGACGAGACACAACGCCTCGTGCGCCTCTATGCGGCGCAGGCGGCGATCGCGATCGCGAACGCCGACCTGCTCGCGGAGACCCGCCGGCTCGCGCGTGATGACGACCTTACCGGCGTCCTCAACCGGCGCAGCCTGCTCGAGCGTCTCGAGGCCGAGATCTCTTCGGCGTCGCGTCATGGCGACGCCTTCGCCGTGGTCATGTGCGACGTGGACGGCCTGAAGGGCGTGAACGACTCGGCAGGGCATCTCGTCGGCAACGAGGTGCTGAAGGCCGCGGCGCGCGCCATGCGCGAGACGACCCGCGCTGAGGACGTGGTCGCCCGGGTCGGCGGAGACGAGTTCGTGCTGCTTCTGCCGCGCACCGCGCCTCTCCCGGCGCGGGCGCTCATCGGACGGATCGGCGCACGGCTGCGCGATGAGCACTACACCTGGGCGGGCCGCGCGAACCCGCTGCCCCGGGCGTCGTTCGGCATCGCATGGTTCCCCGAGGACGGCCGCGACGCGGACGCGCTCCTCGGCGCCGCGGACGCGCGCATGTACCAGGACAAGACTCGCGCACGCGAGATGCGCGTGACCGCCGCGGCCGAGGCCGACTAAACCGCTACGCTTCCTTCGCGCACCGTGCGAGGAGGAAGTCCCGTGGCGAAGTGTCCCGAGTGCGACGCTGACGTTTCCGTCGGCTCCGACGCGGTCAAGGGCGAGATCGTTTCGTGCCCGGATTGCGGCGCGGAGCTCGAGGTGAAGGAGACGCGGCCGCTGGCGCTCGCGCTCGCTCCCGCGGCCGAAGAAGACTGGGGTGAGTAGCCGTCGCGTCGGCGTCCTCCTCTCGCGCGTCCGTGTCGAGGAGAAGCTGCTTCTCGGCGAGCTCGCGTCACGCGGCGTGGAAACGAAGGTCATCGACGATCGCGAGCTCGTCCTCGCGGTCGAGCGGAAGCCGGAGCTCGGCGTCGACGTCGTCCTCGAGCGCTGCATCCAGCACGGAACGGCGCTCTACGCGCTTTCCGTCCTGGACACCTGGGGCGTTCCGACGGTGAACCGCTACGAGGTCGCGGAGATCTGCGGAAACAAGCTGCTCACCACGATGCGTCTCATCCGCGACGGCATCCCGAGTCCGCGAACCCGAGTCGCGTTCACGCCCGAGTCGGCCCTCGCGGCGATCGAGGAGCTCGGGTACCCGGTCGTCCTCAAGCCGCTCATCGGGTCGTGGGGCCGTCTCGTCTCGAAGGTCAACGACCGCGAGGCCGCGGAGGCGATCGTCGAGCACAAGGACGTCCTCGGGAACTACTTGCACTCGATCTACTACGTCCAGGAGTACGTCCCGAAGCCGGGCCGCGACATCCGTGCCTTCGTCGTGGGCGACGAAACGATCGCCGCGATCTACCGCGCGAGCGATCACTGGATCACCAACACCGCCCGTGGCGGTAAGGCGACGAACTGTCCGGTGACACCCGAGCTCAACGACCTTTGCGTGCGCGCCGCGCGCGCGGTGGGGGGCGGCGTCGTCGCGATCGACGTGCTCGAAGGGACCGAAGGCCTGCTGGTGATCGAGGTGAACTACACGATGGAGTTCCGCAATTCCATCGACACGACGGGCGTGAACATCCCGGCGAAGATGGTCGACTACGTGCTCGAGGTGGCGAGGGCCGCCCAGTGAGGATCGAGCGACGAGCGGCTTGAGCGGGTGAAGGTCGGGATCGTCGGGGCCGCGGGATACGCGGGCGGCGAGCTGCTGCGCCTCCTGCTCGGCCATCCCGAGGTCGGCGAGATCGTCGCGGGGAGCGAGTCACTCGCCGGCAAGCCGGTCAGCGCGGCACACCCCAATCTGCGCAAGCGCACAAGCCTCTCCTTCGTCCATTACGAGGACGTGACGAAGTGCGACGTGCTCTTCCTGTCGCTTCCCAACGGCGCGCACCGGGCGCACGAGTTCGAGGACCGCGCGACCGTGCTGGTCGATCTCTCGAGCGACCACCGTCTGCGCGATCCGTCCGACTACGACCGCTGGTACGGCTCGCCACATCCGCACCCCGACCGCCTCGACCGCTTCGTCTATGGGATCCCGGAGCTGCGGCGGCCGGCGATCAAGGGCGCGAAACGGATCACCGGCGCCGGTTGCAACGCGACCGCTTCGATCCTCGCGCTCCTTCCGCTCTTTCAGGCGGATGTCGTTGACCGCGCGCGCCCGGTGGTGATCGAGTGCAAGGTCGGCTCGAGCGAAGGCGGGCGCGAGCCGAGCGAGGACAGCCACCACCCCGAGCGGTCCGGTGTGGTCCGGTCGTTCCGCCCGGTCGGCCATCGCCACACCGCCGAGATCGAACAGGAGCTCGCCCTCGGCGCGGACCCTCCGCGGGTGGATCTCTCGGTGACCTCGGTCGAGCTGGTGCGCGGGGTGCTCGCGACCGCGCACGTGTACACGAAGGACGCGCTCGACGAGAAGGAGCTCTGGAGGATCTACCGAGGCGCGTACGCGTCGGAGCCGTTCGTCCGGATCGTCAAGGAGCGCACCGGGATCTACCGGTATCCGGAGCCGAAGCTCCTCGCGGGGACGAACTTCGCGGACGTCGGTTTCGCGTTCGACGCCCGGGCAAATCGCGTCGTCGCGCTTTGCGCGATCGACAATCTCATGAAGGGCGCCGCCGGGAACGGCGTGCAGGCGATGAACGTCTCGTGCGGTTTCGCGGAGGACGCCGGCCTCGGCTTCCTCGGATTGCACCCGTGACCCTCCGCGCGGTCATCAAGGCCGGAGGCAGCGCGGGCGTCGACCGCGACGCGGTCGCAGACCTCGTGGCCGACGTCGCGCGCTCCGACGAGATCGTCCTCGTCCATGGCGCATCCGCCGAGACGAACAAGCTCGCCGAGGCTCTCGGCCACGCGCAGGAGACGATCACCTCGCCCTCCGGACACTCCAGCCGCCGGACCGATCGGCGAACGCTCGAGATCTTCGCTATGGCCGCGCTCGGCGTGGAGAACTTCCTCTACGTCGAGAAGCTCCAGCAGCGCGGCATCGACGCGATTGGGCTCTCGGGCCTTTCCGGTCGGCTGCTCGTCGCGAGGAAGAAGGACGTGCGCGCGGTCCGCGGCGAGAAGACGGTCCTGCTGCGCGACGACTACACCGGGAAGGTCGAGGCGGTGAACCTCCCGCTGCTCACGCAGTTCATCGGGCCTGGACGCGTGCCCGTCGTCGCGCCGCTCGCGCTCTCGACCGAGCAGCAGGCGCTCAACGTGGACGGGGATCGCGTCGCGGCCGCGATCGCGGTCGCGATCGACGCCGACGCGCTCATCATCCTCACGAGCGTGCCGGGGCTTCTCCGCGACGTGGACGACGCGGGCAGCATCGTCGCCGAGGCGACCCTCGCCGAGGCCGAAGCGCTCGCAAACGGCAGGATGAAGGTGAAGATCCTCGCCGCCCGCGAGGCCCTCGAAGGTGGCGTCGACGAGGTCGTGATCCGATCGGCGAGCGGCGACACGAACGTGCGCACCGTCATCCGCTCGTGAGCCCAGACCCCGACGACGTCGCGCTCGTCCGCGGACTCGTCGAGATCCCGAGCACCTCGCGGCGGGAGGGTGAGGCCGTCGAGTGGCTCGTGGCCCAGATGGCCGCGCGCGGCTTCCGTTCGAGCGTCGACGACGCGGGCAACGCCGTGGGCGAGATCGGCGACGGCGCGAGGCACCTCGTGCTCCTCGGCCACATCGACACGGTCCCCGGTGAGATTCCCGTGCGCATCGAAGGAGACGATCTCGTCGGACGCGGCGCCGTCGACGCGAAGGGTCCGCTCGCGGCGTTCGTCGCCGCGGCGACCGAGCCGGTCGCCGGTCTGCGCGTGACCGTGGTCGGCGCCGTCGAGGAGGAGTCGCCGACGAGCGCCGGCGCGCGGTACCGCGCGACGTGCCCGCCGCCCGACTGGTGTGTCATCGGCGAGCCCTCGGGATGGGATGCGGTGACGGTCGCATACAAAGGACGGCTCGTCCTTCGCCTCGCTCTCTCACGCGAGGTGCGACACGGCGCGGCACCCGGCGCGACGCTCGCCGAAGAGGCGCTCGCGATCTGGTCGCGCCTCCGCGCCCACGCACTCGCGCGGACACCCGAGGGCCGCACCTTCGATCGCCTCGATTGCCGCCTCGAGACGATCGTCGCAAGCGAGAGCGACGGTCTCGTCGAGAAGGCCGAGATGCGGATCGGCTATCGCGTGCCGCCGGGTATCGATCCGCAGGAGCTTTCGGGGGCCGCCGCGACGCTCGTGCGCGGCGAGGGCACGACGCGCGTGGATCTCGCGACGATCGGAATGGAGGAGCCCGTGCGCGTGTCGCGGACGAACCCGCTCGCGCGGGCGTTCGCCCGCGCGATCGCGGATGTGGGCGGTCAGACCACGTTCAAGGAGAAGAGCGGGACGAGCGACATGAACATCCTGTCCCCCGCGTGGGGGGTCCCGATGGTCGCGTACGGTCCCGGTGACAGTCGATACGACCACACGCCGATCGAGCGGCTCGCGCTCACGGATTACGCGCGCGCGATCTCCGTCCTGCGAGGGGTGATTCGCCGAGCGAGCGACCGCATAATTTGACGCCGACTCGCGACGCGATGTCGAGGAGGCGCCCCAGGTGTTCACGAAGCGTCAGACGCGCCAGCGGGCCGTGGTCGCTGGGCTCACGCTCATCGCCGTCTTGGTCGGCGCCCTGATGCTGTCCAGCGAGGTCTTCGACACCACGCTGCAATCCGCGGTCTACGACCAGGCGATCAACGTGGCGACCGCGACGGTGCGCAATCAGGTGACCATCGTCGCGATCGACGATCCGACGATCGCCCAATACGGGCGCTACCCGCTGCCGCACCAGGCGTACACGGACCTCCTCCGCGCGCTCAAGCCGCAGGGCGCTTCGGTCATCGCGTTCGACGTCGGCTTCTACGAGCCGTCGACGGGCGACGACGACCAGCGCCTCGCCGCGGCGATCCGCGACGCGGGCAACGTGTTCCTCGCGATGCAGGGCGGGCCGGAGGCGACGCTCGGCGACCACACCGAACGTTACCCGACCGTCCAGCTGCCGATCCCCCTGCTCCGCGACGCCGCCGCGGGCGTCGCCGCGGTGAACATTCATCCGGATCCGGATGGGCGAGTGCGCTACACGCAGCTGCTCATCGAGGGACCCGACGGCACCACCTACTACTCGCTGCCGCTCCTCACCGCCGCGAAGAAGGTGCGCGCGGACCTCGGCAACGCGCGGCGCGAGGGTGATGTCTTTACGGTGCCGGCGCCGCTCGGCGATCGCGTCATGCCGATCGACCGGCGCGGCGGGATGTCGGTCTACTACGCGGCACCGCCGGCGCCTGCGACCTACGACAACCCGGCCACCTATCCGTGCAAGGACGCCCGCTACCTCTGCGTCGTCTCGATGAAGGACGTGATCAACGGTTCGATCTCGCGCGACTACATCGTCGGGCGCGCGATCCTCATCGGGGCGCACTCACTCTCGGCGGTGCCGGACGACTACCCGGTCCCGAACTCGAGCGGGCAGAAGATGTACGGCGTCGAGATCTGGGCGAACGCGGTCCAGTCGATCCTGACGAACCGGTATCCGGTGCTGAGACAGGGCGCGATCCCGACGCTCCTCGAGCTCCTCCTGCTCACGCTCGCGGGACTGGTGCTCGTTCTGCGTTGGCGGCTTTTCGGCTTCCTCGGCGCGCTCGTGCTCCTCGTGCTGTACGTCGTCGGTGCGTACGCGGTCTTCTCGATCCAGACGCAGGGGGCCATCGGTCAGGGGCCGGTCGAGGTGCCATCCATCGCCTACGTTGTCCCGGCGGCCTTCTGGTGGATCATCCTGCTCGGGTATCTCCTCGTCGAGGAACAGTTCGCGGTCGCGCGGACGCGCAGCACCTTCGGTCGCTTCGTCACGCCGGCCATCGCGCGCACGATCATGGAGCGTGAAGAGGCCGGCAAGCTCGCGCTCGGCGGCGAGGAGAAGCGGGTGACGGTGCTCTTCGGCGACATCCGCGGGTTCACGACGCTCTCCGAGGCGATGGCTCCCGCCGCGCTGCTCAGCCACCTCAACCGGTACTTCGACGGTATGGTGGACATCGTGAACCGTTACGAAGGCACCGTGAACAAGTACAACGGTGACAACATCATGGTGCTCTGGGGCGCGCCGCTCGAAGTTCGGGATCAGGCCCGGAAGGCCGTCGAGTGCGCGCTCGAGATGCAGCACTGGATCGTCGGCGAGCGTGAAAGGGGCGGGCCCGATGTCTCTTTCGGCTTTGGCATCAACACCGGCCGCGTGGTCGCCGGCTTCCTCGGCGCGAAGGGACGCATGGAGTACACGGTCATCGGCGACAGCGCGAACGTCGCCTCGCGGCTCACCTCGAGCGACATCGCGCGGCGCGATCAGGTCGCCTGCTCCGCCGACACGCTCCGCGAGCTCGGCGACGACTTCGAGGCCGTGGACCTCGGGGCCGTCGTCGTGAAGGGGCGCAGCGAGCCGGTGCGCTGCTGGCAGATCAACCGGCTCGGCGGCCTGCGGACCCCCAAGCCGGCGCCCCCGCCGGACATTCCGATCGGGCGGGCGGCCGTGGCAGGCTCCCACTAGCGGTGGACGAGAAGGTCGCGCTCGTGCTCGTGAAGCTCGGGCATCTCGCGGTGCAGAAGGACCGCGAGGCATACCTGCGCGGCCTCGTCGATCTCTGCTCGCAGGCGGTCGACGCGGAACGCTGCACCGTGTATGTCGTCGACCACCAGCGGAAAGAGCTCTGGGCCAGGGTCGCCCAGCGCACCGCGACCGAGATCCGCCTGCCGATGGGCCAGGGCCTCGCCGGTCACGCCGCGCTCACCGGCGAGACGGTGAACGTCCCCGATGCGTACGCCGACGCGCGTTTCGATCGGAACGTCGACCTGCGCACCGGTTTCCGCACGCTGAACATGCTCGTGGTGCCGGTGTGGGGGAGCGACGGCCGCACCGTCGTCGGCGTGATCCAGGCGCTGAACAAGCGCAACGGTGCATTCGAGCGACGCGATCAGATGCTGCTCGAGCAGATCGCCGAGACGGTCGGGCCGGTCCTCGAGCACATTCCACTCGAGGGCTGATGCCGGAGGAGCGTCGCGCGGCCGAGCGCCGGACCAAGCTCCGTCGAACGACCGACCGCAAGGTGACGACGGGGTCGCGTCTTGACGTGATTCTCGACGTGACGCGCCGGCTCATGTCGATCACCGACCTGGACGCGCTCCTGCGGGACATGGCCGAAGCGACGACCCAGCTCCTCGATTCCGACCGCGCGACCATCTTCATCGTCGACCGCGAGCGGAACGAGATCTGGTCGCGCGTCGCGCTCGGGACCGGCTCGGACGAAATCCGGCAGGCGGTCGGCGTCGGGATCGCCGGCACCGTCGCCGAGACCGGCGAGGCCATCAACATCCCGGACGCGTACCGGGACCCTCGCTTCAATCCGGAGCACGACAAGCGGAGCGGGTATCGCACGCGGAGCCTCCTGACCTTCCCGATGAAGGGTCAGAACAGCCGCGTCATCGGCGTGTTTCAAGTCGTGAACAAACACGGCCGCGAGCGTTTTACCGAGGAGGACGAGGAGACGCTCGCATCGCTCGGCGCGTCTGCCGCGGTCGCCGTCGAGAACGCGCAGCTCGTGGCCGAGCAGCGCCGCCTCTGGGAGACCCTCATCGAGACGCTCGCGGTGACGATCGACGCGCGCGACCAGCAGACCGCCGGTCACAGCCAGCGGGTCACGCGCTACGCCGAGGTGATCGGCAGGGGTATGGGTCTCGCGGGGATCGAGCTGGAGAAGCTGCGGGCGGCGGCGCTCCTGCACGACTACGGGAAGATCGCCGTGCGTGACGAATTCCTCCAGAAGCCGGGAAAGCTCGACGACGCCGAGTTCGCGTACATGAAGGCGCACGCCGAAAAGACGGGCGAGTTCCTCGCGCACCTCGAGTTCCCGCACGACATGCGCGAGGTGCCGATCATCGCCGCGCAGCATCACGAGCGCATGGACGGCAAGGGGTACCCGCGCGGTCTTCCGGCGGAGCGGATCCTCCGGGGCGCGCGCATCGTCGCGGCCGCCGACGTGTTCGACGCGCTCACCGCGCCGCGCTACTACAAGCCCGCGTACACGGTCGAGAAAACGCTCGAGCTCATGGACGGCATGGCCGGCGATCATCTCGATCCCGAGGTGGTCGCGGCCGTTCACCGTCTGCTGAAGGACCTCGAATGGACGCTCGAGTCGCTGAAGCACACCTGGCCGAAGCCCTCCCAGGAGGTCGCCCCCGCCGCCGAGGGCGCGCTCTCCGAGCGCGACCAGGCCGCGGTGAAGGCGAGCGACGGATGAAGATCCGGTTCTGGGGAACACGCGGCTCGATCCCGACGCCGGGTGCGTCGACGGTCCGCTACGGCGGCAACACCGCGTGCGTGGAGGTGCGCGACAGCACGGGTTCGCTTCTCATCCTCGACGCGGGGACGGGCCTACGCGAGCTCGGCGCGTCGCTCATGAATGGTGGCGGGCCGCGCCCGTTCTCGGTCGACCTGCTCCTCTCGCATCTTCACTGGGACCACATCCAGGGCATTCCCCAGGTCGGCCGCTTCCGTGTGCGGGCGGCGAGCCTGTACCACCCGTCGCCCGCGCTCGCCTACCGGCTCGAGGCCGACGGCCGCTCGCTCGTGTACGCGACCGATACCGAGGACCCCTTCTCGGGCCGGCCAAATCCGGTGATCCCGCTGGCGAACGGCGCGGACATGCTGATCCACGACGCGCAGTACCTCGACAGCGACTTCAAGCCGACGTGGGGTCATTCAACGATCGCGAGCGCGATCGACGTCGCGACGAAGGCGAAGGTGAAACGGCTCGTCCTTTATCACCACGATCCCGACCGTACCGACGAGGCACTCGACCGGATCGCGCAGGACGTCGCCGCGCGATCACCCGAGCGGACGAAGGAGCTCGAGATCGTCGTGGCGCGCGAGGGGATGGAGCTCACGGTCTAACACCCCGCGGTCTGGGCGCTCGCGCGCGTATCGTCGGGTCCGACAAACGGGGAGGTGCGCTGATGAACGCGCTCGAAGTGCTCGACCGCGCCCGGGACAACATGTCGGTCCGTCGCGTGTACGGCGATCCATACACGGAGGACGGCCTCACGGTGATCCCGGCCGCGAGCGTGATCGGTGGCGGTGGCGGCGGAGGCGACACGGAGGGGAACGGCGGCAGCGGCTTCGGCATCTCGGCGCGCCCGGCCGGCGCCTGGGTGATCAAGGACGGGGAGGCGACGTGGCGACCCGCCCTCGACCTCAACCGCACCATCCTGGTCGGCCAGCTCGTCGCGATCGTCGCGCTGCTGGTGGTCCGGAGCGTGGCGAAGACGCTCGCGAGGCTGCGCTGACCGCTCGTCAGGGCGTCGCTTTGACCGTTCCCTTGATCGGAGCGTTGTCGATCCGAACCGCGTAACAGACGACCGCGTGGTCGCCCTTCGCCCAGCCGCTCGTCGTCGGGCTCATGTACGACATGTCGTAGGTGCTATCCGCGTCGAAGTCGCGGCCGGTGTACGTCGCGTACGCCGGGACGCACTGTGCTTTGGCGAACGACTTGAACGCGTCGTCGCCGGGGTAGCTGTCGTTCGCGCCTGTGACGCTTCCGATGAAGACCACCTCGGCGCCGTGCTGGTCGGTGCACGGATGGTGCTGCACGTCCTTGACCGTCGACCCGACGGTGGCGTTGCCCGGGACGTCGAAGCAATCGCCGACTTTGAGGTCGCCGACGTTCCCCGAGAGAAAGTCGCGGAAGAAATAGCCCACGACCGCGAAGCCGCCGATCGCGATCCACAGACCAAAGCGCCTCAACAGAGCGACCACGCAGCACCCCTTCCACGGCCAGAGGCCGGAACGCCGCGGCGTTCGGGGCGAGCCTAGACCGGGGGCGATGCGCGTTTGGTTTCACAGCGGAGTGGATCGCGGTGCCCAAGGTGGGATTCGAACCCACACGGGTGTTACCCCATCGGCTCCTAGGGCCGACGCGTCTGCCAGGTTTCGCCACTCGGGCGCGGTTTCATGCTAACCGCGCGATGCGCCGGGTCGATCTCGCCGCTCCGCAGGTGGGCGCGCTAGGTCCGCCGGCGATCCACGACCCAGGTCGATCCCGGCCGGCGCTTCGCGACCTCTTTCACTTCGGCGGCGGCGCGGGCCGCGGCCGTCGCGCCCTCGAAACGGCCCGGCGTCACGTTCACGATCCCGATCGAGAGCGACGCGAACGGGATGTGCCGGAGCCCGCCGCGACGGTCGCGCGCCTCGAGCCAGCCGCGCGCGCGATCCTCGGCGTCGTAGAGCGACGGCGCCTCCGTGTCGAACCGTCTGGTGATCCGCTCGGCAACGGCCTCGGCCTCGTCCAGACCCGCGAGCAGCACGAAGTCGTCGCCGCCGATGTGGCCGAGGAACCGAGGCACGTCCCCGCACTCGGCGATCTCCTCGAGGAGCTGGGCGACGCGGGCGATCATCCGGTCGCCCCGCGCGAAACCGTAGTGGTCGTTGAACTCCTTGAAGCGGTCGATGTCCGCATACAGCAGCGAGAAGGCCGAGCCTTCGGCAAGGCGCCGGTCGATCTCCTCGGTGATCGTCGTGTTCCCAGGGAGCCCCGAGAGCGGATTCACCGCCCGAAGACCGCTCGTGCGTCGGAGCGCCGCGCCGATGCGAACGAGAAGCTCCTCCGCGTCGTACGGCTTCGTGAGGTAGTCGTCCGCTCCGGCTTCGAGCTCGGCGAGCCGGGACTCACGCTCGCCGTTCGCGCTCAGGAAGATGATCGGAAGGAAACGCGTCCGGGGATCGCGCCGGACCGCCTCGCGGACCTCCGTGCCGGACACCCGCGGGAGACCGAGGTCGAGGAGCAGGAGATCGAAGCCGTCGCTCCGCACGGCCTCGATGGCCGACACTCCATCCGCCGCCTCGCCACAGCTGTAGCCAGCGTCCTCGAGGAGCGCGCGTAGCGCGGACCGGGTGTCCCCATCGTCCTCGACGACGAGGACTCGTCCCCCCACGTGATGAGAGTCGGACGGTGCGGGGGTCCCTCTCAATAGGAGAGGGGTACCGAAAACCGGTTGCCTCCTCGGTCGGAAGGTCAACAGACGGTCAACGCTGGCGCGCTTCGATCCTCGACAGCCGCTCGATGACGCGCAGCAATGCGTGATTCCCCTCGCGCCCGCCGCCGTCCTGCTGCAGCGCCGTGTAGAGCGCGTGGACGAGCGAGGTCCCTGGAAGCGAGACGTGTTCGCTGTACGCGTTGTCGAGCACGAGCCGGAGATCCTTCTGCTGCAGGTCGACCATGAACCCCGGGCGGAAGTCGCCGGCAAGCATCTTTGGCGCGTAGTTCTGCATGGCCCACGACGAACCGGCCCCGCCCGCGATCACCTGACGCGTGCGCTCGAGGTCGATGCCCTGCGCCTTCGCGAACACGAGTGCCTCGGAGACGCCGAGGTTGTTGATCGCGACCGCGATCTGGTTCGCGAGCTTGCAGGCCTGGCCCGCGCCGTGATCACCGATGTGCACGATGGTCTTCCCGAGGGCCTCAAAGAGGGGCATCGCCCGCTTCAGGTCGGACTCCTCGCCGCCGACCATGATCGCGAGGCGCGCCTCGATCGCTCCGACCTCGCCACCCGACACGGGCGCGTCGAGCGTCCGAAAGGGCGGCCGGTTCGCGGCGGCGCGCGTCGCGAACTCGCGGGTCGCGACCGGGCTGACCGTGCTCATGTCGATCGCCAGCAGGCCATCGTGTGCGCCCGCAGCGACGCCCTCGGGACCGAAGATCACCACCTCGACGTCCGGCGTGTTCGTCACCATCGTCACGACGATGTCGCTCCGTTCGGCGACCTCACGCGGCGTGCGGGCGATGGTCGCGCCGGCCTCGCCGAGCGGCTTCGCGCGCTCCAGCGTCCGGTTCGTCACCGTGACCGGGAAGCCTGCCCGCAGCGCGTTCCGCGCCATCGGCGCGCCCATGATCCCGAGGCCGACGAAGCCGACCCGCTCCACGATCAGTTCGTCGTGTCGATGTCGTCGTCGCTCGAGAGGAAGACGCTCCTGTCACCCGCGTCTTCGCTGACGAGGAAGGTGCCCTCCTCGGTCTCGTCGACGTTCACCGAAGCGACGAGAAGCTCGTCGGTCACGTGGATGAATCCGCTCGCGCGCGCGAGCTCGTTCGCGATCGCCTCGGCGAGGGAGTCCTCCTCGTACGAGCCGGCCAGAAGCGCTCGTGCCTTCTTCACGAGAGCGAAGAACTCGAGCGGCTCGAAGCGCTCCTCGTGCGCGACCAGCACGGCCGCGCCGAGGTCCTCGTCCCCTTCGTGGATCTCATAGAAGAACACCTGCGGCGGTCGAGCGTACCCCATAGACTTTGGAGAGCTCCATGCAGAAACCCCCGACGACTGCCCCACCTTCGGTCCGGCATACCGTGCGACGTGAGCCGGGCTCCCGCGCGACGCTCGAGGTCGAGGTCGACGCCGATCGCCTCGCCCGAGCCGCCGATGCCGTGTTCGCGCGGCACGTGCAGCATGCCAAGATCCCGGGCTTCCGGCCGGGCAAGGCGCCTCGCGCGATGTACGAGCGGACGTATGGACGTGAGCACCTCTGGGAGGAAGCCGCCGAGGACCTCGTCGAGGACACCTACCGCGAGATCCTCGACGCCGAGCGTATCGAGGCCATCGACCGGCCCGAAGTGAAGATCGCCGAGCTCGCCGAGGGCAAGCCCCTCAAATACACCGCGACCGTCGTCGTCCGTCCCGAGGTGACGCTCGGTGATTACACCAAGCACGGCGCCACCGTCGAGCCGGTCGCGCCTGCGGACGACGAGGTCGATCGGACCATCGCCGCGATGCGTGAGAGCCACGCCCAGCTGCGGCCGGTCGACCGGCCGGCGGAGAAGGGTGACGTCCTCACCGTGGACATCGACGCGAAGGTGGGTGAGCGGACGCTGAGCTTCGCCCGGAACGCGCACATCGAAGCGGGCAAGGAGCTCGGCATCACCGGACTCGGCGAGGCGCTCGTCGGGATGCGCGCCGGCGAGGAGAAGAAGGTCGAGCTCACGTTTCCTGAGGACACGAGCGAGGGCGAGCTCGCCGGGAAGACCGGGACGTTCAGTATCCGGCCGTCGCAGGTCGCGGAGAAGGTGCTTCCCGCCCTCGACGATGGGTTCGCCAAGACCGTCGGCGTTGCCGACATCGAGACGCTCCGCCGCACCGTACGGAACGAGCTCGCGCACGCCGCGTTCCACGAGGCCCGCGACGCGGCCGCCGACAAGGCGATGGAGCATGCCCTCGCGACGGCCGCGGTCGAGGTCCCCGACGTCCTCGTGGAGGACGAGCTCGAGCACCTGGTCGCCGATCTCAAGGCCCGGGTGAAGGAGGAAGGCGTCCCATTCGAGAAGTTCCTGCTGCAGACCCGCAAGACCGAGCAGGACATTCGCGCCGAGTGGCGTCCGATCGCGGAGCGTCGCGCGAAGTCCCTTCTCGTCATCGACGCCATCGCGCGCAAGGAAGGCGTCACCGTATCCGGGAACGAGCTCGCCGCGCAGGCGGCGATGTCGCCGCTCGCGCAGGTCGACGCGCAGGCGCTTCGCTCGCCGCAGGTGCTCGCGTCCCTGGCACGCTCGATCCGCAACCGCAAGACCGTCGACAAGCTCATCGGGCTCGACTCGCCCGACGCCGAGCGCGAGGCGATCCGCAAGGCCGGCGGCGAGGACTTCGATCCTCACGCCGCGCCCGAGCCCAAGGCCGAGGAGTCGAAGATCATCGTTCCGACGAAGACGGACGCGACGCCCGAGGGACGTGAGGCCCTTCGCGCGATGCTCGAGAAGAAGTGACCGTCAGCTGACCGGCTGGCGCGTCGATCGGCGTGCCGCTAGGCGAGGTACTTCCGGAACCACTCGATCGTCGCGACCCAGGCCTTCTGCGCCTGCGTCGCGTTGTACCGGTCTCCAGCCGCGTTCGTGTCGTTGTGGAACGCGTGATTCACTCCGGGATAGACGGTGATCGCGTACGGCACGCCCGCTTGCTTCAGGACCTCTTCCATCTGCGGCGCCGTGGCGGTGATGCGCGTGTCCTGCTCCGCATAGACGGCGGACACCGCGGCCTTCACCTTGGAGAGCTCCGTGTAGTTCGCGGGCTGCGGACCGTAGAAGGGGACCGCGGCCTTGAGCTCGGTCGGGGCGCCGCCCGCGAGGATGTTCCACACCTCGCCGCCACCGAAGCAGAAGCCGACGACCCCGGCGGTGCCGGACGTCTGCGAGCGCAGATACGCGAACGTGGCGTTGTGGTCCGCGAGCTTGTCGGCGACGCCGCGCTTGCCCAGCTCCGCGTTGTAGGCCGCGCTGTCGACGAGCTTCGCAGCGCCGCCCGCGCGAGCGGCGAGGTCGATGTTGATCGCGACGAACCCGGCGGTCGCGACGCGACGGACGACGTCCTTGATGTGCTCGGTCTGCCCGCGGTTCTCGTGGATCACGACGACCCCGGGCACCTTCCCGCTGGCGGCGGCCGGCTTCGCGAGATACGCCATGAGGTTCGCGCCGTCGCTGCCCTTGACCTCCGGGGTCGACACCGCGATACGCGGGTCGTTCTCCTTCACGGTGACGCCGTCGGTCGTTGGCGAGGCCGGCGGGGTCGCGAACGGCTGCGCGACGAGCGCCGGCGATGCCGCTGCCGGCGCCGGCGACGACGTCGTCGCGGCCGGGCGAGGCGAGAGGTCGCATGCCGCCAGGATCGAGGTCGCGAGCGCGGCGCTTCCCGCGATGAGCGTGACGCGGCGGATCAGCTCGCGCCGCGGGATGAGTCCGTCGCGGAAATCCTCGACGTGCTCCTCGATGAAGTACCGCTGCGTCTCGTTCAGCTGTTCCATCGCTCTCCTCCCGAAGTCTCACGAGCCTTACGTCCGGCCGGGCCAGACGGTTCAGCACCTCGGTTCGACGTGGGCCGCCTAACGCCCCGCCGGTGCGGCGACCGCGATGTGGGCGGCGAGGTCCCGGATCACCTTGGACGCCGCGCTGTCCGGATGGAGCACGATGAGCGGGCGGCCGCGGTCGGCGGCATCGTCGCACACGGGCGTGTACGGGATGACGACGTCGGCCTTGCGGTTGAAGAACCGCGAGATCTGGTCCATCTCGACACCCGCCTGGCTGGACCGGTTCACGACCAGGATCGAGCGCTCGCGTGGAAAGGAGAGCTTTTCGAGGACCTCGAGCGACTCCTTCGTCGCCTTGAGCGATGGAAGATGCGCCGCGGTCACGATCACCACCGCGTCGGCCACGTCGAGCGCGGCCAACACCTGCTGCGAGAAGCTCGCAGGCGCGTCGACGACCACGTAGTCGGACTGCGCGCGAAGCCGGTCGAGCGCCTGCTGTACCGCGGGCACGGTGACGAGCTCGGCGTGCTCCGGCGCGTCGCACCCGGCGAGGACCGTGACCCCGGTGCGGTCCTGGATCAGGTAGCGCTCGAAGGTCGCGTCGTCGACCTGCTCCTTCGCTTCGCCCGCGAGGTGGGCCAGCGTCCGATCGGGCTGGAGATTCATGAGCATCGGGGCGTTCCCGAATTCCAGGTTGAGATCGAGGAGCGCCACGCGGTAGATCGTCGTCGCGGCGAGCGCGACCGCCGAGTTCACCGCGAGCGTCGTGCACCCGACGCCGCCCTTGCCGTGGACGAACAGGATGACGTTGCCCCCTCGCTTCGTCGTGGCCTCGCCATGGAGCGCCCTGAAGCGCTTGACGAGGACCTCGATCTTCGCCGACAGGACGGCCATCTCGACCGGCTTCGGGATGTACTCGTCCGCGCCCTCCGCGTAGCCGGTGAGCACGTCGTCGGCCTGCTTCCGCGCCGAGAGCATCACCACGGGGATGCGCGCGGTCCGATGGTCGGCGCGGAGGCGGCGGGTGAGCTCGAACCCATTCATGTTCGGCATGTTCACGTCGGTGATCACGAGGTCGGGCGCCTTGGCGCGGATCACCTTCAGCGCCTCCCAGCCGTCGTTGGCGAGCGTGACCTCGTAACCGTGGCGCGTCAGCCAGGTCGAGAGCAGCTTCCGGATCTGCTCCTCGTCGTCCACAAAGAGGATGCGTTCCCCGGCCACTAGCTCTTCACGAACTGCGCGATGCGAGCGCGAAGCTCGCTCACGGTGAAGGGCTTGGCCAGATGCGCCGACGCGCCGTGCCGAAAGGCCTCCTCGACCTGCTCACGCTGCACCGACGCCGTCATGAAGACGATCGGGATGTGCGCGAGCTCCGCACGCTCGCGCATGGCGTCGGCCATCTCGAATCCATCCATCTCGGGCATCGCGACGTCGCTGAAGACTACGTCAGGACGGACCTCGGCTATGAGCGCGAGCCCGAGCTTCCCGTTCTCGGCGAAACGGACGTCGTGGGTGCTCGAGCGGAGCGCGGCCTGCACGAGCTTGCGGATCATGGGGTCGTCCTCGCAGAAGACGATCCGGCTCATGTCGCGGCCCCGGCGACCGCGACCGCGCGTGCCGGCTCCCCCGTCGGGATCGTCACGTGAAAGACCGAGCCTGCGCCGATGGTGCTCTCCGCCCAGACCGTTCCGCCGTGCAGCTGCACGATCTGGCGGACGATCGGCAGCCCGAGGCCCGTCCCTCGGATCGCGCGAGTGGCGCGAGACTCCACGCGGCCATACCGCTCGAAGATCGACTCGAGCGCCTCGCGCGGGATCCCGATGCCGTGGTCCCGGACAAGGAGATGGATGCTCTCGCCCTCACGGCGCGTCGTGACGACGATCTCGCCGCCGTTCGGCGAGTACTTCACCGCGTTGCTCAGGAGATTGGCGAGGACCTGGGTGAGCTTGTCGCGGTCGCCGAAGAGCGGTGCGACGTCGGGATCGAGCCGTAACGAGACCGGGTGCGTCGGCGCGGTCGGGCGGACCTGCGCGACGGCGTCGCTCACGACCGTGTTGAAGTCGACCCGCTCGCGGTGGAGCGGCATCCGGCCCGACTCCATCTTGTCGAGGTCAAGCATCTCGTTGATCATCCGGTTGAGGCGCTGCGCGTCCTTGTTGATGTCGCCCGCGTACTCGCGCATCTCGTCGAGCGTGAGGTCCTCGCTCCGCATCATCTCCGAGAACCCCTGGATCCCCGTAAGCGGGGTGCGGAACTCGTGGCTGACGATGGAGACGAAGTCGCTCTTCGCTCGATTCAGCCGCTCGAGCTCGGCGACGGCCTTGCGCTGCTGCTCGAACGCTTCGGCGGCCGCGATCGCGACGCGCAGCTCCTGCGCGACGGATTCGATGAGCCGGACATCATCTGCGGTCCACTCACGCGCGCGGTCGACGTGGGACAGCGCGAGCGCGCCGGCGAGCTGGCCACCCACGCGAATGGGTGTGGCCGCGACGGCGATGGCGCCGCCCAGCGCGACACGTGCGCCCAGGCCCCCGTCGAACCGCTGGTCCCGACGGAGATCCGCAGAGACGACGGTGCGGCCGAGCCTCGCGGCCAGTATTGCGACGGGAAGGCTCCGAGCGACCTGGCCGACCGGCGGCACCCCGGGTGCATCCCATTCATAGGACACGCTGAGCGCCGTCTCGGACTCGCCGATGAACACGACGCCGCGGGAAACGGCGAGGGCCTTCGAGATCTCATCGACCGCGCCACGCAGGATCTCCTCCGGATCCGGGCTCGCGCGGGCACGCTGGGCGATGCGGCTCACGACCGCTTCGCGCTCGGCGCGCGCCTGCGCCTCGGCGACCGAGAGCGCGGTGTGGATCGAGCCCGCGACGTACTGGCCCATCATCATCGGGACCTGAAGCTTGTCCGGGATGAGCTCCTGGGGACGCTCTCCGAGGAGGAGCACCGCGCCGACCAGGCGCTCGCGCGAAACGAGCGGCAGCGCCGCGAACGAGCGAACCCCGGCGAGCGCGGGCAGCGCTTCCGCGAGGCGGGCCCAGCTGTCGGGATTCGCGGACGTGTCGCTCAGCACGAGCGCCTGCCGGTGGTCGATGACGCGGGTGCGGAGGATCCCCGGAAGCGCGCTCGCGGAGTACGTCTGCCCGCGGAGCGACTCGGTCCGCGGGCCGTCGGCGGCGACCGTGCGGAACCCCTCGATGACGTCGTCGTAGACGATGAGACTGATGGTCGCGTCCGCGGCGAGGGCACCGCGGACGGCGGCAACGAAATGCTTCCCGATCTCTTCGAGGTCGAGCGGTCCGGCGAGCGACGCGGAGAGACCGAAGATCGAGCCGAGCTCGTGGTCCTTCTGCTCCTCAGCGGTCTTCGCGCCCGCGAGCGCGCTCGCGAGCCGATGCATGATCACTCCGGCGATCAGGCTGATGCCGAGCCAGACGACGAATGAGACGACCTGGATGGACGCGAGCACGTCTCCGGTGTCTCGTCGCGCGACGATGAGGCCGCTCTGCGCGAGCTGCAGGGTGTAAAGGAACTGAACGCCGAAAAAGACCACCGCGGCGTAGAAGGTCGACGCCGCCACGTAGAAGCGCAGCGAGCGTGGGAGCTTCATTTCGGCTACCTGGCGCGCATCGTACCGGCATGAGGCTTCCACGAACATGCCCTCGGGCGGCGGAGAACACGCTCGCTCGCCTGATCCCGAACGGCTACAAAACGCTCATGAGCAATTTCGTTTCGGTGGCGATTCGCTGCCGTACACTCTGAAGACCGACTTGATGTGCGCGAGGAGGGTTTCACCGTGCGGATGAGGCGCTCGCGATGACCACACGCAACTACGTCCCCATGGTCATCGAGCAGTCGGGTCGCGGAGAGCGCGCGTACGACATCTTCTCGCGTCTTCTGAAGGAACGCATCATCTTCATCGGCGACGCGATCGAGGACACGATGGCGAATCTCATCATCGCCCAGCTCCTCTTCCTCGAGTCCGAGGACCCCGAGCGCGACAGCTTCCTGTACATCAACTCGCCGGGCGGCGTCGTGACCGCGGGTCTGGCGATCTACGACACCATGCAGTACCTGAAGCATCCGATCAACACGATCTGCATCGGGCAGGCGGCTTCCATGGCCGCGGTCCTCCTGGCGGCGGGCCGCGCCGGGAAGCGCTACGCGCTTCCGAACTCGCGGATCATGATCCACCAGGGCTCGGGCGGGTTCCGCGGCAACACGCCGGACGTTCTCATCCAGGTCAAAGAGCTCGAGACCCTGGTCGAGAAGCTGAACAAGATCCTCTCGAAGCACTCCGGCCAGGAAGCGGACAAGATCCGCCGTGACTCCGAGCGCGACCGCTTCATGAGCGCAGAGGAGGCGAAGGCCTACGGCATCATCGACGAGATCTTCGTGAGCTCCGAGTCGCT
>VBFI01000151.1 GCA_005889275.1 Chloroflexota bacterium | reverse complement strand
GCGGCCCTGGTGATGCCGAGCCTGCTCGAGTCGCTCTCGCTCGTGACGCTCGAGGCATGGGCCGCGGGGCGCCCGGTCATCGTGAGCGCCCGGTCACCGGTGCTCGCCGGGATGGCGCGCCGCGCGCGAGCGGGTCTTGGGTATCGGAGCGCCGCGGAGTTCGCGGAGATCTGCGAGCGCCTCATCGGAGAGCCCGCGCTCGGCGATCGCCTCGGCGCCTCAGGCAGGGAATTCGTGGAGCGCACCTATACGTGGCCGCGTGTCGTGGAGACCTATGTCGATCTCTTTGCGGAGATGCGGGCTCGGCTTAGCTGAGTCGCGTGGCTGCTTGTTTGGGTCAACTGTAACGACGAGATTACTTGACGTCATGACTTAACCAGAACAGACTCCCGCCGGTCGCTCGGCGTCTCAGCGGCTGTCCGAGCAAGCGGGGGAGGCGGAGAGTGGGTTCGTTCGTTCGCGCGTTCGCGCGCGTGAGTCGCTATCTCTTGATCGGCGCGGTCGCATTCAGTCTTGGGAGCACGACGATCGCGCTTGGGATCGCGCCCATCCCCGGACCGGATGGGACGATCTGGGCGTGTCGCGACAACAAGAGCGGGGACGCCCGGATCGTTCACGACGCTACCGAATGCACCGCTAAGGAGTCCGCGCTCCAGTGGAATCAGAAAGGTCCCGCCGGACCGACCGGGGCGACTGGCCCAACCGGACCGAGCGGAGCGGCAGGTGCAACCGGTCCAACAGGCGCGAACGGAACGAATGGGGCGCCCGGAGCAGCTGGCGCCACTGGCCCCACGGGCCCAACCGGACCCAACGGCTCGAACGGGACGAATGGCGCGATCGGGCCGACCGGCCCTGCGGGCTCGACAGGTCCAGCCGGTACGAACGGCGTAAACGGAGCGAACGGCGCGACCGGGCCGACCGGTGCGACCGGCGGAACCGGACCCGCGGGCGTCAATGGAACGAACGGAGCCGCCGGTCCAACCGGTCCGGCCGGTGCGAATGGCGCCACTGGGCCGACGGGCCCGACCGGACCCGCGGGCGGCGGCGGCTCGATCGCCGGCATCATCACGGTGACGTCTCCGGGCAATGCGGCGACCTGCCCGACGGGCAAGTTCGCGCTCGGTGGTGGCGGCGCGACCACGCTGACCGGCTCCGCGCTTACGACGAGCGTGCCAATGCAAGACAGCGATGGCCGTTCGATCGGCTGGACGACACAGCAAACGTCGGGGAACCCCGACGGTTTGACGACGTACGTCATCTGCGCGACTTCCACTCCACCCGCGCCGACGACGCAGGCCTTCGCGCCGAACGATCTCAGTCAGGCCGTCGGTGACTTCGACGGTGTGGGAGGAACGAACGACGTTCGCCTCACGTTCACCACACCGACTGGCAACACGGTCAACACATACGCGGTCCAGCGCTCGGCGCTGGGCTCGGCCATCGCGGGACCGACGACGTGCGCACTCGGCTCCGGCGCACCGTCGGGCACGGACGCGCTCGGCACGCCAGCCGGCTCGACGTTTGCGACGATCGGCACGGTCACGGGAGCCGCAGGGCTGCCGATGACGTTTACGGACCTGAACCTCACCATCGGCGGCTATTGCTACCGAGTTCGCGCGCAGAACCCGGATACGTCGGCGTACAGCTTCTCGAACTACGCGCCGGCGAACGTCGTGGCACCCGCGCCCGGGATCACCGTGAGTCCGGACTATTCGGTCGACGTCATCTCGACCGCGAGTTTGGCGGTGCCGGGGACGGGCGCGCAGACGATTACGTTCCACTTCACTGGGCTGTCAGGGAATTTCAGTTACGCGGTCGGCCCGTCAGGCAACTTGATCCGAAACGCTGACGGGACGTTCGGCTTCTGCGACTTCAACGGTGACCGCAAGGGAGACTTCACAGCGAACACGTTCATTCTGTCGGTGACCGGCGTTCCCGTCGGAGCGCCGACCGGTCTCGTACGAAACGTGCCCATCCCCGCCGACGGCAACGTCAGCATCGTGATCGACTC
>VBFI01000149.1 GCA_005889275.1 Chloroflexota bacterium | reverse complement strand
GTCGTCATCACCGTGCTCGGAACCGGCGTGGCGACGCTCGTGCTCGTGATCGGCGCGCTCTCGTGGATGCCGGTCGCGAGGGTCGTGTACGGCGAGACGCTCCGCTGGAAGACCGCGGAGTTCGTCGTCGCGGCCGAGTCGCTCGGCGTGGGCGGCCCGCGGATCCTCGCGCGTCACATCCTTCCCCAGGCGATCCCGTCGCTCGTCGTCTCGGCGACTCTCGGCGTGGCCTTCGCGATCCTCACCGAGTCGGCGCTCAGCTACCTCGGGCTCGGCGTGCAGCCGCCGCTGCCCTCGTGGGGGAACATGCTCCAGCGGGCGCAGCAGTACGTGTTCACCGCACCCGCGCTCGCGATCTATCCGGGGCTCGCGATCACGATCGTGGTGCTCGCGTTCAACTTCCTGGGGGACGGACTCCGCGACGCGCTCGACCCGCGCCGCCGTCGCTAATATCGGGCGGCGCGCTCACGGCCTAGCCTCATCGGCCGTGGCCCCGGGGAGGAACGCAGATGAAGACCGCTGACGTCGCCAAGCGCACGAAGTACAAGGGCTTCCGGAGCTTCGAATATCTCGAGGCCGGCACGGATTACCGCGAGTTCAAGCTCGCGAAGGAGCTCGGCCGCGTGCCGTCGCGCAAGGTCGAGGTCAGCGACGCGCAGGAGGAGCGCGTGCAGCGGGTGCTCGACGCGAATCTCGCGGTCTCGCTGCACGACCACTGCTTCGTCGTCCCCGAAGACTTCGGCGACCTCGCGGAGTACCGCCGCCAGGGCCGCGACTTCACCGGGTACGCGGGGATGGCGATCTCCCGGCTCGACGCGGTCTTCGACTGCCTCATGGACGGCACCGCGACGATCACGTCGAAGGCCGGCTGGAAATGGGACGACATCGTCTACGACCTCGGGATGCGGCTTTCGGACATCGCGCACCAGGACTTCATCGTGCGTGGCGAAACGCTCGACGACGTCCGCCGCGCGAAGGAGAACGGTCAGATCGCTTTCATCGCGTCGCTCGAAGCGGCGACGGCGATCGAGAACGAGGTCGATCGCCTCGACATCCTCTATGGACTCGGGATCCGCTCGTCGGGGATCGCGTACAGCGAAGCCAACACGCTTGGCAGTGGCCTGCGCGAGACGCGCGACGGCGGGTTGACCGAGTTCGGCCGCCAGGCGGTGCGGCGCATGAACAAGCTCGGGATCGCGATCGACATCTCGCATTCGGGCGACCAGACCTCGCTCGACACGATCGCGACGAGCGAGAAGCCCATCTTCATCACGCACGCCGGCGCGCGTGCGCTCTGGAACACCAAGCGGATGAAGCCGGATGAGGTCCTGAAGGCGATGGCCGACAAGGGCGGCGTCATCGGCATCGAAGCCGCGCCGCACACGACGCTCACGAAGAAGCATCCGAAGCACTCGATCGAGAGCTACATGGAGCACTTCGAGTACTGCGCCGACCTCGTGGGGATCGATCACGTCGCGTTCGGACCGGATACGCTCTTCGGCGACCATGTGGGGCTGCACCACTACTTCGCGAAGCAGCTCTCCATCGGCGCGGCGAGCCGCGGGATGCAGTACGAGGAGGTGGAGTTCGTCGATGGAATCGAGAACCCCGCCGAGGCTTTCCCGAACATCGTCCGCTGGATGGTCAAGCACGACTACTCGGACGGCGACATCGCGAAGGCCATCGGCGGCAACGTGATGCGCGTGCTCGAGGAGGCCTGGTTCCGCTAGATCTTCGGAGCGAGCCTCTCGCCGCGCGTGAGCGTGTAGGCGCGTGCCTCGCGGTCGAGTGACGATCCGCGGTCGCCGAGATTCTTCGCGACCACCTCGCGATGCTGCGGCGTGCGGTTGCCGCCGAACTTGAACTTCGCGCGCACATCGGTGACGGTGAGCCGGATGCCGCGGATCGAGCCGAGCAGCTTGCCGTAGCGGTTGTCGCCG
>VBFI01000150.1 GCA_005889275.1 Chloroflexota bacterium | reverse complement strand
CTGACCGCGGTCGGGCTCGCCGTGCCCGTGTTCTGGCTCGGCATCGTGCTGATCCTCGTGTTCGCCGTCTCGCTGCACGTCCTGCCCTCGGCGGGCGTGACCTCGGTCGCCTCGGACACGCTCGCGGATCGCCTTGCGCACCTCGTCCTGCCCGCGTGTGCCCTCGCGACGACCATCCTTCCGACGGTCGTGCGGTTCACGCGGTCATCCACGATCGAGGTGCTGCATGAGGACTACGTGCGCACGGCGACGTCGAAAGGCCTCGCGCCGTGGACCGTCGTGACGCGTCACGCGCTCCGGAACGCGCTCATCCCCGTGGTGAGCGCGGTCGGCGCGCTCGTCCCGCGGCTGCTCGGCGGCACGGTGGTCACCGAGGCGGTCTTCGGCTGGCCGGGGATGGGGCGGCTCGCGCTCGAGGCCGCGCAGGGTCGCGATTACCCGCTCGTCACCGGCCTCACCGTCGTCATCGCCGCGATCGCCGTCCTCGCGAGCCTTGCCGTCGACCTCGCGTACACGCGTATCGACCCGCGGGTGCGGATCGCGTGACCCGGCTGGGTTTCGTAGCGCTCGGGGTGCTCGTGGCGATCGCGGCGCTCGCGATCCTCGGTCCGTTCCTCTGGACGACCCCGCCGGAGGCGACGGACCCCGCGCACGGACTGGCCGGCGCGTCCGTCGCGCACCCGCTCGGCACCGACGAGCTCGGCCGGGACGTGCTGAGCCGGCTCCTTCACGGGAGCCGCGTCACGCTCCTCGTCGGCGTTTCCGCAATGCTCGCGGCGCTT
>VBFI01000189.1 GCA_005889275.1 Chloroflexota bacterium | reverse complement strand
TCGCGCGAGGCGCTGGCGCCGCCGAGACGTCGACCGGTTGGGTGGTCGGCAGCGTCTCCGAGCCAAGCGACGGCACCACGGTTGGCTCGACCGCAGGCGCGATCGTGGCGGGCTCGAAGGTCGGCACGCTCGGGGTCGCCGGCTGCGCCGGACCGGTGAGCGCCGCGGCGGTGATCACACCGATCAGCAGCGCAGCAAGGAGCGCGAGGAGGACGAGCGCCGAGCGGCTGAGCGAGGGAGCTGCAGATGCTGTCCGAGTGGTCATCCATTCACCTAACGCGCCATCGCCGCACCGGATATGCCAGGCCGAAGAATCCTCAACCCGCGAGCGCGTCGACCCCGACCGTGTCGATGAGATGGGTCGTGACCTGCCCCGCACGGAAGGCCTCGCTTGCCAGGATCTTCTTGTGGGCGGGGATGTTCGTCGTGACGCCAACGACGGTGAACTCGTCCAGCGCTCTCTGCATCCGAGCGACCGCCTCAGCACGGTCGCGTCCCCACGCGATCACCTTCGCGAGGAGCGAGTCGTAGTAAGGGGGCACCTCGTAGCCCTGGAAGCAGTGCGAGTCCACGCGGATGCCCGGCCCACCGGGCGGCATCCACGAGGTGAGCACCCCAGTCGAGGGCGCGAAGTTCGCTTCGGCGTCCTCAGCGTTCACGCGGCACTCGATGGCGTGGCCCTGGACGCAGATCTGCTCCTCGCTGAATGAGAGGAGCTCGCCCGACGCGAGCTCGATCTGCTCCTTCACGAGGTCCATCCCGGTCGTCATCTCGGTCACCGTGTGCTCGACCTGGATGCGCGAGTTCACCTCGATGAAGTAGGGGTGGTTCTGCGCATCGACGAGGAACTCGAAGGTCCCGACGTTCCGGTACCCGAAACGCACCGCCGCGTCGACAGCGAGCCGCGCGATCTCCTGCCGGAGACTCTCGCTGATCGACGCCGACGGCGCCTCCTCGATCATCTTCTGGTTCCGCCGCTGGATCGAGCATTCCCGCTCACCGAGGCAGATCCCCCGCCCGGACTCGTCGACCGCGATCTGCGCCTCGACGTGCCGCACGCCCTCGAGGCAGCGCTCGATGTAGATGCCGTCGTCGCCGAACGACGCCTTCGCTTCGCTCGCCGCCTGCGGCCATAGCCGCTGCAGCTCGCTCGGCGAGGTCGCCTTGCGCATTCCACGTCCGCCGCCGCCGGCCTTCGCCTTCAGCATCACCGGATACCCGATGGCCTCGGCGATGCGCAGCGCCTCAGCGACGCTCCGTACCGCTCCGTCGGACCCGGCGATGACCGGCACGCCGAGCTGCTTCATCGCGAGGCGCGTCGTGGCCTTGTCGTGGAAACGCGCAAGGACCTCCGGCGGTGGCCCGATGAAGGTGAGCCCGTGTTCCTTGCAGACCTCCGAGAAGTCGGCGTTCTCCGAGAGGAAGCCGTACCCCGGATGGATCGCCTGCGCGCCCGAGAGCAGCGCGGCGGACATGATCGCCGGGATGTTCATATAGGACTCGCGCGCGTTCGCCGGGCCGATGCAGATCGCCTCGTCCGCGAGATGGACCGGGAGGCTGTGCGCGTCGGCCTCGCTGTACACGGCGACCGACTGGATGTCGAGCTCGCGGCACGCGCGGATGATCCGCACCGCGATCTCGCCCCGGTTCGCGACGAGGATCTTGTCGATCGACGTCACGAAGCTCTCGTCGGCTGGGCGAGCCAGAAGCGATTCCCGTCAGGGTCAGCCGCACGTGCGACGACGATGCCGTACTGGTCGGCCGGTCGTTCAACGATCTCGCCGCCGGCGCGCTCGACCGCCGCGCACGCCGCGGCGATGTCGTCGACCTCGAAGCCGAGTGGCGTCTCCGTCTGGGTCCTGCGACCCCCGTCGTGCAGCGCCACGATCCCACCGTCGGCGGAGAGCTCGGTCCACGAAGGCGACTCGTACCGAGAGGCGAGGCCGAGCGCGAGCCGATAGAAGTCAGCGGTCTTCGCGACATCGACAGCCATGAGACGCACGTACGTCTTCGTGACCTTCATCTTGCATCTCCCCTCAACAGCGGAAGCGACTGCCGGAGCGTGCTTTCGTCCGAGACGTTCCCGGTGACCGAGGCCGGGAGGATCCGTTTGACGAGTCCGGTGAGGACGTTGCCCGGACCGAATTCGATGAACACGGACGCGCCCTCCCCTTGCGCCCGTCGCACCGACGCGACCCACTGTACCGGAGACCACACCTGCCGCTCCAACAGCGCGGGCATCTCGCGCGCGTGCTCGTGCACTTTCGCGTCGACATTGGCAATGAGTCGATACCGAAGCGTGTTGAACGTCGTGAGGTCCATCGCCTGACGGAGACGCGGCGCGACCTGCTTCATCGCGGGCGAATGGAAGGCCGCGGATGTGCGGAGCGGAACGACGCGTTTCGCGCCGACCGCCTTCAGCGCGTCCGTGGCGCGCGCGAGCTCGTCACGTGGTCCGGCGATCACCACCTGTCCCGGGGCGTTGTCGTTCGCGACGACCACGTCGGTCCCGACGATGGCGCGCGCGACGACGTCGGTGTCGAGGCCGAGGACCGCCGCCATCCCACCCGACGAATCGGCGGACTGCATCAGCTCGCCGCGCGTACGAACCAGACGCAGCGCGTCCGCGAGCGCGAGCACTCCCGCGGCGACGAGCGCCGTGAATTCACCGAGCGAGTGGCCCATCACGACGGTCGGCTCGGGAAGATGGCCTGCCACCTCCTCCGCGGCGCGGAGCGCGGCGATCGAGGCGGCGAGGAGCGCGGGTTGGGTATTCGCGGTGCGGTCGAGCTCGGCCTCGGGGCCGTCGAAGCAGAGCCGGCGGAGGTCGAACCCAAGGGCGTCGTTCGCCTCGGCGAAGACCCGGACCGCGCTTTGGTGCCGGTCGGCGAGCTCTTTGCCCATGCCGACCGCCTGCGCGCCCTGCCCGGGAAAGAGCCACGCGACGCCGCCCCCCATGAGGTCGACGAGTCTACGGACACCGCTCCGCTACGACGGGCGTTCATGATGTGCGACCGATGACCAGGCTCGCTCAATGGACCGCCATGGAGCCCTCGGGGCGGAAGCACGAGCTCCACGTGGATCGGTCGCTCTTCGGGCAGATCAGCGTGGTCTTCGATCGACGCCGGGTCCCGCGGTTCGATCGCGGCGATGAAGGCGAACGGTACGTGATGACCATCGGCAGCCGCCTCGCCTCGATCGTCGTGCCGCCGTCCACCGGCGGGCAGCCCAGGCTGACGATCGACGGACGCGAGGTCTTCGGTGCCGAAGCGCTCCTCGCTCCGCCCGACCCCGCCGCGTCGCAGCCGGGCGTTTCCGCGGCCGGGATCAGCGCTCAGGATCTCTCCCGGTACCAGCTGCTGCAGCGGCGCGACCTCGGTGGCGGCTGGTTCTACTGGATCGCCGGAGCCTCGATCCTCAACTCGGTCCTCTACGCGGCGAGGATCGACTGGGGACTCGTGGTCGGCCTTGGCATCACGCAGGTCATCGACGCCTTCGCGATCGCCCTCAGCCATACGGTCCGGACGCCGATCTACGCGATCCTTCTCGACGTTTTGGTCGCGGGGATCTTCCTGCTCTTCGGCCGGTCGGCGCGTCGCGGCCGGCTCGGCATCTACGCGCTCGGGATCATCGTCTACGCGCTCGACGGCCTCATCTTCATCTACGCCGCGGACTGGTTCGCGTTCTCGTTCCACGTCTTCGCGACGTACAGCCTCGTCACCGGCTGGCGCGCCGGTCGCGCGCTCGTGCGACTCGACCGGCCGGCGCCGGCCGCGGCTACCGCCGCCGGCTGACCGCCTCGCGGTACTCGGGGAAGTACCGCTCGATCGTCGAGAGGTCGAATTCAGCGAGGATCTGGGTGTTTGGCTCGCGCGCGAGCAGGAACTCGAATGATCGGCGCACCAGCGCCGCGACGTCGCCGCCGCCGTAGCGCTCGCGATCGGCTCTCGAGACGCGCACGCGGTGGGTGGTCAGGTCCCGGTCGCGGACGGTGACCTCGGCGGCATGCCCATCACCCGCCTCGCGGACGGTGATGGCGATCCGCTCAGCGGAGGGAAATGACGAAGAGCGGTTGACCGTACTCGACCGGTGCGCCCCCGGCGACGAGGACCTCGCGGATCTCGCCGTCGGCCGGCGCGTTGATCTCGGCGACCTGTCCGAGCGACTGGATCCCGCCGAGCACGTCGCCGCGCGCGACGTTGTCGCCGGCGCTCCAAGGGCGGGCGGAGCTGAAGATGCCGACGGTCGTCGCGTGGACGCGCTGCGTCTTTTCGACCGCCTCGCCGTCGCGGCCGATCGGCGCCATGCTCGCGGACGCCGTGCTGCCGTGCCGCGTCACGGAGACGGCGAAGCCGTCCGCCTCGACCTCGATCGTCGCGCCGGAGAGTCCGTCGGGCAGGGGCATCGCGAGCAGGTCGTCGACGAGGCCAAGGAGGGGGTCGTTCTCGCTCATCGGCCGAGCACGCGGCGCCACCAGGGCCTGGGGGGCGCGGCGACCTCGCCGGCTCGTGGCTCGACGACCGTACCGAACGAGCGGAAGCGCTCGTACCGGAGCGAGAGGAGGTCGGCGACCGGCACCCGCACGAGGCGCTCCAGCTGGGCGACGAGCGCGGTCTTGATCGCCGCGGCGGTCGCGTCGTGGTCGGTGTGCGCGCCGCCCGCGGGTTCCTTGATCAGGGCGTCGACGACGCCCGTCTCGAGCAGATCCGGGCCGGCGAGCTTCATCGCCTGAGCCGCTCGCTCCGCTTCCGCCGCGCTCCGCCACAGGATCGCGGCCGAGCCCTCGGGTGAGATGACCGAGTAGATGGCGTTCTCGAGCGCGAGGACGACGTCCCCGACGCCGAGGGCGAGCGCGCCGCCGGATCCACCCTCGCCGAGCACGACGACGACGATCGGCGTGGCCAGGCGGCTCATGACCTGGATGCTCGACGCGATCGCTTCGGCCTGGCCACGCTCCTCGGCCTCGGGGCCGGGGTACGCGCCAGGTGTATCCACCAAGGTGACGAGGGGCAGGTGGAACTTCTCCGCGAGGCGATAGCAGCGGATGGCCTTGCGGTAGCCCTCCGGGTACGGCATCCCGAAGTTGCGTTCGATGTTCTCCTCCGTCGAGGCGCCCTTCTGCTGACCGACGACCACGACGGGGCGCCCGCCGAGCTCGGCGATCCCGGCGACGATCGCCGGATCGTCGCGGAACCCGCGATCCCCGTGGAGCTCCTGGAAGCGGTCGAACACCCGGCTGATCACGTCGAGGGCGTGAGGCCGCCCGATGTTCCGCGCGGTCTGCACGGCCTGCCACGCGGTGGGCCGCTCTCCGGCGTACGCGGCCGTGTCGGTGATGAGTCCCGCGTCGACGGGGAGATGCCCGTTCCCTTCCGGGCCGGCGCGGCGTGACCCCGCGATACGCTCGAGCATGCCCACGGTCACAGGCTCCAGCGGAGGTCCTGGCCCGCGACGCGGAACGCCCCGAGGAAGAACGCGATGCGCTCTTTCAGCTGCGCGCGGGGGACGACCTGATCGACGAAGCCGTGGTCGAGGAGGAACTCCGCGCGCTGGAAGCCCTTCGGGAGCTTCTCGCCGATCGTCTCGCTCGTCACGCGCGCGCCCGAAAAGCCGATGAGCGCGCCCGGCTCGGCGAGGACGATGTCGCCGAGCGACGCGAAGGACGCGAGGACGCCGCCGGTCGTGGGATCGGTGAGGACGCTGACGAAGGGGACGCCGGCCTCATCGAGACGCGTGACCGCCGCGACCGTCTTCGCCAGCTGCATGAGCGCGATCGTGCCCTCCTGCATGCGCGCGCCTCCCGAGGCCGCGACGATGACGAGCGGCGCGCGATCGGCGAGCGCGCGTTCGGCGGCGCGCGTGAGCTTCTCCCCCACGACGCTTCCCATGGAGCCGCCCATGAACTCGAAATCCATCACCGCGAGGACCACCGGGATGTCGCTGATCGTCGCCGTTCCGGTCAGGACGGCGTCCTTGTGCCCGGTCTTCGCCTGAGCCGCCGCGATCCGATCGGGGTAGGTCTTGCTGTCGACGAAGCCGAGCGGATCCGAAGACACCATGTCCGCGTCGGTCTCGGTGAACGAGCGCGCATCGGCGAGGAGCTCGAGGCGCTCCTTCGCGCCGAGCTTGAAGTGATGCCCGCAGTTCGTGCACACGCTCTGATTGCGGGCGAGCTGCTTGTTGAAAAGCATCTCGCCGCAATTCGGACACTGCGTCCAGAGGTGCGATGGGAACTCCTTCGGTTTGCGGCCGAAGGGATTGCGCAGTCTCATGCCGCCTCGTCCGAACGGTACCAGCAGAGTCCAATCACGCCGGGGCCGGCGCGCGCGCCGATGACCGGGCCGGCTTCGGCGACCCAGTGCTCCACGCAGTGGAAGCGCTCCTGCGCCCAGTCGCCGAGAGCGCGGGCTCGCTCCGGATCGTTCGTATGGAGGGTGCAGGCGTTGATGCGCGTGCCCGGGGGGACCTTCGCCTCGATGAGCTCCTTGAGGCGCGCGGTCGCCTTCTCGCGGGTGCGCACCCGGTCGACCGCGGCGACCTTGCCGTCGGTCACCTCGAGGATGGGTTTCACCGCGAGGAGCGAACCGAACAGCGCCGCGCCCCCGGAGACCCGTCCGGAGCGCTTCAGGTACTCGAGCGTGTCCGCGGCCGCGAGGATGTGCGCCTTGCCCGAAAGACGCCGGGCGAGGCCTGTCGCGTCCTCGAACGACCGGCCGTCGCGGCGCGCTCGCGCGCAGGCCGTGCCGATGAGCGAGATCCCGCCGGCGAGGCAGCGCGTGTCGACCACCTCGATCCGCGCGTCGCCCATCTGCTGCGCGGTCGTCGTCGCGACCGAGTACGTGCCGGAAAGCTCGGCCGCGATCGTGAGGACGATCGCCTTCCGGAAACCCTCGGAGACGAGGCGGTCGTACACGTCGCGGCACTCACCCATCGAGGGCTGCGACGTGCCCGGCTTCACGTCCGGCGCGGCGATCTTCTTGTAGAACTCGTCGGCCGTGAGATCGACGCCAGAGGTGAACGACTCGTCCCCGATGTCGACGTGCAGCGGGAGCGAACGGATGTCGAGCTCGCGATCGAGGCCGGCGCTGAAGGACGCCGTCCCGTCGACGACGATCGCGAAGCGGTCCATCAGCGGAGCGGCCGGACCGCTCCCGCGACGACTCGCTCCGGTCCGACGAGGAGCGCGCCGTCGTCGGCGATGTCGCGCGCCACACCGTGGAGCGGCGGTCGGCCGTCGCGGACGACCTCCACCTCGCGGCCGAGCAGCGTCGCGCGGCGACGCCATTCGTCGAGCGCCGCGGCCCGCTCGCTCGGTAGAGCCACCCGATCGAGCTCGCGCGTGAGCGCGGCGAGCAGGCTCAGTCGATCGACCGGAGGAGCGACCAGCGCGAGCGACGTCGCCGTCACGCGAAGCGCGTCGGGAAAGTCACTTTGCCGTTGGTGGACGTTGACGCCGATCCCAAGCACCAGCGAGCCACCCTCCGCATCGGTCGTCGCGTGGGCCAGTGCGCCGGCGACCTTCTTGGCGTCGATCTCGACGTCGTTCGGCCATTTTACGGAGGCATGGGGCGCGCCGAAGTGTTCGAGCGCACGAGCGACGGCGACCCCGGAGAGGACCACGAAGAGCGCGGGTTCCGCCGGCGCCGGTCGGAAGAGCCAGGACGCGAGCAGGCTCGTGCCCTTCGGTGCGAGCCACGAGCGCCCCTTGGTTCCCCGACCCGCGGTCTGCTCGTCCGCCACGACGATCGCGCCGGCGGCGCCCGCGGCGGCGAGCTCGCGCGCGCGGTCCTGCGTCGACGCGACCCTGTCGAAGAACTCGATCTCACGTCCGAGCTCGAGCGAGAGCGCGCTGCGGACCGCCTCGACGCGCAGGAGCGCGAGGCGCATCAGCGACCGGCGAGGACGATGGGAACGCGGACGATCTCGTCGATGAGCCCGTCCCGCGGGCTGCGGGTGAAGACCTCGGCGAACCCGATCATGTCGGACGGCGGGTCCGTGTACGTCGCCGTGATCGTGAAGGTGCCGCGCTGGGGCGCCCCGGCGGTCGCGGTGGTGATGCCGCCGACGATGACCCGCCCGGCCGTGTCGGTCAGCTGCCAGATGAGGTTCGCCTCGAACACGCTCGCGTCGCCGCTGATGTCCCGCGGGCTGCGGGTGAAGACCTCGGCGAACCCGATCATGTCGGACGGCGGGTCCGTGTACGTCGCCGTGATCGTGAAGGTGCCGCGCTGGGGCGCCCCGGCGGTCGCGGTGGTGATGCCGCCGACGATGACCCGCCCGGCCGTGTCGGTCAGCTGCCAGATGAGGTTCGCCTCGAACACGCTCGCGTCGCCGCTGATGGTGAGCGGGCTGCGGACCCGCGTGTTGGCGAGCGGCTGCCGCACCACGATGCTCCCTTTCGCCGAGATGAGCGGCGTCGGCGAGGGCGACGGCGACGCCGTCGGGCTCGGGGTCGCGGATCCGATCGGCGCCGAGGTGGTCCTCGTCCCGGACGGCGTCGCGGTGTTCACCACGATCCCGCGATCCACGCCGCAGGCCCCGGTCGCGACGAGGATCGCGACGGCGAGGACGAGCCTCACTGACGCTTGACGTCGGCCCCGGCGGCGCGGACGCGCACGACCCGGCCGCGCGCCATCGTGCCGGCGGCGCGGGCGGCGTCCTCCATCGCCGCGACGACCCGCGTCGCGAGGCGCGCGAGCCTGCTGGTGGAGGCGGTCGGCCATCGCGATAGAAAGGAGCGCGCCGTCGGAGCGCAGCACCGCCGCGAGGAGCGCCGCGGCGTGCGCGAGGTTGAACACGGCGTCCGCGCGCGTGACCGTCGGCGGGAGCACGGCGCGGGCTTGCTCGGTCGAGAGCGGCTCGCGCGGGATCAACAGGCAGATCCGCCAGGTACGAGGGAACGTGATCCGCGTGGCGACGGGGCCGCCGTCGCTCGGCAGCGCCACGGTGAACGCTCCGTAGAGGGCAGCCGCGACGTTGTCCGCGTGTCCCTCGACCTCGCTGGCAATGCGGAGCAAGGACCGGCGATCGAGTGGCTCGCCCATCAGCGTGTTCGCGGCGACGACGCCCCCGACGATCGCGGCGGCGCTGGAGCCGAGCCCGCGGGCGATCGGGATCGTCGAGCGCTGCGTGACGTGGTACGCGCCGAGGCTCTCCTGCGCCGCTCTTGCCGCGGCGCGCGCCGCGACGACGAAGAGGTTCTCGTCGCCCGTCGGGATCCCGTCGCCGTCGCCGTCCACGCTGACGGCCCACGAGCGCGCGGGACGTACCTCGTATTCGGCGAGCAGGGGAAGCGCGATCGCGAAGGAATCGAAACCGGGGCCGAGATTCGCGCTGGACGCGGGTACGCGGACGCGGAGCTCCACGGTCAGGCGAGCGCTCTGCGAACGGCGTCGATGGTCGCGTCGACCTCGGGGATGGGACCCGCGAGCGAGCGCGCGCTTTCCGGATCCTTCATCCCGTTCCCGGTAAGAACGCAGACGACCCGGCGGACGTCGCGCAGGCCGCCGCCGCGAGCCCGCTTGCGCAGGCCGGCGATCGACGCCGCGGACGCGGGCTCGCAAAAGATCCCCTCGCAGCGCGCGGCGAATGCGTAGGCGTCGCGGATCTCGGCGTCGGTGACCGCGTCGATCGCGCCGCCCGACTCGTCGCGAGCGGCGATGGCCCCCGACCACGACGCCGGATTCCCGATCCGTATCGCCGTCGCGAACGTCTCCGGCTGCGGCACGGGCGCCCCGCCGACGAGGGGCGCGGCGCCGGCTGCCTGGTACCCGTACATCCGCGGGCGCTGCCGCGCCATCCCGCTCCGTGCGGCCTCGACGAAGCCCCTCCAGTACGCGGTGATGTTCCCGGCGTTGCCGACCGGGATGAAGAGCGCATCGGGCGCGTCGCCGAGCGTTTCGCAGATCTCGAAGGCGGCCGTTTTCTGCCCCTCGATGCGGTGCGGGTTGACGCTGTTCACCAGCGTCGCCTCCCCGGCCGACGCGAGGTCGCGGACGACGGAGAGCGCCGCGTCGAACGGCCCGCGCACGGCGACGATCCGTGCGCCGTGGGCGATCGCCTGCGCGAGCTTGCCTTCCGCGACCTGCCCCGCGGGCAGGACGACCGTACACGCGAGGCCCGCGCGCGCCGCGTACGCGGCGGCAGACGCGGCGGTGTTGCCCGTCGACGCGCAGAGCACCACACGCGCTCCCGCCTCGACCGCCTTGGCGACCGCGACGACCATGCCGCGATCCTTGAACGATCCGGTGGGGTTCTGGCCTTCGACCTTGAGCCAGACCTCCGGGATGCCGGTCTCGCGCTCGAGCGCTGCCGCGCGGACGAGTGGCGTCGCTCCTTCGCCCAGGGTCAGGCGCGGGGTCCGCTGGCTGACTGGAAGATGAACCGCGTAGCGCTCAATGAGTGATCCGCCCGGCACGTTGGGGATGGTAGCCCCGTCATTACCATTCCCACGTGAACCTCACGACGCGCGATCGGCAGCTTCTCACCGCGCTCGTCGTGCTGCTCATCATCTTCGTCACGTTCCAGGTCATCGCCGACCTTTGGAGCGCGCTCGCTCGCGTCGCCGACGTCCTGCTCATCTTCTTCGCGGCCTGGCTGTTCGCGTACCTGCTCGGCCCGCTCGTTTCGCGGATCGACGAGCGCACCCCGCTGAACCGGGCTCTTTCCGTCGTGGTCGTGTACATCGGCATCGCCTTCGTGCTCGCGGGCGTCCTCGCGCTCGTCGTGCCGGGCCTCGTCGCGCAGCTGAACGACCTCGTGACGCGGGCCCCCGAGTACGGCGACCGAGCGGCGCGCGAGGTCGTCGGGCTCCAGCAGAGCCTCGAGCGGCTCGGCGTCCCCGTGAACGTGACCGACCTCTACGGTCAGGTGCCGGCGCGGCTCTCGGCGTTCGCCGGTTCGATCGCGACCGACGCGCTCGGCTTCGTCTCGGCGACCGCGACCGTCGTCTTCAACGCGACGCTCGTCCTCATCATCGCGTTCATCATGCTCATCGACGGGGACACGCTCTGGAATCGGTTCGTGAACGCTCTCTCGCCCGAGCTGCAGAGCGAAGCCGACCTCCTGCGTCGCAGCGCCGACCGGTCATTCGGCGGTTTCATCCGCGGCTCGCTGCTCCTCGGCCTCATCTACGGCATCGGCACGCTGCTCATCCTCGTCCCGCTTGGCGTGCCGTTCGCCGGAGTGCTCGCGGTCCTCTCCGGACTCGCGATGATCATCCCGTTCTTCGGTCCGATCATCGCCGAGGTTCCGGTGCTCGTGGTCGCGCTGCTCGGCGCGCCCGACGCCTTTCTCTGGGTCGTCGTGCTCACCGTCGCCTTGCAGCAGCTCGTGCTCAACGTCATCGGTCCGCGGATCATGTCGACCGCGATCGGCATTCATCCGCTCTTCGTGTTCTTCGCACTCCTGCTCGGCTCGCGCATCGCCGGATTCTGGGGCGTCTTCCTGGCGATGCCCGTCGCCGGCGTGATCAACACGTTCGTGCGCTACGTGTACGAAGTCGCTCGCGGACGCCGGGCGCGGACGCAGGCCGCGACACTGTTCGAGGAGCGCGACGCGGCGGCCGCCGCGGCCGCGGCCGACGCGCGGGACGCCGCGACCGAGGCGCGCGGCGCGGCCCGAGCGGCGCGCGAGGCGAAGCTGCTCACCCGGGGGAAGTGACCCCGGCCTCTTGGAACGTCGCCCGCGTCATCGCCCTCCGACGCGCGGGAGGACGAACGGCGGGTCGCCCGGGAGCACGGCGAGGCGCGCGCCGAACACCGACCGCACGAGCTCTTCGTTCACGATGCGCGCGGGCGGTCCGTCGCTGACGACCCGTCCGCCCGCGACGACGACGACGCGGGACGCGAGCGCTGAGGCGAGGTTGAGATCGTGGAGCACGGCGACGACCACGAGCCCGCGCTCCGCGGCAAGACGCCGAAGGAGGTCCAGCGTCGCGAGCTGATGCGCGGGATCGAGATGAGCCGTCGGCTCGTCGAGAAGCAGCACGTCGGACTCCTGAGCGAGCGCCATCGCGAGCAGCGCGCGCTGACGCTCGCCGCCTGACAGGGCATCGATCGGCCTCGTCCCCAGGGAGTCGAGGTCGAGCTCGCGCATCGCTCGCGCCACCGCGGCGCGGTCGGCGGCGCTCGCGCGGCCGAGGATCCCCAGGCGCGCCGTCCGCCCGAGGCCGACCACCTCGCGGACGCTGAACGGAAACAGCGTGTCGAAGACCTGCGGCACGACGGCGATGCGACGCGCGATCTGACCGCGGTCGAGGCCACGAAGATCGATGCCGTCGAGGCTCACCGCGCCGGATCGCGGACGGAGCAGACCCGCGAGCACGCGGATGAGGGTCGACTTGCCCGCGCCATTCGGTCCGACGACCGCGACGAGCTCGCCGCTGCGCAGCTCGAGGTCAGCGTCACGCAGGGCGACGCGGTCGCCGTAGCCCGCCGTCACGGACCGGGTCGCGAGCGAGGTCATACGCGCATCCGCCGCTGCTCGCGAAGCAAAAGGGCCAGGAAAAACGGTCCGCCGACCGCGCCGGTGATCACTCCGACCGGGAGCTCGCTTGGCGCGAGGACGCTCCGCGCACCCGCGTCGGCGAGCACGAGCGTCGCCGCGCCCGCGAGGAACGCCGCGGGGACGAGTCGACGATGGAGCGCCCCGACGACCGGCCGCAGTGCGTGCGGCACGACGAGGCCGACGAAGCCGATGACCCCGCCGAGGGCGACGGCCGCCGCGGTGAGGACCGCCGTCGTGACGAGCACGACGGTCGCGGTGCGGTCGACGTCAACGCCGAGCGTCGCGGCCGTCTCCTCGCCGAACGCGAACGCGTCGAGGCGCGGCGCGAGCGCGATGGCCACGACCGCGCCGGCCCCGATGACCAGTCCCGCGACGAGGAGCTCGGACGAATCGAGGACCGAGACTCCGCCGAGAAGCCAGCCGATCACGGCGCGCAGGCGCGGAACCACGCGATCGCTCGCGACGATCAGGAACGTGAGGAGCGCCCCGGCGAACGAGCTCAGCACGACGCCGCCGAGAAGAACGGTGAGCACGGTGGTGCGGCCGCCGAGGGCGGCGAGGCGCCAGGTGACGGCGACCGCGAGGATCGCACCGGCGAACGCGCCGAAGGGCAGGACGAACGGTGCGGTCGCGCCGATGGCGATCGTGGCGACGGCACCCAGCGAGGCGCCGGCGGATGTGCCGGTGACGTACGGATCGGCGAGCGGGTTGCGAAGCAGCCCCTGGAGGAGCGTGCCCGCGACCGCGAGCGCGCCGCCGATGAGCGCGGCGCCGACGACCCGAGGCAGCCGCAGGTCACGAACGATCGCGAGCGTCCCCGGATCGCCGTGGCCGCCGATCGCTCCGAGGACCTCGCCGGGGCCGAGCGGGACCGCGCCGACGAGCGCACCGACGATCACGCTCACGGCCACGCAGCAGAGCAGCACTCCGAAGACCACGGCGGTCCTCATGGCGCGCCCTTCACCGCGACCGGCACGCCCGCCACGACGAGGACCACCCGCGACGCCTGCGCGGCGATCCGCTGATGGAGCATCCCGAGCTCGTCGAGGAAGCGGCGCGCGAGGGCGTTCGGCGGCATGACGCCGAGCCCGACCTCGTCGCTGACGACGAGGATCGCCGGGCCGCGACCGGCGAGCAGCGCCGAGGCCGCGTCCCATCCCGCGCGGACTTCGGCGCCGACGTCGAGGCAGGCGGAGACCCAGAGCGTGAGCGAATCGATCAGCAGGATGTCGTTTGGGTCGGCGAGCGCGAGCGTCTTCGCGAGGTCGCTATCGGTCTCCAGGGTCCGCCATGTCGTGGGGCGTACGCGACGGTGCCCGGCGATCCGCTCGTCCAGATCGGGATCGCCAGGGCGCGCCGTCGCGACGAACGTGACGCGATCGCCGCCGAGCTCTCGCGCGCGGGCGAGCGCGAAGCGCGACTTTCCGCTGCGGGTTCCACCCAATACGACCGTGATCTCGCCCATCCCTCAGGCGTGACCCGCCGAGAAGGCGACCAGCTCGCACGCGAAGACGATCTCGCCGATCGCGCCGCAGACGTCGCCGGTGATGCCACCGACCCTGACGCGTGCGAGCGATCCGACCGCGATCGCGACACCGAGCGCAAGCGACAGCGCGACGATCGCGGTACCGGCCGGCGCGAGGGCTCCGGCGACGAGCGCCATCACCGCGCCGGCCACGGCGGCATCGATCCCGCGGACGCCGCCGGCGAACGCCGCGGCGAGGCCGTCGGCACGAGCGGGTGCGAACCAGCGGAGCGCCTCGGCCATCGCGCCGCGGGAAAGGGTCGCGCCGACGACGAGCGCCGTGGCGCGCTCGGCGCTCCCGACCCGTTCGAGCGCGGCGAACTCGGTGAGCAGGACGAGCGCGATCGCGCCGACGCCGAAGGCGCCGGTGCGGCTGTCGCGCATCGCGGCGAGGCGTTCGGTGCGGCCGCCTCGCGCGAAGAGCCCGTCCGCGGTGTCCGCGAGACCGTCGAGGTGCAGCCCTCCGGTCGCCAGGGCGAGAACGACGAGCACGACGGCGCTCGCGACGGAGATCGGGAGCACCTGCCGCAAGCCCGCGTCGAGTGCCGCGGCGGCCGCGCCGAGGAGCAGGCCGACGAGCGGAAAGAACGCCGCCGCGCGGCCGAGCCGGCTCGTGTCGCGCGAAGTGGCGGCGGGGACCGGGACAATGGTGAGCAGGCCGACCGCGCCGAACGCGGACCCCATCGTCAGGGGAAGAGCTCCGGGTGCAGGAGCTTCGCGTACTGCTCGACGCCGTCCGCGAGCCGAGGGCCAGGCCGGCTCACGAGGTCGGGATCGATCGCGACCACGCGTCGCTTTTTCACCGCGTCGATCGCCGACCAGCCCGGGCGCGCCGCGACGGCCTCCGGGGTCATTCCGTAAGCGGCATCGGACAGGACGATCACCTCGGGATCGGCGCGGACGATCTCCTCGGCCGAGAGCTGCGGGTAGCTCGACGGCGCGGATGCGGCGACGTTCGTGCCGCCGGCGGCGGCGATCATCGCGTCGATGAAGTTCCCCGGACCCGCCACGTAGATCTTCGTCGGATCGCTCGCGTCGATCTCGTGCAGCACGCGCACCCGCGCCGTCGCCGTACGCGCGCGCTCGGTGACCGCCCCGATGCGGTCGCGCATGCGCCGCACCAGATCCGCGGCCGCGCTCTCGCGTCCGACGATCTGCCCGATCGTCGCGATGTCGCGGTAGACGCCGGCGAAGTCGGTCGGCTCGAAGATGGCCACGCGCTGGCCCTGCGCCTCGAGCGCCGGCGCGAGGTTGCCGGTCGTGATCGCGAGGACGAGGTCGGGCTGGAAGGAGACGACCTTCTCCGCGCTCGTCGTGAAGCCGCCGACTTTCGGAAGCGCCTTCGCCTCGGCGGGGAAGTCCGAGAAGTCGTCGACCGCGACGATCCGGTCGCCCGCGCCGAGGGCGAAGACGATCTCGGTCGAGCTCGGCGCCACGGAGACGATGCGTTGGACGGGAGCGGTGAAGGTGATCTGCTTGCCGCGATCGTCGGTGACGACGAGTGGGTACCGCGGCGCGGCGGTCGCCTCGGTCGGCGTGGGAGTCGGGACAGCGGCGGGTGGCGATCCGCACGAGGTGAGCGCCAGGAGCAGGATCGCGAAGAGGACGGAGGGTCGTGAGCGCATCGGGCGCACCCCTTTCTCGCGAAGGTGTGTTGGCCGCGAGCGGGAGCTACAGGCGACCCGAGTTGGGGCGGTTGCCCTTCACGGTGGCGCGACCCTGCCGGAATCTCACCGGCTTCGCTCTAGTTCCCGCGTATTCAGTTGTCGGTCGCGTGTGCTAGGCGGGCACGTGCTCCTGTGTGTAGCGCGCGTTGTCGGAAAGGTTGACCCCAAAGACGCGCTGGAGCGTCATCACGTGGGCGCACAGCCCGCTCGTATGGAAGTGCTCGCACTCGCAGGACCATTCATCGCCTTTGAGCGAGACGGCGTGGGTGCCGTTGTCACCGCGGAACGCTACTTCGAGACTCTTGAAGGAGATCCGCTCGGGCTCTTCGGCATACCGCTTCGCCTTCTCGATCTTGGAGATGAGGCTCGAGTACATAACGTCCTCCACACTCCCGTTTCTCCGGTCTCGCCGGACAACGCGAGTCTATCCCCGGCGCAATATCCTTCGCCGCGCGATGAGAATGCGGGCAATTTCTCACTTCCTCGTCGACCGAGCGGACGGTGTCTTGCGCTGATCGCTGAGCGTGTATGAGGCGATCGTCCGGCTGGGTCCGTATGGTCGGACTCTTCGCGATCGCCGGGCTCTGCGAGGTTTGCGCGTACGGGCAGGTCACCGCGTTCACGCCGCTCCACCTTCCGGACCTCGGTGTCGCCTCAGGCGACGTCGCGTTCTGGGTCGGCGCGATCACCGCGATCTCGAGCGTCGCCGGCCTGCCGTTCCTGCCCTTCTGGGGCGCGCTCGCCGACCGGTACGGGCGGAAGCCGCTCATCATCCGTTCGTTCGTTTCGGCCTTCATCGCGCTCACGCTCGCCGCGGTCGCGCCGAACATCGCGGTGTTCCTCTTCGCCCGGGTGTTCCAGTCACTTGGGCTCGGGAACACCGGGCTCATGCTCGCCACGCTCGCCGAGCGCGTCCCGGCCGGCCGGGTGGGCTTCGCGTTCGGGATCGTGAACGGCGCGAACCCACTCGGCGCGTTCCTCGGCCCGCTCGGCGGCGGGCCGGTCGTGGACCGGCTGGGCTTCGGGGCTCTCGTCGCCGCCGACGCCGTGGTCATGGGCATCGTCGTCGCGCTCCTCGCGTTCGGCTACCGCGACGGTTTCGTCCCGAGCGCCACCGGCGGATCGCTCCTCGCGATGGCGCGCGATGGGATCCTCCTGATCGTCCGTTCGCCACGACTGCGCGCTCTCTTCCCGGCCTACTTCGTGTTCTTTTCGGGCTGGATGCTCGCCTACATCTACGTCCCGCTCGTGGTCGCGCGGCTCTACACGGGCGCGGACCCGGCGACGGCGGTGGGCATCGTCTTCGGCGCCGGCGGGCTCGCGACCCTCGTCGCCTCGCCGCTCATCGGCGCGCTCGCGGACCGTGTCGGACACTGGCGCACGCTCTTCGTCGGCGGCGCCGCGCTGGTCGTCCTGTGGCTGGGCCCCTACTTCGCGCGGGACTTCGTGACGTTCGCGGCCGCCTGGGCGATCACGAACGCGGTCGTCTCCGGCGTGTTCAGCGTGTCGTTCAACGTCCTCTCGTCATCGACGAGCGACGCGGCACGGGGCCGCGTGATGACCTTCGGCTACCTGCCGACGAACGTCGGCTTCATCATCGGACCGGCGATCGGAAGCGCCGTCGCCACGATCGACGTCTTCCTGGTGTTTCCCGCCGCGGCGGCGCTCACGGCCCTCGGCGTCGCGGCGGTCGCCTATGCCTACCGCCAGCCGACGCTCGCGTAGTCCGGCTCAGGCCTCGCTCGGCTCCCCCATCCGGCTGCGGAGCTTCCGCGCACCGTCACGCCGGTTGAGCGAGACGACGCCCCCGGTACCCATGACCGAGATCCCGTCGAAGTACACGCCCTTGTCGATGCTGAGCGAAGGCGTCGTGATGTCGCCCTTCACCCGCGCGGGCTTGTGCAGCTCGACCGACTCGCTCGCGTGGATGTTCCCGTTGACCTCGCCGTTCACGACGATCGAGCCGCAGGTGATCTCGGCGGAGATCTTGGCGGTCTCCCCGACGATCAGACCCCCGGTCGTGGTGATCTCGCCCGTGAAGGTGCCGTCGATACGGACCTGACCCTCGAAGCTCAGCTTGCCCTCGACGACGAGCCCCGGGCCGAGCAGTGCCTGGACCCCCGCGTCGCCTGTCTGTCGCCCGAAATCCTGCATCCCCTCTACTCCTTGTCCTTCTCGCGGTGTGGAGAACGCGGCGAGGCGTCCTAACGCTACGGCCTGGCGGGGGCCCGCTCGGGTCCTAGACGGCTTCGATGCGCGGGTGGCTGTGCGGCGCGTCGTCGGCGATCTCCTCGAGCCGGGCGACGGCCACGAGCAGGAAGGCGTCGACGACCTGGGGGTCGAACTGGCTGCCGCGGCAGCGCGCGACCTCGTGGCGCGCGTCGGCGATGGACATCGCCCGGCGGTACGGCCGGTCGCTGGTCATGGCGTCGAAGCTGTCGGCGACGGCGAACACCCGGGCGCCGAGCGGTATGGCCTCGCCCGCGAGCCCGTCGGGATACCCCTTGCCGTCCCAGCGCTCGTGGTGGTGGCGGACGATCCGCGAGACGTCCTCGAGGAACGGGATCCGCGCGATGATCCGCGCTCCATGCTCGGGATGACGGCGCATGAGCGCCCACTCCGACTCGGACAGGGCAGCGGGTTTGCGGAGGACGTTGTCGGGGACGCCGATCTTCCCGATGTCGTGGAGCAACGCGCCGCGCCGCAGCGTCGCGAGCTGACCCGCGGGCACGGTGAGCTTGCCGAGGATGAGCTCCATGTATTCGACGACGCGGCGGGAATGCCCTTCGGTCTCGCTGTCGCGGACATCGAGCGCGCTCGAGAGCGCCTGAAGCGTCGTGTCGTAGGTGCGCTCGGTCTCCGCGAGAGCCGCCTCGAGGGCCCGCGACTGCGACACGATCTGGCGCGACGACCGGACGTACACGCCGCGCAGGAGGAGCCAGAGCAGACCCGCGGCGAGCGCGATGATCGCGGATGTCGTCATCTGCATCTCCGCGAGCGCGCGGTCGATCGCGGTCACGTCACGCCAGACGGCGGCCGCGCCGATGAGCTCGCCCTTCTGATACACGGGGACCCACGCTTCGAGCGCGTTGAGCTCGGTCGCGAGAGCCTGCCCGCTCGCGGCGGGGCCCGAATGGTCGTGGCCCGCGGGAGCGCTCGGGGCGGGGCTGTACGAGGCGGCGACGGCGCCGGGCGAGGCGTAGCGCAGGTCGCTCACGATCCGCGTCCGCTCGGCATAGCTCCGTCCGGCGAGCGCCGCGGCAAGCCCGTCCTCGGTCGCGGGATCGATGCGCCGTCCGATCTCGCCCTCGTCGTACGAGAAGACGATCTTGCCGGTGGGATCGAAGAACTGCGTCGCGACGATGTTCGAGATGGAGAGGTGGAACGCGACGACCGCTTCGAGGCCCTCACGCTCGTCGTCGTGGAGCGGTCGCTGGAACACGTCGTCCTGGAAGATCACCCCGAAATGCGAGGCGACCGTCACCTCAGTGAAGCGGGCGGTCTCGTCCTGCACGTAGCGGTCGAGGAGGGCATTGGTCATCGCGGCGAGGGCGACCGCCGTGACCACGAGGATGGCGGCCAGCGTGATCGAGAACCTCGCGACCGGGCCGAGGCGGCTGCGCCCGACGGCGTTCACTCCCTGTTCCATCCCGCATACGTGAGGATGGGGAGCGCGGGCGTGTCGCCAAGCGGCGCGCGGGTGGGCGCGCCCGAAGTGCTACCGGTTCGACCGGCGGGCTACGCCATTTTGCGGATGGGGCACGGCCGGTTCAGGGCCGCTCCGGCTCGTAGGCGCGCCAGGCGTCGAGGCCGTGCGCGGTCGATGGCCAGGCGAGCTCCTCGAGCGGCGGGACCCGGTCGCGCGCGAAGAACGCCGCCTCGGAGGCCTCGTCCGGCGCGACGCGAAGCTCACCCGCGACGATGTGCGCGCGGTAGATCACGACGAGGATCGGGAAGCCCGGCCGCATCCAGGTCGCGAGCAGGCCGTCGAGGGCGACCTCGAACCCGGTCTCCTCGGCGGTCTCGCGGCGGGCCGCCTGCTCGGTCGTCTCGTCGTTCTCGACGAGGCCTCCGGGGAGCGCCCAGTGGCCGTCGCGCGGTCCGTAGTTCAGCCGTACGAGAAGGACCGCGCCGTCACGCTCGACGATGGTGTTCGCGCCGATCTGGACGTGCATGAAGTCCGCGAAACCGCACACCGGGCACGCCGGCCGGTCGCGGCCGTCGATGCGCGTGGGGACGAGCTTCGTGCCGTCGCGCGGGCAGTAGGCGAAGCGCGACGAGATCAAGCGCCCTTCGCGAGGCGATCCTTCAGATAGTCGATCGACTTCACCTGGGACGGGTCCGCGCCGTTCAGGAGCGCGAGATAAAAGGACACGTAGTCGGTGAAGTACACGAGCTGCAACACCTCGGACAGGACGTTCTGTCCGCGGAACTGCAGCGTCTTATGCGCGATCTGGGCCCGGTCGAGGAGCTCGCGGGTGACCTCGAAACGCAGCTTGTGGCGAGGGTTGTCGCGATCGCTCCGCAGGAACAGCACGACGAGCGCCTCCCTCGCGATGGGCGGATTGGGGAAACCGACGACGGCGTTGTGGTTGAGCTCGCTCATGACGTCGAACGCCGACCAGTTCTTGGCGTTCTCGTTCCACTGGCCTTTGACCCGCCGCGCCATCACGCCCATGACCCCGGCGCCGTAGGCGAACGGGATCCGGCCGTGGAGCTCGAGCGCGAGCTTCTTCGCGTCGTTCGTGCGCGCACCCTCGTGCACGCGCTCCTCGAGACGGCCGAGGTCGGACAGCGCGGCTTCGATGTCGTCCGCGAGATCGCGCACGAACCCGAGGCGTGTGAGCACGCCGAGCACCAGGCCGAGCGAATATCCGAGCGCGGCGCGCGGCTGAGCCTTGTAGCTGAACGTGACGACCGGGAAATTCGACGCGCGCCCGAGCTCGGCGATCTTCCCGCCCGTCGTGAGGACGAGCACCTTGGCGCCCCGCTTGCGCGCGTCCTCGAACGCCGAGAGCGTCTCCTCGGTGTTGCCCGAGTAGCTCGACGCGATCACGAGCGAGTCACGGCCCACGTACGCCGGGAGGCCGTAGTCGCGGTGGACGGTCATCGGTACCTTGAGCTCGTCGGCGAGCAGCGCCGCGGCGAGATCGCCGCCGATCGCCGAGCCGCCCATGCCCGCGACGACGACGTTGCGCACGTCGCCGTACGCGGGTGGCAGGGACGCTTTCGACGCGATCGCCCACGCGTCCCGTACCTGCTTGGGCAGATCCTTGATGCGGCCGAGCATGTCGTCCGGATCCGCGGCCCGGATGCGCTCGACCGACTCGATGACCGATGCGTCCGACTGCGCGATCGCCATGGCTATGCCCCCTTCACCATCTGTTCGCCCGCGTCGAGGAGCGGCGTGAGCTCGTCCTGCGAGCGGGTCTCCGCGTAGACGCGGACGAGCGGCTCGGTCCCGGAGAGACGGACGAGCAGCCACGAGCCGTCGTCCAGGAAGAACTTCGTGCCGTCGTTGGTGTCGAGATGCACGATCTTCGCCACCGCGTGGCCGCCGAGCTTCTCTGGCGCGGCCTCGCGGAGGGTGCGCATGATCCGCTCCTTCGCCGCCGTGTAGGCGTTCGCCTCGAAGTGGAGGTCGCGCCGCAGGTAGTACGACGGGCCGGCCATGCGCATGAGCTCGGCGATGAGCTCGGAGGGCTTCTTCTTCGTCTTCAGCATGAAGTCGAGGAAGAAGAGGTCGGCGACGATCCCGTCACGTTCGGGGAGGTGCATCGCGAACCCGAAGCCGCCCGACTCCTCGCCGCCCATCATCGCGCCGGTCTCCTGCATCTTCGGGCCGATGTACTTGAAGCCGACCGGGACCTCGTAGACCTTCACGCCGTACTTCGCGCCGAGCCGGTCGACCATCGAGGTCATGTTCACCGTCTTCACGACCGGCTGTCGCAGGCCCCGAACCTCGCAGAGGTACCACATGAGGAGCGCGTAGAGCGTGAGCGTGGTGACGAAGGTGCCCCGCTCGTCGGCGAGTCCGGCGCGATCGGCGTCGCCGTCGACGGCGAGACCGACGTCGCCGTGCTCCGCGGGGATGCGGCGCAGGAACTCGTCGATGTTCGGCGGGATCGGCTCCGGGTTGACCCCGCCGAAGTAGGGATTGCGCTCGCCGTGGAGCTCGACGACCTTCGTCTTGCCGCCCCCGATGAGCCTCGGGAAATAGCCGCCCGCGCTTCCGTAGAGCGCCTCGCAGACCACCGTGTAGCCGGCGGCGCGGAACGCTTCGAGGTCGAAGAGCTCGGCCACGTGCGCGAGGTAATCCGGCGCCGGGTCGAACAGCTCGATCCTCCCGGCCGCTTTGGCGTCGTCGAACTTCATCCGACGTACCCGCTCCGGGTGCGCCTCGAGCGGCCGGATCACCGCCTCGAGCTCCTTCAGCATGTCCGGTCCCCCGGCGGCACCGGTCTCGGCCTTCACCTTGAAGCCGTTATCGGTCCAGGGATTGTGGCTCGCGGTGATCACGATCCCGGCCTTCGCCTTGCGGCGCATCGTCGCCCACGAGAACGACTGGGTCGGCGCTGCCGCTGTCGCGAGGTGGACGTTCACGTCGTGCGCGGCGACCACCTCCGCGGCGGCCGCCGCGAAGTGCTCGGACGCGAAACGGCGGTCGAAGCCGATGACGACGCCGCGATCCGCCCCGCCGTGCTTCTGGACCCACTCGGCGACGGACTGCGCGCAGACCCTCACCGCGTCGAACGTGTACTCCTCGGCGACGCGCGCCCGCCACCCGTCCGTCCCGAAGACGATGTTCATGCGGCCGCTCCCTGCTGGATGCTCGCCCTCCAGAAGTCGAGGGTATCGCGCAGCGACTCGGCGAGTGAAATGCGCGGCGACCAACCGGTCTTTTGGCGGAAACGCGTCGCGTCGAGCGCGAGACGGGTTGGCTCGCCGCCGCGGACCCGCGTGGCGTCGAGCTCGGTCCGCACGGGGACCCGCGCGAGGCTGACGAGGGTCGCGAGGATCTCGCTGATCGGCACCGCGCGGCCGGTTCCCACGTTGAACGTGCCCGTCGTCTCGAGCGAGAGCGCCAGCGCATAGGCGTTCGCCATGTCCCGGACGTCGACGAAGTCGCGCTCGGCGTCGAGGCGGCCGTGTCGGATGACCGGGTCGGCGATGCCGGCTTCGGCGGCGGCGATCTGCTTCGCGAACGCCGACGCGGCAAGGCCCGGGTGCTGCCGCGGCCCGTTCTGGTTCGCGGGCCGAAGGATCACGATCGGCGATCCGTGCCTCGCGTCGGCCTCGCGGGCGAGCGCCTCCGCGGCGAGCTTCGTCGCCGCATAGACGTTCATGGGGCGGAGCGGGGCGTCCTCCGTCACCGGGATCTGAGCCGGAGCGCCGTAGACGTCCGCGCTCGACGCGAGGATCAGTCGGGTCGCGCGGCGGACCTCAAGGGCCGCGATCAGGGTCGCGGTCCCGAGGACGTTCACGCGTACCGCGGCGAGCGGATCCGCGGCCGCCTGGGTCGGCACCGCGACGCCGGCGAGGTGGATGATCGCCTCGGCGCCGGACTGGTCGAGCGCGCGGCGGACATCGTCGAGCGCGGTGATGTCGCCGGCGTGGATCACGACCCGGTCTACGACCGCGGCGAGGTTCGTGAACGGAGGCTCCTCGTGCGCGAGGCCATGCACCTCGGCGCCGCGCGCGAGCAGGAGCTCAGCGAGATGACTACCCGCGAATCCGGTGATGCCCGTGATCAACACCCGCGCCACCCGCCGCATCCTAGCCTCGTATCGTTCGCGGATGCCCCGTTCGCTCGTTACCCCGGCCATCGTGTGCGCGATCGCGCTCTCGTGGGCGGGGACGTGGGTCGTCGGCAAGCTCGCGGTCGCGACCGTGCCACCGCTCGAGCTCTCCGCCGCGCGTTACGTGCTCGCGTCACTCGCCCTCGTCGCCGTGATGCTCGCGCTGCGCACGCCGATCCGTGTCCATGGCCTCGGCCCGATCGCCGTCTCGGCGGTCTTCGGGTACGTCCTCTACAACGCTTTCGTCTTCATCGGGCTCACGCTCGCTCCGGCTTCTGACGGCGCGCTCATCGTGCCGACGATGACGCCGGTCATCACCGCGGTCCTCGCGACCTTCGTCGGCGAACGTCTCACCGGACGAAGGGTCGCTGGCTTCGCGCTCGGGTCATTGGGCGCGGCGCTGGTCATCCTCGCCGGCGCGGCAAGCGAGGCGTTCTCGACGACGCGCCTCTTCGGGGACCTGCTCATGCTCGCGGGCGCCGCGTCGTGGTCCATCTACACGACGCTCGGGCTCATCACCCTCCGGGACCGCTCGCCCTTCGAGGTGGTCGCGCTCGCGACGCCGATCGGCGCGCTCATCCTCCTTCCGCTCGGGCTCCTCGAGCGTTCGTACGTGGACGTCCCCAC
>VBFI01000188.1 GCA_005889275.1 Chloroflexota bacterium | reverse complement strand
CCATCGCGCGCTCGCTTGGCTGTGGGCTCTTCGGTCGTGCGTCCCGCGCGCGCTCTTGATGGTCGCGGAGCGCACGTCGACGGTGTGCGTTACGCCCGCGCTGGCCCCCACGGCGACGGCGCGGGAGAGCCGTCGGCGCGCGTGGCGCGAACGAATGTCTGAACCGGATTGCGACGACAACGTCCTACCGGCCGCTGCGTTGACGGTTTAGTGTTCCGATCCACGTTCAAGCGAGGAAATCCCCCGAGTGGCGAGGCCCGTCCGCCGGTGTGGCAGCCGCCCCAGCGCGAGCAGCAGGCAGACGAGCGCGAGTCATCGCGGGCCGAGGAAGCGGAGGACAAGAAGGACATGCAGCAGCGCGACGTCTACCAACCACGGGACACCCACATGGCGAGCGGCGAGCTCAACGCCTTGCTGGGCCGCGGATCCGAGTTCGAGGGAAAGCTCGCCTTCGAGGGCAAGGTCCGGATCGACGGCACCTTCACCGGCGAGATCTCGACGAACGACACCCTGCACATCGGCGAGGGCGCGAAGGTCTCGGCTGAGATCAGCTGCGGCACGGTCATCGTCGAAGGCGAGGTCACGGGAAACATCAAGGCGACGAGCGCGGTCGAGCTGCACCGTCCTGCCAAGGTGCGCGGCGACATCACGGCTCCTTCTCTGATGGTCGAGAAGGGCGTCATCTTCGAGGGCCGCTCCAAGATGGAGAGCCTCGAAGCTTCGAACGTCGTCACGCTTCGCGCCGCGGCCGACGAAGACTAAGCAGCCGAACGCTTCCCGGGGCTTAGCGTGCAGGGCGTCCTCGCCTTAGATCGGGTCACCGTCCGCGACGCGGACTTCAGCCGCGCCGCGTTCGAACGATTCGCTCCGAACGGTTGCACGTTCGAGCGCTGCGACTTTCGCGGCGAGCTCTTCGACGAGCGCCTTCACACGCTCTTCGCCAGCCGGCGCCAGAGCACCTTCCGCGAGTGCCGGTTCGAGGGCGCCGACCTGCGCAGCGTGCGTCCCGGCCAGGCGCGCTTCGAGCGCTGCAACTTCGCCGGAGCGAACATCGACGGCTGGATCTCCACGACCGCGGAGTTCATCGAATGCCGGTTCGCCGGAACGATCCGCAACGTCACGTTCCACGGCAAGCCGTGGGGAAACGCCGCCGAGCGGATCGATCCGGCGCGCTC
>VBFI01000187.1 GCA_005889275.1 Chloroflexota bacterium | reverse complement strand
CAGCCAGAAGCGCACCCGGGTGACCCCGCTCGCCGGCGAGACGAACACGTAGATCGTGCCCGCCACGGTCCGCCCTTGGAGCGCGGACGAGGCGCTCCGGTCCGCGGCCGCGCTCACCTGGAGCGAGAAGCCCGAGGGCGGCGGCGGGGGTGGGCCGGCGTTGCTGATGGTGAAGCTCGAGGTCAGCACGTCGGTGCCGCCGGCGCTCTTGTCCACGGCGGCGGTGATCGTGTGCGAGCCGTTCGGGATCGTCGTGGTGTTGGTGGGATTGGCGGTGCCGTTCGCCGCAGTCCCGGCGAAGTCCCAGGGTGCGGCACCCTCGGTCTGGCGGGGCGTGCCGCTCATCTGCGGGTTGTCCAGCCAGAAGCGCACCCGGGTGACCCCGCTCGCCGGCGAGGTGAACACGTAGATCGTGCCCGCGACGGTCTGGCCCTGGAGCGCCGACGAGGCGCTGCGGTCCGCGGCCGCGCTCAGCTGGAGCGAGAAGTTGGCGGCCGTCGTCCCAAAGGTCGCGTCGATGCTCGTCGCCGTCTGGGCGTGCCCGTCGACGCTCGTCACCTGGTAGTGGTACGTCGTGTTCGCCGTGAGCCCGGTGAGCGTGATCGAGTGGTTCGTCACCAGGGCCGGGTCGCTCGCGAAGCTGTCGTACGTGATCGAGGTCCCGAAGTCGACGCGGCTATTCGCCGTGTTGTTCGTCTGCCAGGTGATCACGGCCGACGTCGCGACCAGGTTCCCGACCGCGACCGACGTGACCTGAAGCGGCTGCGGCGGCGGGGGCGGTCCGAGGACGTGGGCCATGAAGAACGCGTACATGTTCTGCGAGGCGCTCGGACCGAGTGGGTCAGCGTACTGGCCCGTCGTCGAACCGCCGGACCACGCGTGGCCCATCCCGGTGACCGTCCAGTACTCCTCGACCTCGTTGCTCGACGGATCGTTCCACGAGCGGACGGTGTAGGCCTGGCCGTTCGTCACGGGGGCGCGCCCCGTCACCGTCCCCGACGGCGCGCTGAACGACGCGTTGTAGGTGCCGCCCGAGGCCAGCCGATCGGTCTCCATCCACTGCTTGACCACCTGGTCGCCGTTGACCGGAGGCACCGTGGTGTCCTGCGATCCCTGGAAGGCGATCACCGGCATGACCCGCGCGTACTGACCCATCGCGTTGTACGCGGCCTGACCCTGAAGGACCGGATCAGGACCGCCGCTCGGCAGGGTGGGGGCGATCGCCCCGTTCGAGAGGGCCTTGTACTCGACCCCCGCGGCCTCGCCCATGGCGGCGTAGAGATCGGGATAGGTCGCGGCCATGACCACGGACATCCCGGCGCCCGCCGAGAAACCCGCGACGTAGACGCGGCTCTGATCGACGTTCCAGTGGGTCGTGTCCGCGATCACCGTCTGCGTGATGCCGGCGATGATCGCCGGCTCGCCTGAGCCACGTGACTGGTGAGCCGGATCGGGCCACTTCCAGCAGCCTCCATAGGTGGAGGTCTCATACGGATAGACGACGATGAACTGGTTGGTATCCGCGAGGACGTTCATCTGCGTCGTGTTGGCAAAGTCGTTGGGGCTCCCGCCGCAGCCATGCAGCATCACGATGAGCGGCACTTGCTGGCTGGTCGTGTAGTTCGCGGGCGTGTACACCGAGTACGGTCGCGTACCGCCGAGTCCGTTATACGTGTAACTGACGAATGTGCCGGCCGCCGCGGCGGCGATGTCGCCGAGCGGGAACGCGAGCGCGGCGATCACGGCCACAAGGAGTGCGAACCGACTTCGGCCGAGCCGCCGACCAGCGAACCAGCGAACGACAAAGCTTCGCGCGGCGGACCCAACCCAAGACAAACCCGGCCTCCCCATCCCTCATCCGTCTCCCGGACGCAGCGATTGCCGCACATCCGGAGCGGCCAGTCAACCAGCGCCAAACATGATCCCTTGGAGGGTTGGCCAGTAAGCGCGAGCGTGATCGCTTGGGCGCCTGACTAGTTGACGAGATTGCTTACGGCTGCGGTTCTAGGGGTTCCCCACGGTGAAGGTCGAGCTCAGCACGTCGGTGCCGCCGGCGCTCTTGTCCACGGCCGCGGTGATCGTGTGCGAGCCGTTGGCGATGGTCGTGGTGTTGGTGGGGTTGGCGGTGCCGTTCGTCGCGGTCCCCGCGAAGTCCCAGGGTGCCGCACCCTCGGTCTGGCGGGGCGTGCCGCTCATCTGCGGGTTGTCCAGCCAGAAGCGCACCCGGGTGACCCCGCTCGCCGGCGAGGTGAACACGTAGATCGTGCCCGCGACGGTCTGGCCCTGGAGCGCCGACGAGGCGCTGCGGTCCGCGGCCGCGCTCAGCTGGAGCGAGAAGTTCGCTGAGCCGATCGTGAACGTGCTGTCGCCGCTCGCGGCGGTCTGGGCGTAGGCGTCGACGCTCGTCACCTGATAGTGGTACGTCGTACCGCCGGCGAGTCCTGTGAGGGTCAGCGAGTGGCTGTTGACCAGCGACGCGCTCGTCGCGAAGCTTCCATACGCGTTCGTCGTCCCATAGTCCACGCGGCTATCGGCGACGTTGTTCGTCAACCAGCTCACGACCGCGCTCGCGCCCGAGGTGGAGCTCTTGAGAGCGGCGAGCTTCAGCGGCGGAGGGGTGGTCCCGTACACGCGGATCAGCATCGCGTTGGCCCACTGCTGCCTCATGCCGATGTAGCCCTGGTCGGTCGGGTGCACGCAGTCGCCGGAGACGAGGTTCTGGTTGGCTTGCAGGTACGACCACAGATCCGGGCCGGGAACGATCGCCGGGTACGCCGCGTAGAGCGCGTCGATCTTCTGATTCAGGGCCGGCGCGTTCGCCTGGATCGCGGCGGTGCAGCCCCACGGGATCTTGGGAATGACGGGGACTTTCCCGGCGGCGAGCACGGCCTGCACCATGACGGCGTAGTTGTTGTAGAAGGTCGTGGCGCTGACCGACTTCGTCGCGTCATTCGTCCCGTACGAGATCGCGACGTGACCACCGGGGAACATGCCGAGCCAGGTGTTGATGTTGCGCGATCCGTCGCCGCTGACGATCCCGCCGATGCCGCCGTCCTCGTACGCGGGGTAGTAGGCGGGATTCGAAGCGTTGATGTGTTGAGCCCACGTCCCAGTGCCGCCGGACGACGAGAGCGAGTTGTGCGCCATCGCGTCCCGAGTGATCGAGTCGCCGTAGAAGATCCACGAGTCCTGGCGGCCCGCGCTGGCGTCGTGGACGTCGAGGTTGAGATAGACACCGACGTTGCCGGACGATCCATCGGACGCGGTGATGCGCATACGGAACCAGTCGTATCCGGTGAGGTCGATCGAATGCTGCCGCGAGTGGTAGATGTTGCCGGTGACCGTCGCGAGGCTGACCCAACCCGAGCTCGGCAACGTCCCGCCGGGTGCCGCGTTTCCCTCGAGCGCGTACGTGGATGGGATGTCGTACCCGACCTCGTTGGCGTAGTTGTGGTCGTACGGCCGGGTCGTCGGATCGTTGTACCAAGCGACGAGGACCTGACCTCGACTGGCCGCGGGAACGCCGGAGAGGTCGTACGCGAGGTAGGTCGGCGCGCCGCTCGATGGCTGGTTGCAGGCTCGCCACTGCGTGTCGTAGCTGTCGTCATTCGCGAGCCCCGCAGCCGAGGCTCCGCCGCAACTGTCGTTGGTGTATGCGGGGACGCCGCGGCTGATGACCGGCATCGGGCTTTCGGCGGCGAGCGCCGAGGTCGCCGGTGCGAACGCGGGCGACGCGAGGCCGACCGCGAGGGCAAGCGAAAGCAGCGCCGTGGCGTCTCGCCGCGAACGGACGGCCACGCTCAGTTCCCGACGATGAAGGTCGCGGTCACGACGTCGGTGCCGCCGGCACTCTTGTCGATCGCCGCGGTGATCGTGTGCGAGCCGTTCGCGATGGTCGTCGTATTGGTGGGGTTGGCGGTGCCGTTCGTCGCGGTACCGGCGAAGTCCCAGGGCCCCGCACCCTCGGTCTGGCGGGGGGTCCCGCTCATCTGCGGGTTATCGAGCCAGAAGCGCACCCGGGTGACCCCGCTCGCCGGGGAGGTGAACACGTAGATCGTGCCCGCGACGGTCTGGCCCTGGAGCGCGGACGGGGCGGAGCGGTTCGCCGCAGCGCTCACGAAAAGATCGAATGTGGACGACGCGGTGGTGAAGGTCGCGTCAGCGCTCGTGACGCTCTGGGCGAAGGCGTCGACGCTCGTGACCTGGTAGTGGTAGATCGTCCTCGGAGCGAGACCGGATAACGCGACCGAGTGGGTGTTCACCAGCGTGGCGCTCGTCGCGAAGCTCCCGTACCCGGTCGTCGTCCCGTAGTCGACGCGGCTGTTCGCGGTGTTGTTCGTCTGCCAACCGATCGTTGCCGAGGTCAAGGCGACGTTCGTCGCCTGGACGCCGGTGATCTGCAGCGCCGGGGGCGGCTGCGGGATCCCGGCATTTTGGAACGCGTTCAGGATGTTCGCGGTCGTTTGCTGAATTCGCGCGTCGGCGAACGCGTGGCCATTGAAGTTGTCGAGCCCCCAGCTCCACGAGATCGTGCCGGCCGCGAAGACCCACGCCCCACTCGGGGCCTGGTAGATCGACGAGTTCGCGACGTCCGGCAGCCCGTTGCCGGTCGTGTACGGGGATTGCCCCAGAAGCGTGCGCGACGTCGCGACGGGCGCCGGGAATTCCGACCAGTACCGATCCATCTCGTAGCCCACGATCCCCCTGACCGTGTCGCCATCCTTGAAGCCGGTGCCGGCGTAGACCCAGTGGGAGCTGTTCGTCACGACGTAGTCGACGGTGGCGTCCCAGTTTCGCGAGGACGCGAACATCACGCCCATGAGCGATTGCTCGGGACGATTGAGGAACGGGTCGCCGAATTTCACCGTCGTCGTCGGGCCCTGCACGGGGTCGATCGTGGCGTCCTTGTAGCAGACGATCACCCGATTCGGCACGCTCGCGGCGGAGCTCTCGAACCGGATCTGCCATGCCGCGTCGTCGCCTCCGAAGAACGCGAGGTGCACGCCCGCGTCCCGCGCTGCCTCGGCGGCGTCACGCATCTCGGTGGACCAGTACTCGTCGTGGCCGACGGAGAGGAAGGCCTTGCTGTTTCGGAGCGCCGCGCCGTTCGCGTGCGTATCGACGTCGGTCGAGTAGGTCACGTCGTAGCCGGAACGCTCGATCCAGCGGATGAACTGGAGCTCCCACGCGAAGAAGAGCCCCGCCCCGTTCCCGCTGTACGGGCGATCGAACGAGACCTTCACGGCACGCGGGTCGCCCGCCACGGTCGCCGCCCCGTAGCTGTTGTAGGTGTAGAGACTCTTCCCCGTCGCGCTGTCGTTCGGATAGTTGTTGTATGCCTGATCCGTCGTCGCGCTCTGCTGGTAGAGGAACGTGGCCGGCCGGCCATCGCGCACGACGAACAAGAGATAGTTCTGATAACCCTGCGAATTCGTGAGGAGTCCCAGGTACACGCCGCTCGTCCAGTCGGCCGGGATCGTGAGCGTATAGCTCGCCGGCCAACCACACGCGTTGAGCCCGGTCGTCGCGTTCGGCACACATGCGCTCTGGCGGACGCCGTTCAGGGGGCCGACGTGCAGGCGAAGGCGCGCGCCCAGCCCGCCGTACCAACCGACGCGAAAGAAATCGACGCTGTACGTCTGCACCGGGTTCACCGACACGTAGAGGGAAAGGTCTCCTCCCTGGCTCACGCTCGTCGCCGAGGTGTATCCCTTGATCTGTCCGGTCGCGTCGCTCGCGACGAGCCCCCCGAGCTGCCAACCGCTCGAGCCCGGCAGCAGGTTCTCGGTCACGATCGGGTTGTCCGCCGCGAGGGCTGTGCCCGATGGACCGATGCTCGAAAGCGCTCCGAAGCCGAAGACCGCGACGAGAAGACACGCGCCCACCCGGCGCGCGAAACGACGACCCACAACTTCCTCCGCCTCACCTGAGCAGCAAAACCTGCGCTCGTCGTTCCGGGCAATGGCCGACCGAGCAAGTGGACGCTATTCCCTGGGATGCGGCGGGGCAATGACTTCTTGGCCGTGCAGGGGCCGACACAACGAGTCGTCTGGTTGCGCGCCACATGTGGCCTTCTCGCATCGTCGAGGGTTCCGCAGTTGACCAAAAAGAAGAGCGGCCGACTCGGCCGCTCTCCAAGCACGTACGCGGCGGAAGGCTTACTCGATCGCGTGAATCGTGATGTTCCCGTTCAAGATGGGCCGTGAGCCGAGCCCATCGGGATCGGGTGATCCATTCGTTGGACAGGTGCTGGCATCCGCCAGGACGACTCGGTCGGGCCCGATCGTCTGCTTCGCGGGGTTGCCGGTGTCCTTCCAGCCAGAGCCAAAGTCATCGGGGAAGGTCGAGAGGGATCCCGACTTCTGCGTCGCGTGCGACCAGAGGTACGCGAACCACGCCCCATCCGGCGGCTTCGGCTGCTCGGCGTTGATCGTGAGGCACGTCGGCTTCGAGGTGACGTGGCCCTCGGGGATGCACTGGCCACCCGGGACGGTCAGGTTCAGCGTGCCGCCTCGGGTCGGGCCCGCGAAATCGGTCTCGGTGTGAGCGCTCAGTCCGAAATTCACCCAGTACGTCAAGATGCCGGTCGCGTCGCAGGGCAGCTGGAAGCGCCCGCCACCGACGATGAACCCGCCGCCCGGCCACGCGGAGGCGACCCCGCCAAGTGCGTGGACCGCGAGGGACTGCGTGAGCGTGCAGCTGAGCCCCGCGGGATAGAGGGTCATCGCTTGGACCGCGTCGGTCAGGCTCGCGAGTGTGTCCACATCGACCTGGGTCACGATGCTCGTACCGTCATCGCAGCTCAAGGTCACGTTCGTGAGTCCAAAGCTGGCCACCGGGAGCCCGGTAGCGAAGGTCAACGCCACGGCTGCTACGAGCGTGAGAACGACGCGCCTCATAGGGCCTCCTTGTTGTGTTCAGCGCGCCATCGGGCAGCCCCACGCATCCACCCAAGCCAACGGAGAGCCGGACCGAATCCCGCCCAAACGTGCGCCATCGAGGCGGAGTCTGTTCAGTCGCGATTAAGGATCCGTGCCGGGTATGATTGAGAACGAGCGTCCGGCCGAGCCCAAGCGACCCAGACCGTGAGGGGAGGAGGCCGCATCTTCGGGATCGGTCAACGGAGCAGGCTGAGTGGCCTCAATCACGGTCGCCGACTCGCCCTCCTACCGGCTCACACGACGGCTTATGATTCGGCCTCTCGCGACGACGCGGACAGCGCTCCCATCGCAGGGCCGTGCAGAGAGCCGGAAGAGGTGCGAGCCGGCCGGCCATAGATAGGAGAGACCGACCGCCGAGCGACTGGGGGTGGCCCCGTACAGCCAGAGATGAAGCGCGCCGGCGGTCGGCCGGCGAAGCTGGGTGGAACCGCGAGATCGCCCTCGTCCCAGTGACGGAGGGCGATTTTGTTTGTGCGGAGGACGGCCCCGATGCCCAAGACGGAACGCAAATCAGATCACGGTGACGAGGCGCTCTATGCGCTCCGGCATTCGACCGCGCACGTTATGGCCGGTGCGGTCCTGGAGCTCTTCCCGGAGGCGAAGTTCGGCTTCGGCCCGCCGGTCGCCGATGGCTTCTACTACGACTTCGACCTTCCGCGGCCGCTCACCGATGAGGACCTGCCCCGGATCGAGGAGCGGATGCGCGCCACGATCGCGCGCGACCTCCCCTTCGAGCATCGCGAGATGTCGGCTCCGGACGCGATCGGGTTCTTCACGCAGCGGCGTCAGGACTACAAGGTCGAACAGATCGAGAAGCTCGGCGGAAAGGACCGCGAGGACGACACCGCCGGCGCTCGGAACGGCAAGATCTCCATCTACCAGCACGGCGACTTCGTCGACCTCTGCCGCGGACCTCACGTGAAACGAACCAGTGAGATCGGCCCGTTCAAGCTGCTCTCCGTCGCCGGGGCGTACTGGCGCGGCAACGAGCGCAACCCGCAGCTCCAGCGGATCTACGGCACGGTGTGGCCGACCCAGAAACAGCTCGACGAGTATCTGGAGAAGCTCAAGGAGATCGAGCGGCGCGACCATCGCGCGCTCGGCCGAGACCTCGAGCTTTTCCGGATCGACGAAGAGCTCGGCTCGGGCCTCGTCCTCTGGCTTCCGAACCTCGCGATCGTGCGCGAGGAGCTCGAGACGTGGTGGCGGCAGGTCCATCGCGCGCGCGGCTACACGCTCGTGTACACGCCGCACATCGCGCACGAGAAGATCTACCAGCGCTCAGGACACATCGAGAAGTACGGCGAGAACATGTATGGGCCGCTGCTCCTCGACGAGGGCACGCAGCGGTTCTGGATCAAGCCGATGAACTGCCCGGGGCACATCAAGGTCTATCAATCGAAGATCCACAGCTACCGCGAGCTGCCCCTTCGCATCGGCGAGCTCGGCACGGTGTACCGCTACGAGCGGGGCGGCACCCTGCACGGCATGCTGCGCGTGCGCGGCTTCACCCAAGACGACTCGCACATCTTCTGTTCGTGGGCGCAGGCGCAGTCGGAGATCGGCAAAGTGTTCGACCTCGCGATGGAGTTCCTGCGCACGTTCGGCTATCGCGAACCGCGGATCTATCTCTCGACACGGCCCGAGCGCCGTCTCGGTAGCGACGAGATGTGGGACAAGGCGGAGAAGGCGCTCGCCGACGCGCTCGGCGTGCGCGAGGTGCCCTTCCAGATCGACGAGGGCGGCGGTGTCTTCTACGCGCCGAAGATCGACATCAAGGTCATGGACGCGATCGGCCGCGAATGGCAGGGGCCGACGATCCAGATCGACCTGAACCTCCCCGAGCGCTTCGACGTCACGTTCGTCAACGAGAAGGGGGAGCGCGAGCGCGCGGTGATGATCCACCGCGTGCTCTTCGGAAGCCTCGAGCGCTTCGTCGGCGGCCTCATCGAGCACTTCGCCGGGAACTTCCCGCTCTGGCTCAACTGGGAGCAGGCCGCGATCATCCCGGTCCGCGAGACCGCGAGACCGTATGCGGAGGAGCTTGCGGGAAAGCTTCGCGCCGCTGGCTTCCGCGTGACGCTCGACGATCAGCCGGGCGACCTACGCACGCGCATCAAGGAGGCGCAGCGGCGCAAGGCCTCGTACATGCTCGTCGTCGGCGACAAGGAGGCGGTGGCGGGTACCGTCTCGGTGCGCCGGCGCGGTGCCGGGCAGGGCGAGGAAGAGCGCGGCGTGAAGCTCGACGACCTCCTGGCACGCCTCGTCGCCGAGCGCGATACGAAGGCGCTCCCCGCCGACTTCCAGCTCCGCGTGACGTCAGCGGCGGACGCGCTCTCATCGTGAGCAAGGCCCCGGGCATCCCGCTCCTGCGCGGGGAGCGCGTGACCCTCCGACCGATGACCATGGCGGACCTGCCGGATCTGGCCCGATGGGGGAGCGACCCCGAGTTCCGCTGGTTCCAATGGGGCATGCAGCCGGGCCGCTTCGAAGAGGCGAACGCGCGCAAGTGGATCGAGCGCATGTCGCAGCCCGGCGAGTCGGGATGCTGGGTGATCGAGCACGAGGGAAAACCGGTCGGCTTCGCCAATTACCGCGACTACCACCCGAAAGGGCAGAGCGTCGAGATCGGCATCGGCATCGGCGAGCCGAGGCTCTGGGGCCAGCACCTCGGGCGCGAGGCGCTCGCGCTCGAGCTGCGGTACCTGCAGGGCGAGCTGGGCCTCCATCGCATCGGCCTGAGCGTGGTCAGTCACAACGATCGCGCGATCTGGATGTACAAAGCTGCCGGCTTCGTCGTCGAGGGCGTCGAACGGGACGGGATCGGCCGCGAAGAGGGCTTCCTGGACGACGTCAAGATGGGCCTCGTGCAGGGCCGGCCCCGGCCCGAGTTCGATCCTCGCCCGCTCATCCTCGAAGGCACGATGGTGCGCCTGGAGCCGCTTCGCATGGAACACGCGGAGGCGTTGCTGGCGGCGGGCGACGAAGACGATATCTGGCGCTTCGTCCAGCCACGTCCGATCGGACTCGCCGGATACCGGACGTACATCCGCCGGGCGCTGGACGAGACGGTTCTGGGGCAGCAGCTGCCCTTCGCGGTCGTCCGCCGGCGTGACGACGAGGTGGTGGGGACGACGCGGTACGCGCACATCGATCCACCGAACCGCTCGCTCGAGATCGGCTACACGTTCTACGGGAAGGGCGCGCGACGGACGCCGGTGAACACCGAGAGCAAATTGCTGCTGCTTCGTCACGCCTTCGAAACGCTCCGCGCGAACCGCGTCTGGCTGCAGACCGACAAACGCAACGAGCGGTCGCAGAACGCGATCGCTCGGCTCGGCGCGAAGCGAGAGGGCGAGCTGCGGAACGAGCGAATCCTCCCCGATGGCCGTGCGCGGACAAGCGTCGTGTTCGGGATCACGCCGGAGGACTGGCCCGACGTGAGAGAGAGGCTGCTCGGTTACCTCGCGCGGTGATACACTCGTTCGAGTTGAAGTCCTTCTACGGGGAGCGGCAGCACTGCTAGCGGAGCACTCACGCCAATAGACGGGGTCGCTCTATAGCCGCGCCCGAACTGCGGATCAACGAGATGATCCGCGTTCCCACAGTCCGCCTCATCGGGGTGAACGGTGAGCCGCTGGGCGTCGTTCCCACCGCCCGTGCGCTCGCCAAAGCGCAGGAGGAGGGCTACGACCTCGTCGAGATCGCGCCGAACAGCCAGCCACCGGTCTGCAAGATCCTGGACTTCGGAAAGTACCGGTACGACCTCCAGCAGAAGGCCAAGGACGCGAAGAAGAAACAGAAGGCCGTCATCTGGAAGGAGATCCGGGTCTCTCCGAAGATCGACGACCACGACATCGTCACGAAGATCCGCTCGGCTTCGAAGTTCCTCGACGAGGGCGACAAGCTGAAGGTCACGGTCCGCTTCCGGGGACGGGAGCTCGCGCATCCCGACCGAGGACGCACGCTGCTACTCGCGATCGGCGACCAGCTGAAGGATCACGGCATCATCGAGCGCCAGCCGCTCCTCGAAGGACGAAGCATGACCATGATCATGAATCCGGTGCGG
>VBFI01000186.1 GCA_005889275.1 Chloroflexota bacterium | reverse complement strand
GTCCAGGGCGCTTCCCTTTCAAGGAAGAGGTCAGGGGTTCGAATCCCCTCCGGGCTACTGATCGCGAGTTGTCGGGCAAATCCGCAGAGGATTTGCGCGCTGCGCTCACCGAAGGTCGCCTACCCGCCCGCGATGGCACCAATCACGAGGAAGGGTTCCTTCCCCGAGGCGACGTCGTCCGGCAAGGCTGCATCCGGCGACTCGTGCGACAGATCCTGCTGGCACGCGAAGAACCTGATGAACGCGCGGCGCTCCCGAGTCGTGCGGTCACGAATGGTGCCCCGCAGCATCGGATAGGCCGTCTCCACTGCGTCGAGGACGGCGCGCTGCGTCACCGTGCCCTTCACGTCGACCGCGACCTCGTTGCCGACGTGCGCGAGCGTCCGCAGATGATGCGGAAGCACGACGCGGATCATCGCAGCGTCTGCACCTCCACCGAGAGCACCGGCGGCAGATCGCGAACGATCGGTGCCCAGGTGTCTCCGGCGTCCGCGGACGCGTACACCTGGCCGCCGGTCGTGCCGAAATACACGCCGCACTTGTCGAGTGCATCGACCGCCATCGCATCGCGCAGGACGTTCACGTAGCAGTCGCGCTGCGGCAGGCCGGTCGTCAGCGCCTCCCATTCGTTCCCGCCGCTACGGCTCCGGTACACCCGCAGCTTCCCATCGAGCGGGAAATGCTCAGAGTCACTCTTGATAGGCACGACGTAGATCGTTTCCGGCTCGTTCGCGTTCACGTCGATCACGAACCCGAAGTCGCTCGGCAGGTTCCCGCTGACTTCCTTCCAGGAGTCGCCCGCATCGTCACTTCGCAATACATCCCAGTGCTTCTGCATGAACAACACGTTCGGTCGCGAGGGGTGCATCGCGATCCGATGAACGCAGTGGCCGATCTCGGCGTCCGGGTCGGGGATGTACTCCGACTTCAGTCCCCGGTTGATGGGCTTCCAGGTCGTGCCACCGTCGTCCGTCCGGAATGCGCCGGCCGACGAGATCGCAACGAACAGTCGCTTGGGATTCTTCGGGTCCTCGATGATCGTGTGCAGGCACAGGCCGCCTCCTCCGGGCTGCCACTGCGGACCGGTCCCGTGGCCGCGTAGCCCGGAGACCTCCTTCCAGTTCTGAGCGCCGTCCGTGCTGCGGAAGAGCGCGGCGTCCTCGACGCCGGCGTAGACCGTGTCCGGGTCCGTCAGTGACGGCTCGAGGTGCCAGACGCGTTTGAACTCCCACGGTCGCTGCGATCCGTCGTACCACTGGTGCGTCGTGAGCGGCTTGCCGGTCTCGGGTGATGCGTCGTATACGAACTTGTTGCTCTCGCCTTTCGGCATGCCGTCCGGTGTCTTGGCCGGCTCGCCGGGTGGCGTCCCGGGCTGATGCCACGTCTTGCCGCCGTCATCCGACCTCTGGATGATCTGGCCGAACCAACCGCTGGTCTGTGACGCGAAGAGCCGTTCCGGATCCGCCGGGGAGCCCTTCACGTGGTAGATCTCCCAGCCGCCGAAGTGCGGACCGCTGACGTTCCACTTCTTGCGCTGTCCGTCCGCCTCTAGGACGAACGCGCCTTTGCGTGTGCCGACGAGTACACGCACCCTGCTCATTCCCCTGGTCCTCCCGCTGTCGTTCTCCCCATGATGCCTAAGGTCTTGCACTCGCGCGTCGCGCGAGCCGCGAGGTAAGCGCCTCCCGCTTCCTTCACATGTCTAGGCCGCTTATCTGACGCGCGTTTCGGCGCGGTGCGGGTATGGTCGTACGTGGGTATTTCGGTGGACTGCTTCTCTCGACCTCATCCCTCTCAAGCAGGAGTACGAGCGTGAGGACGCAGCATTGGGCCGGCTACACCACCTCTGTCCCTCGTCCAGCGCGCGAGCACCGCAGCCAGGACGAGCGCCAAACCGCCGGCAATGCTTCTGGCCATCACTGCCAACAACAGCAATCCGTCGTACTGCCACATCCAACCTTGGTGGGCCACCACTACCGCCGACGGCAGGGCAAGAGTCAGCGCGAGCAGTGTCATGCCGCCGAACGAAAGCTTGCGTCCAACGACCAAGCCCGCCGCCACTCCACCCACGAGGCTGGAGAGCACAGAGAAAGCGTCAACAGCGGTTATGCACCGCGCCGCACCGTCCGACTGGCAAAGAGGTTGTTGAAGAATCACCGTCGCCAAAAGAACGCTCGGGACGATCGCGATTCCGTACACCCCGGCGCCAATAAATGCCGTCGAGCTCAAACGTAGGGGACGAACGGCTGCGATCAACACGCCGAGGACAATGCCGGCGTAAGCCCATAACTGGCGAAGGAAGAAGTCGCGATCCGCCCCTGGTATGAACGGGACGTCCACCATCCAGAGCGAGGCAAGCACTACCAGCGCGATCAGGCCACGCCAACCACCCGTGCCGACCGCGACAGCCGCACCGAACGCGTACGCAGGCAACCCCACGATCTCGAACTCAGGTCGCACCCCGCGGAACTGCAGGATTCCGTCAGACCAGAGTTCAAAAGCGAGCGAGAATACGACCGCGTTCGCAAGAGTCATGGCGCCGACACCGGTCAGCCACGCCCGCATCGGTCAACACTATCGCCGCCTTTCTCGCCCCACTCCTCCAAGGAAGAGGGTCGAGGTGCGGAGCCACTCCGGGCGACAGACGGACGTTTTCTACGTCGTCGTGCGCGCGCGCAGGGGGATGGTTCTTCTGGGGGCTTGGCGAAGTGACGACGCGCACGATGTGCCTCACGTGGGATCGCTCGTGGTTCGCCAGCCACTGCGCGTAGTCCAGCACCGTGCGTTCCCGCGGCCTTCCAGCGCCCGTCACCGTCGCACTCCGTGACCAGCCTGCCCTTGGCAACGGTCGGAGGACCGCCAAGAGGCCCGCACGCTGCTTCGTAAAGGCACGCAACGAGGGCGCGAATTCGAGTTCGGGATAGTTCGTGCTCTTGATCCAGGTCGTGGGATTCATCGCTCGGATCGTCGGCCGGTCTTCTGCGATGATCGTCGCGATGTACTTGCCCCACATGTCCGAACACGATCGGAGATGGGCAAGCACATCGTTGAGAGACCACTCGCCGCGGCTCGGCGAACCGTGCAATCGAGCCCGCGGCAAACCCGCGGTAAGCGCGGCGATAGCCTTCGGGTGCTCCGCGAGGGCGGCCAGGACCTGGTCGGTCGTGAGCTTCCTGTCGTACATGACGTACATCTTGCGACGAGCGGCCGACGCGGCCATGCGATCGCCCCCTCGGCCCAGGATCGCTTGTGCCGGGAGGTCCGATCTCGAACGCGGCGCTCAGCCTAGAACCGCTCGATCGTGCCCCAGCACTCCCAGCGATCGTTCTCTCCGCGGCGCAGCATGAGCTTGCGGTCCCGGGTGATCGTCTCCCGCCAGGTCGACGCCGCCGTCAGGTTTCCTGAGGCCCGGTCGCCGTCGAGCGGCCGCGGCTGAACCGTTACGACAAGCCCTGCCGCGAACGCGGCGCGGAGGTCGTCGACGTACTTCTCCCGGCTGACAAAGCTCGCACCTGCCTGTTCGCCCGCGGTCGTGACGCAGGCCGAGAGGAATTCGGCGAGCCCGTCAGCGTTCTTCGCCGTCAGTGCCGCTGCGACGCCGTCGGCCACCTGCTCCGGCGTTCGTGGCGGGAGGGGAGTCGGCAGGGCGGCGCGTGCCGCGGCGACCTCAGCATCGGTGAGGAATCGGAACGAATCGATCATGCGGGCCATCGTCAGCTGCGTCGGCCCGTCAGGTGGGACGCGTGAGACGGGGCTGACCACGTACATGCGGCCGCCGTTCGCGACAAAGTACGTGTCAAGGGGCGTCCCCCCGAGGTTCAGGACCTTGCGTGCGGCTGGCCGATCCGCGTAGATGACGTCCTCGATCCGCTCACCGGCCGACGCGCCGACGGTTCGGCCCTGTTCAGCCCATTGCCGCGGGGTCAGGCCTTGCGGGTTGGCTTCGCCGAAGACCCGCAGCGTCGGATAGGCGACGCCGATGTCGCTCCCCGTCTCGTCGTGAGCGCTAACGGACACGAACTCTTCGCCCGCGCGCACGGGGGTTTGCTGAGTATCGACTCCGGAGCACGAGGAGCGGTGCCAGGGCGGAGGAAGCTCGATCGAGTACCCGAGCCCGGCGCTTGCGTACCGGCCACTCGCCGGGGTCGCGTCGGGCGATGCGGTCGCGGCCGTCGGAGAGATCGGAGTGGGCGTCGCGGCGACCTCATTGCGTTCACGGAGGCCGAAGGTCGCGATGAGCGCGAGGGCGAGAACGGCCGCCGCCCCGCTCGCGTAGAGGACGTACCGCCCGGTCTTCATCAGAGGAGACTCCTTTCGTGGCGCGGGCCGCCAGCGCTCGCGCGGAGGCAACTCAATATCGTCGAGGTCGCGTACGAAGAGATGCACAAGGTCCTTGTCTGGATTAGCCACGCTCGGCTCCGCTCTTTCGCATCCGCGCCAGCGACTGGGAGACGGTCGCGCTCACCGTTCCGCGGCGGACACCGAGGGCATCCGCGATTTCCTCCTGAGAGAGGCCGAGGTAGTAGTGCGCGACGACGATCGCTCGTTGCCGTTCGGTGAGGAGCGCGAGGAGCCGACCCACTTCGAGTCGCTGCAGGACCGCGGCGGTCAGATCGTCCGCGGAGAGCTCGGTCATGCGCGCCTCGCGGACGGCCCGCAGCAGGCCGCGCCGTGTCTTTCGCAGGGCGACTCGATAGAGCCAGCCCTCTGGATTGCGGTCATCCGACGGTGGGTGGCGCAGTCCTTCCTCGAAGGCGTCATGCAGACCATCGAGCGCGCGCTCGCGATCGAGCGTCGCCGCGACGAGCGCGCGATATACCTGCGGGAACGCGCGGTCATAGAGCTCCTGCCACCGCTCGGGGGTGAGTTCGGGCACCCATGCGGTAATGCAACCTGCGGACTGGATCGCTTAGTGGCGAGCCCTCACTCGACTGGTCGACGCGTCGGCGCGCCAGCCACGGCGACAGATTCGGACGGTTACTCGCAGAGCGTCATCGGGTCGCTTCGCGGCCAGCGCTCGACCGACCGAGTCCCCACGACGTAGACGGCACGGTCTTGGTCCGAGGGGCTGAGATAGACCGCGATGCCTCGGTAGACGTATCCAGTCGCACTGGCATCGCTCGGCAGAGTGGCGTGCAGGTCGAGCAGGTCGCGGAGTTTCGTCGGAGTGACGGCTTTTGGATCGCGAATGTACTGACGCGCCTGGGCGGCGGAGCCCGAATGTGTCCCAGGCGGCCAGCCGATGTTCAGGAAGGTGGCGGACTCCCAGCCGCAGTGGCTCGGGCCGGCGATCGTCCCGAGCTCCTCCGGCGAGACCGTGCGTCCCTCGCGAGTCCACGGATAGCCGGGATAGGCGGGCGTCGACTCGAAAATCGCCGCGGGCTCCGTTCCGCCGAGGATCAAGCCGGGAGAGCAGGCATTCACGATCACGAGCGCGAGGAGGCCGACGATCACAAGTCGCATCTTCAACTCTCTAACGGCCCCTCGCCGTACAGGTTCCGCTCATACAGAGGAAGCGGCCCTCCGGTCCATCTGGCGATCAGCGCGTCACACCGTGATGACGATCTTGCCCCGCGCGTGTCCCTCTTCCAGATAGCGGATCGCCGCCGCGGTTTCGCTGAGCGGGTACGTTCGGTCGATGACGGGCCTGATCCTTCCCGCTTCGACCAGCTCCTTCAGAAACATCAGATCTTCCTTGTTGTTCTTCGCCAGAAAGGGGAGCAGCTTCTGGCTCGCGAAGCGCGACAGGACGATCATCGCGAGAATGCGAGCCACGATCGGTCCCATCCGACGACCGTCGGGTGCGCCCACCAGCACAAGAGTCCCGTTGGAAGCCAGCACCCGCCGGCACTCTGATAACGGCCGGCTCGCGGCCACGTCGAGGATCAGGTCGTACGCCTGCCCCCTTTTCGTGAAGTCTTCACGCGTGTAGTCGACGACCTCATCCGCGCCGATCGAGCGGACCATGTCCACGTTCCGCGTGCTGCACACAGCCGTCACGTGCGCTCCCAACGCTTTTGCGATCTGCACCGCGAACGTGCCGACGCCACCCGCCGCTCCATTGATCAGGACCGTCTGCCCCGCCTTGAGCTGCCCTCTGTCGCGAAGGCCCTGCAGGGCGGTCGTTGCCGCCATGGGCATGGCCGCGGCTTGCTCGAACGTCAGGCCAGCCGGCTTCGGCACGAGGAAGCTCTTCGCTGACCCGCGCACGTACTCGGCGAGGGCGCCGCTGCGCGCACCGAATACCTCATCGCCGGGTCGCAAGTGCGTCACGTTCTTCCCGACCGCCTCGACCTGCCCCGCAACGTCCACACCCATCGCGATGCTTTTGGGCTTGCGGAGGCCTTCCGACATGCGGGCAAGGAAGGGGAGGCCTCGCATCATGTGCCAGTCGTAGGCATTGATGGAAGCCGCGCGAACCTTTACGAGCACGCTGTCATCGTCGAGCACCGGCTTGTCGACGTCCCTGAGCTCCAGGACATCCGGTGAGCCGTACCGCTCGCGGACGATCGCTTTCACGCGCGGACCCTATCGCCCATCTCCTTGAGTTTCCACCTCTTGCCGGGTGGGGAACAGAATGACGAGCCCGTGGGAGGAGGATCGCCATGTCCGAGGAAGAGATCAGAAACAAAGCCAACGAGCGTCGGTTCGTCGAGGAGATCTGGAACAAGGGGAACTTCACCGTACTGAACGACCTCGTCGCACCCGACTACGTCGATCACGATTCAAGCAGTTCCATCGGCGGGCCGGAAGGCTTGCGCCAAGAGGTGTCCCTGTTTCGGAACGCGTTCCCCGACCTGCGCTTCGCGATAGAGGACATCATCGCCGAGGGCGACAAGGTCGTGACGCGCATCACGGCAAGTGGCACGCACGAGCGTGACCTCCCCGGAATCGCCGCGACCGGGAAACGCGCGACGATCTCGGGCATGGTCATGACCCGCTACGAGAACGGCAAGGCCGCCGAGGGGTGGTTCAAATTCGACTTCCTTGGACTGTACCGCCAGCTCGGTGTCATCCCGGCGAGGGGAGGAGCCCCGGCCGGCGCGACTCGTTAGGTCCGGGCTCCCGAAATCATGAACCTGCGCTTTCTGGCCACAGTCGCGATCGTGATCCTGGTCCTCGTTGTCGGCGTCGTGCTGCTCTACGCGGTGCGGGCGCGATCATCGCCGGTGGCCGCGTCGCCAAGCGTCCGTCCGTCGGCGACGGCATCACCAGAAGTCACCAAGCCACCATTCACCCAGGCGCCGCTCCCGCTGCCGACGACGGTGCGCTGGGCGGTCGACAGGGGCAACCCCGACGACCCACAGCATCGCTCCTTCCTCGAGCTTTTCTTCGATGGAGCCGCCTACGGCTTCCGGGTCGTCGATGCGTCGGGGAACGTGGTCCTCCGTTTTCCGATCGCGGGCTCCGGAATATTCGGTCCAGAGACGTGTGTCGCGCGCGTGCGGCCGCAGGCGGGCGTGACCTGGATCGCCGTCGATCAAGCGACGCTCGATCTCTTCATGGAGCGTTACCGCACCTATCGGGTCGTCGCCGAAGGCATTCCCGCGGGCGAGGTAACGCTCGACCTGATCGATTCAGGGTGTCGCCCAACCGCCTAGCGCAAGACGACGTCGAGGATCTTCTTTACGACCTGATCGAGCGGAATGCTGGTGTCGATCTCGAGATCCGCGGCACGCCTGAGCATCGGCTCGACGGTCTGCTTCAGCGCAAGAACGCGCGCCAGCTCGTCCGGCCGTTTTCCGTATGGGTTGTTCGTTCTGGTGACGAGTCGCTCGGTGATGACCGACGTCGGCGCCGTGAGCAGCACGATGTGATCGAATCGACCGTAGAACTTCCCCTGGTTCGACGCGCCGCCGCTGATGAAGAGCACCTCCGCGTCTTCCTCGGACAGAAGACGGGCGATGCGGTCTTCTCGCCAGAGCCAGTCCTGACCACCACCGAAGCCGGATTGCCCGCTATTCGCCGGGAGGTCGACCAGCTCCGACCAACCGTCGTAGTCGGTATCGACGGACTTGTACCCACGGGCGGCGAGTTCGGAGATCACCGCGGACTTGCCGGTTCCGGACATGCCCGTCAGGAACACGCGTTTCACCTTGGGCAGCATACGAACCGGGGCCCTTTTCGGACCGGTGGCGCGCCCGCCGCTCGGACGGGCCGGCGATAATTGGCAGCGGAATATTCCTTGACAGGTATATTCTCTAAGGAGTATATAGAGTCCCGTGCAGAACACGCTGAGCGCCCTCGCGGAACCGAACCGGCTCCAGATCATCGAGCTCCTTCGCCGCCGGCCCCTGGCGGTCGGGGAGATCGCTGTGCGGCTCCGGCTCCGGCAGCCCCAGGTCTCGAAGCATCTGCGTGTTCTGAGCGATGCCGGGCTCGTCGAGGTCCATCCGGTGGCGCAGCAGCGGATCTACAGCCTGCGCGCGGAACCGTTCAACGAGCTCGACGCCTGGCTGGAGCGTTACCGCCGCACGGTCGACGAACGATTCGATCGCCTCGACGACATCCTTCGCGAGCAAAAAGCAAAGGGAGAGAAAGACCATGGCCACAGCAAGTAGCACCACCACGAAAGTCACGCTGCCCTCGGACAAGGAAATCCTGATCACGCGCGAGTTCGACGCCCCGCGCGACGTCGTGTTCAAGGCGATGACCGACCCCAACCTCATCCCGAGGTGGTGGGGTCCCCGCGGCTACACCACCATCGTGGAAAAGATGGACGTGCGCCCGGGCGGCAAGTATCGATTCCTCCACCGTACGACCGGCGGGGAGGAGAGCGCCTTCCGCGGCGAATACCGTGAGGTCGTCGCCCCGGAGCGGATCGTCCAGACTTTTGAATGGGAGCCGATGGCCGGGCACATCTCGGTCGAGACGGCTACGTTCACCGAGCAGGACGGCCGCACCTTGCTGACCACGCGATCGGTTTTCGCTTCGAAGGAAGACCGCGACGGCATGATCCAGAGCGGCATGGAGAAGGGTTTGCGCGAGACGCACGACCGCTTCGCCGAGCTGCTCGTCGACCTCCGCACCCAGGACCGCAAGCAGACGCGCTAACGATTACGTCGCGGCAGAACCCTCCGACGGTCCGGCATTCGGACGCAAGGGCCGGTCGGAGGGTTCTGTTGCGAGGATCGCAAACCATGAGGAGGAAAACACGGTGCAAACAGTCACGCCAAGCCTGACGTTCAAGGACGGGGCCGAAGACGCGTTGAAGCTCTACGTGTCCGTGATCAGGAACTCGAAGATCGTGAACATCATGCGCAGCGAAGGCGGTCCCATAGCGAAGGGCAAAGTCCTTCACGCGACGTTCGAACTCGACGGCCGAGAGTTCACCGCGATGGACGGCGGCCCGAGCTTTTCATTCACCGAAGGGTTCTCGCTCGTCGCGACCTGCGAGACGCAGCAAGAGCTCGACGAGATCTGGCGAAGGCTCTCCGAGGATGGTGGGGAAGAAGGCCCGTGCGGCTGGCTCAAGGATCGCTTCGGGGTTTCGTGGCAGGTCCTTCCGCGTGCGCTCGGGGAGATGATGGGAGATCCACGATCCGGCAACCCGGGGAAGGTCATGGAGGCACTCCTCAAGATGGGAAAGATCGACATCGCGGCTCTGGAGCAGGCCTACAGGCAGCGATGAACACCATCGGCCTATAGTCAGCCGCGGTCCGAGAGGGGAGGCTTTCCGATGGAACGTGACGTGATCATTTCTCGCAGGCGCTTCCTGCAATCCCTCGCCGCGGTGGGTGTCGTCGTCGCGTGCGGCCCGACGGCCGCGCCCAGCACGAGCCCGAGTGGCTCGGCCGCGGCAGCGACCGCCAAGCCCGTCAGCATCGAATGGTGGCGGCGCAACTACACGCCGGGGAGCCAGACCGCCGAGACGATCACCTCCGACGGCGCTGTGAAGGGCTGGAAGGAGCGCACTCCGAACGTCTCGATCACGATCCAGGGCGGACCGTTCGGGCCCGAGACGGACCAGAAGTTCGACATCGCGATCCTCCAGCAGAAGGCCGGACCCGACGTCTTCCACACGACCGGCGGCGACGTCCTCAAATACGCCGCGGCGGGACAGCTCTCCGAGCCGCCGCTCACGGACGCCGAGCGGAAGGACTTCAACCCGAGCGCGCTGCAGGCGACGACGTACAAGGGAAAGGTCGTCGCGTATCCCCTCTGGATCGTCCCGTGGTTCGAGTACATCAACCTCGACCTCTTCAAGGAAGCCGGTGTCACACCGCCGAAGGACGGGAACTGGACCTACGACGAGTTCCTCGCCGCGGCGAAGAAGCTCACCTTCAAGCGCGCCAACGGGAAACAGGTCTACGGGTTCGCGCACGCGAACGACGAGTTCGCGTTCATGCTCATCGACGGTGGGCGGCCGTACGACAAGGACGTGAAGACCTGGACGTTCAACAGCGCCGACGCCGTGAGCGGCCTCGAGAAGTGGGTCGCGCTCGCGCAGGCGAAGGTCATGCCGCCCGACTACCTCACGCTGAACCCCAACGACTCGCAGGCGCGCTTTCTGAGCGGCGACGTCGCGATCCTGCAGCGTCCGAGCGCGATGATCAACGTGCTCAACGCGGACAAGAACTGGGAATTCGGGAAGAACTGGGACATCGCGAACTTCCCGAAGGCGAAGGGCGATCAGACCGCCTGGGGCGGCGTCGGCTTCATCGCCGTGCGCGAACAGCAAGACGCGGACAAGAAGGGCGCCGCGCATCAGTTCGCGAAGTACCTGACCGGTCCGGACATCGGCCCGGACCTCAAGAAGCAGACGCCGCCGATCGAGTACTGGCTCGCGCCAGCCGGGCGGACGTCCGCCGCCGGGATCTACGGCGAGTACCACCCGGCGAAAGCGAAAGTCGCGAAGATGGGCGCCTTCACGTACGTGTTGCCGAACGTGAGTACATGGTCGGAGATCGATCAGAGGTACATGCGGCCGGCGCGGGACGCGGCGCTCGAAGGCAAGAAAACGCCGAAGCAGGCGTTGGACGAGGTGACATCGGCCGCGCAGCGGCTGCTGGACGAAGCGAACAAGTAGTGTGACCGCCGCCTTGCGGCGTCACGGCTGGTCGTATCTCTTCGTCCTGCCGACGTTCTCCCTGTTCGTCGTCTTCACGCTCCTACCGGTGGCGCAAGGTCTGGTGCTTTCGCTCCAGGACGCGCGGGTCACCGGTGGGAGCTTCATCGGGCTCGCGAACTTCGCGACGCTCGCCGATGACCCGGTCTTCGGGCAGGCGCTCGGCAACACGGTGCTGTATGCGACGGTGGTCGTCGCGGCGCAGGTCACGCTCGCGCTGATCGTCGCGAGCCTCATCCAGCCGCTCGGGGCGAAGAGCCGGATCTTCTACCGCGCGCTCTTCTATTTGCCGCTCGTGAACTCGGCGATCCTCGTCGCGATGGTCTGGCGCTGGATCTTCAACCCCAATCCATTCGGTCTGGCGAACGCGGCGC
>VBFI01000148.1 GCA_005889275.1 Chloroflexota bacterium | reverse complement strand
GTGGAATTCGACGCTCTTCGTGACGCCGCGGGGACTGACGACGACGATGATGCCCAGCGGCAACGACGCGCTCCAGATCGACTTCGACTTCGTCGACCACGAGCTCGTGATCGTCACGAGCCGCGGCGGACGGTCGTCCATCCCACTCGCCCCCATGTCGGTCGCGCACTTCTACCGGCAGGTGCTGGACCGCCTCGCCGGGCTCGGCCTGCCGGACCCGCGCATCATGCCGGTGCCGGTCGAGGTCCCGACCACGATCCCGTTCCTGAAGGACCGTGCCATCCGCCCGTACGACCGCGAGCAGGTAGAACGGCTCCACACCGCTTTGGTCAAGACGCAGTTCGTCTTCGACCAGTTCCGCGCGGACTTTCTCGGAAAGGCGAGCCCGCCACAGTTCTTCTGGGGCGGATTCGATCTCGCGAGCGCGCGCTTTTCCGGACGGCGCGGGCCACCGTATGCCGGCGGGAGCGCGCCGAACGTGCACATCCACGTGATGCACGAGGCGTACTTCGACGAGCTGATCGCGGCCGGCTTCTGGTTCGGGACCGACGAGATACCTCGGCCCGAGTTCTATTCCTATGCGATGCCGGCACCGGCTGGGCTCGCGAGCGCGACGATCCGCCCCGACGCGGCGGAGTGGCTCCCGGACCGCGGCGAATTTGTCCTGGCGTACGAGGCGGTGCGGACCGCGACGGATCCCGCCGCGATGCTCCTGAGCTTCCTGCAGAGCACGTACGACGCCGCCGCGGACCTCGGTGGCTGGGATCGGCGACTCCTGGAGGAGCGTCCACGATGCGACTGCGCTCGCTTGCCCGCGCATTCGCGCGCGGCTCACGCAGGGCGATGAACCAGAGCATCAGGCCGGCCTGAACACGCGACTCAGCGTCGTCGAGCTAGGCGGCAACGGGGTCACCATGCGGATCGATCCAGCGGACGGCGGCAGAATCGTCTCGCTGATCATCGCCGGTGGCGAGCGAATCCTGGCGAAGGCCCGGGCCAGGGCAACACGACCCTCTCTCTACTGGGGCTGCTATCCGATGGTGCCCTGGGCGGGGCGCCTCTCCAACGGCCGTATCCCGACGAACGACGGCGAGGTGCGGCTCGAGCCGAACCTTCCGCCGTCCGCCATCCACGGTCTTGGCTTCGACAAGCCGTGGGTGATCGTCGAACGGAGCGCGACCGCCGTCACGATGACCTGCGAGCTGCGGGGCCTGGGGTGGCCCTTCGGCGGCAGCGCCCTGCAAACACTGAGATTGGGAGTCAGCAGTCTCGAGCTCGAGCTTGGGGTCGGCGGGTATACGAGGGCGGGGCCGGCGGGGCTTGGCTGGCATCCGTGGTTCACACGACCGCCGACGGCGGACCTCGAGCTTCGCGTAGACGCATCCGAGGTTCTCGAGCTCGACGCGGATCTCGTGCCAACCGGTGAGGTTCGGCAGGTCACACCGCGTGAGGACCTGCGTTCCGGTCCGCCGCTTGGGGACCGCCGGCTCGACCACGTGTACATCCGGACAAAAGGCCCGGCCCTCG
>VBFI01000147.1 GCA_005889275.1 Chloroflexota bacterium | reverse complement strand
CGATCTCGCGGAGCGTAGCCATCCGCCGCGCCGCCTCATGCAGCGCCGGTCGCGGCTGCGGCTCGAAGCGCTGCGACGCCGCCGGGGCGACGCGCGGACGGTCTCCCTCGACGGCCCACTGCGCCTGGCGCGCCGCGCCGGATGCCGCAGCCTCGACGATCGCCGGACGGACGACGGGGAGACCGAAGACGTCTGCGCACAGCTGCGCCCACGCGTCCGACGCCGATCCACCTCCGATGAGCGTCACCTCCGTGGGCGCGACACCCGTGCGGCGAAGCGCGTCCAGCGCGTACGCGAGTCCGAACGTCACACCTTCAACGACGGCATAGACGATCGCGTCGCGCCCCTGACTCGCGCGCAGGCCGACGAACACGCCGGTGCCATCGGGTCGGTTCGGCGTGCGTTCGCCGGAGAGGTAGGGCAGGAACGCCAGGCCGGCCGCGCCCCCGCTCGCGACGGCGGCGTCGACCTCCGGATGGTCCATCGCGAACAGCTCGCGCGCCCACTCCGTCGCGCTCGTGCAGTTGAGGGTCGCGGCGAGCGGGAGCCAACCGCCCGTCGAGTCGCAAAATGCCGCGGCCTCGCCGAGCGGGTCCAGGGCGGGTCCGCTCCGGTAGGCGAAGGCCGTGCCGGAGGTCCCGAGACTCACCGCCACCGGCCCCTCGGCGAGGATGTCGCAGCCGATCGCGGCGCACATGTTGTCGCCGCCTCCCGCGCTCACCGGGGTGCCGGCTTCGAGCCCGAGTGAGTCGGCGGCCTCAGCGCGCAGCCGGCCCACGACGCTGAGCGACGCGACGACCGGCGGGAGCGTGCGCGTCCAGTCACGGCGGTCGTCCATCGCCGCGAGCACCACATCGCTGTAGCGGCGCCCGCGGACATCGAAGTAGGCCGTGCCCGAGGCGTCGCCGGACTCCGTGACGAACTCGCCG
>VBFI01000185.1 GCA_005889275.1 Chloroflexota bacterium | reverse complement strand
CGGTGTGTCGCCCGAAGCGATCACGCTTGGCCGTCCGGTCCGCTTCATCGGCGCCGAGGGCGCGGACGAGCGCGCGACGACGCGGCTTCGTGCGGCGGCCGCACTGGCCGGTTTTCGCGAGGTCACTTTCGTCCCCGAGCCGATCGCCGCGGCGTACGCGGCCGACGCGCGTCCCGGAACGACCCTGGTCTTCGACTTCGGTGGCGGGACACTCGACCTGTGCGTCGTTCGTCGGGAGGCGCATGGGCTCGCGGTGCTCGCCACCGCCGGCGGACCGATCGGCGGCGACCGCGCGACCGAGCTGCTCATCGACGACGCGGTGGCGCCGCGTCTGGGCTCACGCGCGACGTGGGGCCCGAAGCAGCTCCGGCTCCCGCGCTACATCGTGAACGCGCTTCGCGACTGGCACGCCCTCTCGGCGCTGAACGAGAAGCCGCTCCTCGACGCGCTCGACGACCTCGTGCGCGCAGGCGCTCCGAAGCGGGAGCTCTCCGCCCTCCGCAGCGCGATCGAGCTGCAGCTCGGCTACGAGATCTTCCAGACGGTCGACCTGGCCAAATGCGAGCTCTCGGACCAGGCCGCGACGCTCCTCTCATACCACCGCGCCAACGTCGACGTGGACGCGCGCTTGACGCGCGGGCGGTTTGAGCGCCTTATCGCGGCGCTTCTCGGCGAGGTCGACGCGCTCATCGGCAGCGTGCTGCGCGATGCCGGGCTCGCGCCCGATGCCATTGGCGAGGTCGTCTACACCGGAGGCTCGAGCGCGATTCCGTCGGTCCGGGCCCTGGTGCGGCGCCTGCTTCCCGCGGCGGCCACGCGCGACACCGCCGCGTTCACCAGCGTCGCGGCGGGCCTTGCGATGCCGGGCGCCGCGGGCACGGTCGCGACGGGGGCGGAGAATCGTCGGTGATGCGACGTTTCGTTCCCTATTTCGCCGCGCTGGTCGCCGTGGCCGTGACGACGCTGCTCATACAGCTCGCCGTCGGCCGAACGCCCGTCGCGAATCTTTCGATGCTGTACCTCGTCGCCGTCCTCGTGGTCGCGGTCGCGTACGGGCGGACCGCCGCGATCGCGGCGAGCATCCTCGCGTTCCTCACCTTTGACTGGTTCTTCGTCCCGCCGACGCATCAGCTTGTCGTCGCGGATCCCGAGGAGGTTTTCTCGCTGGCGCTCTTCCTCATCACCGCGGTCGTGACCGGAACGCTTGCCGCTCGAGAGCGTGCGCGCGCGAACGAGGCGCGGCGTGGCGAATTCGAAGCGACGCTCCTCTACGAGGCGGCTTTCCGCATCGCGACCGAGCCCGACCTGGACCGGGCGCTCTCCGCGGTGGCCGAGCACTTTCGGGCGGCCCTCGACCTCGACGCGCTCGGGATCGAGGTCGACCCGGAGAGCCTGGCGCGTCCGGTCATCGCGGCCCGGGACGACACCTCGCGGGAAGCACTGCGCTCGACCGGGACCGAGCTTCGCCTCATGGAGCCGCACGGCACTTCGCGGAGCGTGCGGATCGTCGGGCCGCGCGCGATCACGGGCGACCGTGCCCGGCGGGTACGCGTCGTTCCGATCTCCGTGAGCGGAAATCGCGTGGGGCGGCTCCAGGTCCTTCCGCGCTCGGACGTGCCCGACCTGGGCCCGAGCGACGAACGGATGCTCGCGATCGCCGGCGCGCAGCTCGGCCTGGCGATCGAACGTGCACGACTCCGCAAAGGGGCGGTGGACGCCGAGGTGTTGCGTCGAGCCGATGAGCTGAAGACCGAGCTCCTCCACGCGGTGTCGCACGAGCTGCGTACGCCGCTCGCCTCGATCCTCGCGTCGGCGGGAAGCCTGCGGCAACGCGACGTCGCGTGGACAGAGCGCGAGCGCGACGAGTTCGCGAGTGCCATCCAGGACGAAGCCCTTCGGCTCGACCGCGTCGTGGGCAATCTCCTCGATCTCTCGCGGATCGAGAACGGGAACCTCGTCCCGCATAAGGCGTGGCACGACGTCGGGGCGCTCGTCGAGGATGTCGCCGGCAAGATGCGACCGATTACCGCCGGCCATACCGTCCGGCTCGACGTCCCCGAGGATCTCCCCCCGGTCGAGCTCGACTACGTCGAGATCCAGCAGGTCCTGTCGAACCTGGTCGAGAACGCCGCCAAGTTCTCGCCGCGCGGCACCGAGATCGGCATTCGGGTGGCGCAGGACGACGGCTCGATGCGCTTCGAGGTGAGCGATCACGGTCCGGGCATCCCCGCGGCGGAGGCCGACCGGATCTTCGCCCCGTTCGTACGGTTGCAGCGAGCCGGGCAGGCGACGCGCGGTGTCGGCCTGGGGCTTGCGATCGCGAAGCGCTTCGTCGAAGCGCATGCCGGGACGATCTGGGTGGACCGGAGAGCCACCGACGGAGCGCGTGTCGTGTTCACGCTGCCAGTCCAGCCAAGTGGCGGCTAGCGCTCCGCGCCCCGAGCCGACCGGCGCGCGGCTGCTCGTCGTGGACGACGAGCCGGCCATGGTGCGCACGCTTCGGACGAACCTTCGCGGGCACGGGTTCCAGGTCGAGACCGCGGAGACGGCGAGCGAGGCGAAGGCGAGCTACGACCGCCGTCCCCCCGACCTCGTCGTGCTCGACATCAACCTGCCTGACGGGGATGGGTTCGAGATCGTCCGTCACATCCGCGAGCGTTCGGGGACGCCCATCATCGTGCTCTCCGCGCGCGGCGGCGAGCGAGACAAGGTGAGCGCGCTCGACCTCGGCGCGGACGATTACATGACGAAGCCGTTCGGGATCGACGAGCTGCTCGCCCGGATCCGCGTGGCGCTGCGACATCTCGCGCGGCCGGCGACCGGCGCCGAACGACGCATTCGCACGGGGGAGCTCGTCGTCGATCTCGAGCGCCGCGAAGTGACCGTCGCTGGACGGCAGGTGCACCTGACCCCCACCGAGTACGACCTGCTCAAGGTCTTCCTGACCAATCCGAACAAGGTGCTGACGGACCGGATGCTGCTGCAGCAGGTCTGGGGCCCCGACTACGGCGACGAATCCCACTACCTCCACGTCTACGTCGCCCGTCTTCGGCGAAAGATCGAGACCGATCCGCAGGCCCCGAAGCACCTCCTCACCGAGCCCGGCGTCGGCTATCGCCTCCGCTCGGAGGACCTCTAGACCTCATTGAGCGAACGTTTAGGAGCCACCGCTCCGCGTTGACCCGCCGTTTAGCCCGCGCGCGCGACTCTCGTGTCAGCGGTGAGCAACATCGAGCGAAACAACGTGTGCCCGCGCCCCGGCCGCGATGTCCGGGTGTTCCGGCGGGAGTTCACGCGTCGCGCCGCCAAGCATCTCGTCGCGATCGTCGCGGGGGCCGCGAACGCCGGATTCGGTCATCGCAACCGCACCCTCCTGGGTCCGCCCAGAGTCGAAGCGCCGGACGCGGCTCTGCGACGGCGCAGCGCGCCACGGGTCCTCGTGCCGGTCGCGCGGCTCGACCGCGCAGCTCTCGGCTCGATCGCGTACGCCCGCTCGATCGCGGCCGTGGTCACGGCGATACACATCACGCACGACGTCGCCGAGCGCGAGCGCTTGCGCGAGGGGTGGCGCCGGCTCAACGTGGACGGCGACACCGATCTGGTGATCCTGGACTCGCCGGACCGATCACCGGTCGCGCCGCTCGTGGCGTACATCGACGCGCTGCAGCAGCAAGACCCCGAGCGGCCGACCGCGGTGGTCCTCTCGGCGTTCGTTCCGCGTCGACGGTGGGAGTACCTGCTGCGCAACCAGGCCGCGCTGCGCCTGAAGCTCCGGCTCTTCTTCCGTCCGAATACGGTCGTCATCGACGTGCCGTACCACGTCTAGCTCGCCAGGCTCGCGCCTCAGGCGGGGTTAGCCGAACAGGGCCTTACGGACCTCGCTCTCGGACGCGGTCGCCGAGAACACGATCACGCGATCGCCGACCTCGAGCTTCGTGTCCTCATCGGGGTGCAGGAGCTTCCCGCGACGGACCACCACGCCGACGAGCGCGCCGGTCGGCAGCCTGAGGCTCCCGATGGTCTTCCCGGCGGGCGGGGTTCCACTCGCGATCTCGGCCTCGATCACCTCGTTCGCCGAACCTGCGAGCGGCATGAGCGGCATGAAGCCTCCCGAGGGGAGCTCCTGCTCGATGACCCCCATGAGCACGCGGGTCGAGGAGACGGTCTCGTCGATGCCGAGCGTCTTGAAGACGATCTCGTTCTTGGGGTTGTTCACACGCGCGATGACCCGCGGCGTCCGACACTTGTGCTTGGCGAGCTGGCAGATGACCAGATTCTTCGCATCGTCGCCGGTCACGGCGATCACCGCGTCGGCGCGGGAGCAACCGGCCTCCATCTGCGCGCGCCCCTCGTCGGCCGCGGCGTTCAGGACGATCGAGCCGAGCTTCTCCTGCACGAAGTTCGCGCGGCGGCGATCCGCTTCGATGACGGTGACCTCGTGCCCGGCCTCCAGCAGAGCCTGCGAGAGGTGGAAGCCGACCTCGCCCGCGCCAGCGACCACGAAATACATCTAACGGACCTTCACCGGTTCGTGGGCGATCTCTTCCTCGTGCGCGAGCGCCTTCCGGAGGAGGACCTCGCCGACCTCGCGGTCCTCCATGAGCATCGCGAAGAGGAGCGTTCCCAGGATGGATGTCCGCGACAACGTGTCGATGCCCATCTGCCGGTACATCTGGGCACGAACGGGGTCGTTCACCTTGGCGATCACGCGCTTCACACCGAAGATCTTCTTCGCGATCTGCGCGGTCATGAGGTTGCGGTTGTCGCCCTCGGTCAGAGCGAGGACGGCGTCGGCCTGCTCGATCCCGGCCTGCCGGAGCACCTCGAGGTCGGTCCCGTCGCCGAGGATCGGCTCGCCCTTGAACGACGACGGCAGGTGCTGGAACCACGCTCGTTCGGCACGGGCCGGGCTTATCGCCGCGATATCGACGACGCTGACGTGGTGTCCCTCGGAGTCAAGGAGACCCGCCAGGAACCCACCCACACGGCCGCAACCGACGATGACAACGTTCACGCGTTCTGCTCCTGACGATACGCGAGGACCGCGCACGGCGCGTTCACGTACACGTTCTGCACGGTGCGCCCGATGTACACCCGACCTAAACGCTTTCGGAAGGGCATCGCGACGACGATGAGATCGCACTTTCGCTCCACGGCCGTGTCGATGATCGCCGCGGCCGCCTCACGGGCCTGCAGCAGCTCCGTCTCGAGCGAGATCCCCACCTGGTCGGCGACCTTCTTCGCGCTCTCCAGAAGCTGCTCGCCGCGATCGAGCTCCGGCTCCATCACCGCGTCGAGGGGGAGGTTCCAACGGACCTCGATGACGTGAATACCGATGACGCTGGCCCTCGCCGGCTTGGCGATCGACGCGACGAGACGGATGACATCGGGGTCCGCGCTCGTCCCCGCGAGCGCCACGAGGACGCGCTTCGGCTGCATTAGTGCGCGGAGTCTAGCGGGGGCCCCGGGGCGAGGTCGCCCGTGTCGCTCGAGTGATAGGGCACGTCGATCACGATCGTATTGGGCCGAAAGAGGAGCGAAGCCTTGAGCCGCATCGCGGTCTGACTGTGGAGGAACCACTCCCACCAGTGGCGCGGCACGAACTCCGAAAGGACGACGGTGATCGGCCGGTCGTCGGACTTGTCGATCGCATCGATGTATTTGAGGAGCGGCGCGACGAGGGATCGGAACGGCGATTCGACGATGTCCAGCGGGATGTCCGTTCCGAGCCGCTGCCAGCGGCGCTGGAACTCGTTCGCGCTCTCGGTCGACGTCGAAACGTGGACCGCTTTCACGTCAGGTGAGACGGAGCGCGCGAATGCGAGCGCCTGCAGCCCGGCGCGGTCGATCCGCGCCACCGGGACGATCACCGCCGGCGCACCGAGGATCGGCAGGCGTTGCTCTCCACCGGTGATGACGAGGGCGTCCTGGACGTTCGTGTAGTGGCGGTTGATCGCATAGAGCAGGGCCACGATGAGCGGGATCAGGAGGAGGACCATCCACGCGCCCAGCTGGAACTTTGTGACCGCCACGACGACGAGGACCGTCCCGGTGACGACCGTCCCCAGCGCGTTGATGGCGATCGAGGCGCGCCAGCCCTTGTTGCGCAGCCGCCACCACCGTCGCACGAGCCCGGACTGGGACAGCGTGAACGCGAGGAAGACCCCGATCGTGTAGAGCGGCACGAGCGCGTTCACGCTGCCACCGAACGCGGTCAGGATGATCGCGGCGAGGACGCCCAGGACGATGATCCCGGTGTTGAACGCGAGGCGCGACCCCATGTCCGCGAAGTGGCGCGGCATGAAGCGGTCGTTCGCGAGGACCGACGCAAGCCGAGGGAAGCCGGTGAAGCCGGTATTCGCCGCGAGCAGCAGGATGATGGCCGTGGAGAACTGCACGAAAAAGTAGAGCGGCGAGGTCGCGCCGACGATCGTTCGCGTGAGCATGCTGTTGACCGTCTCTATCTCGTCGGCGTCCGGAGCGATGCCGAGCTGGGTCGCGAGGAAGGTGAGGCCCAGGAAGATCGACGCGAAGATCGAACCCATCAAGAGAAGGGTGATGACCGCGTTCCTCGCCTCCGGCTTCTTGAAGCTCGGAACCCCGTTCGCGATGGCTTCGCTCCCGGTCAGACCGACCGAGCCCGACGCGAACGCGCGGAGGATCAAAAGGACCGTCAGGGGCGCGGTCCCGACAGGATCGAACGGATGCGGCGGCTGCGCGATCGGCGGGATCGCGCCGACGTACACGCGCCCCAGGCCGATGAGGAGGATGGCGGCCATCCCCACGATGTAGGCGTACGTCGGGGCGGCGAAGGCGATGCCGGCCTCGCGCACGCCGCGAAGGTTGCCGACCCCGAGCAACGCGATGAGGCCGACCCCGATGGGCACCCGGAAGGGATGGAGCTCGGGCGCGAAGCTCGAGATCGCGGCGATGCCCGCCGCGGTCGAGACCGCGACCGTCAGGACGTAGTCGATGAGCAGGGCGGATGCGGCGACGAGGCCGGCGATGACCCCGTGGTTCTCCCGTGCCACGAGGTAGCTGCCGCCGCCGTTGGGATACGCGCGAATGACCCGCGATTCCGAGAGGACGACGATCGCGAGGACGAAAACGACGGCGAGGGCGATCGGCATCGTGAAGATGAGCGCGCCGGCCCCCGCGATCGCGAGGATGCGCATCGCCTCCTCGGTCGCGTACGCGGACGAGGAGATGTTGTCCGACGCGAGGATCGGCAGCCCGGTCTCCACCCCGACCCGCTCCTCTGCCTCGGCCTCCGAATGAAGGCGCTTCCCGATGAGCACTCCGAGGGCGCCCTGCCACGCCCGGCCGAGCCGACCGGACGCGGCCATCGTCTGCTCGGTCGCCACGTAATGGCCGCCATGGCCGCGCAGTCCGCTGCCGATCGGCCGGACGATGCGCACGTAGCGGTCGCCGACATGCCGTCCCGCGCGCGTGACCCGGCGTTCGAGCGACGGCGTGTCGTTGGGGTTCTGCGGCGGCTCCTCGGCGCTCACAGGCGGGACCGGTGACCGTCGTCGATGTGGTACGGCACGTCGATGACGATCGTATTCGGACGGAAGAGGAGGCTGGCCTTCAGCCGGATCGCGTTCTGGCTGTGCAGCAGCCACTCCCACCAGTTGTGCGGCACGAAGGAGGCGAGGACGACGGTCACCGGACGATCATCGCTCCTGTCGATCCCGTCGATGTACTTGATGAGCGGCGGCACCAGCGAGCGGTATGGCGATTCGATGATGTCGAGCGGCACCTTGCCGGCCCAATGCTCCCACCGGTCACGGAACTCCTTCGCGCTCTCGGCGCTCGTCGTGATGTGGACCGCCTTGACCGCAGGGGAGATCGAGCGCGCGAACGCGATCGCCTGCACCGCCGCCCGGTCGAGCCGGCCGACCGGAACGATGACCACCGGCGGCCGAGGGCTCGGGAGCGGCTCGTCCAGCCGCTCGAGCACGAGCGCGTCCTGTACGCGGGTGTAATGGCGGTGGATCGAGAGCAGCAGGCTCACGAGGACGGGAATGACGACGAGGGTGATCCAGGCACCCTGCTCGAACTTCGCGACGATGACCACGATGAGGACGACGCCGGTCACGACGGCGCCGATCCCGTTGATGCCGGCGCGCCACTGCCAGCCCGCCTCCCGGGTCCGACGCCATCGGCGGATGAGGCCCGTTTGCGAGAGCGTGAACGCGAGGAAGACCCCGATCGTGTACAGGGGGATGAGCTGGGTGACGCTCCCGTTGAAGATCGCGAGGACCGCGGCCGAGACGAGCGCCAGCGCGACGATCCCGAACGAGAACGCGAGCCGCTCTCCCCGGTACGCGAACTGACGGGGCATGAAGCGATCGTTCGCGAGCACCGACGCGAGCCGCGGGAAGCCGGTGAAGCCGGTATTCGCGGCGAGGGCGAGGATGATCGCCGTCGCGAGCTGCACGACGTAGTAGAAGGGTCCCGTCCCGACGAGCGAGCGGGTGATGAGGCTGTTGAGCGTCTCCTGCTCGGAACGGTCCGGCACCGTCCCGATCGACTGAGCGAGGAAGGTCAGCCCGAGGAAGATCGTCGCGAAGAACGTTCCCATGATCACGAGCGTGACCGTCGCGTTCCGCCGCTCGTCCGGCTCCATGCTCGGCACGCCGTTCGCGATGGCTTCGCTCCCGGTCAGCCCGACGGAGCCGGAGGCGAATGCCCGCAAGATGAGCAGGACGGACAGCGCCTCGACGCCTTCGCGTGGGAACGGATCCGGGGGGACCGCGGCGGCAGGAATGTCCCCGGTCGCGACGCGGAAGATGCCGTAGACGATGAGCGCGCCGATCGAGAGGACGTAGAAGTAGGTCGGGCCCGCGAAGACGATGCCCGCCTCCCGGACGCCGCGGAGGTTCACGATCATGAGGACGCCGATGAAGACGAGACCGATCCCCACGCGCTGGTCGTAGAACACGGGCACGAAGCTCGAAATCGCCGCGACGCCGGCGGCGGTCGAGGTCGCGACGGTGAGGACGTAGTCGACGAGGAGCGCGGACGCGGCGACGAGACCGGGAAGCGTTCCGAGGTTGTCGCTCGCGACGACGTAGCTCCCGCCGCCGTTCGGGTACGCCGAGATGACCTGAGATTGCGAGAGGACGACGATGGCGAGGACGCCCACGATCGCGATCGCGATCGGGGTCGTGAAGACGAACGCCCCGATCCCGGCGAGGGCCAGGATCCGCATCGCCTCCTCTGTCGCGTAAGCCGACGATGAGATGTTGTCGGAGCCGAGGATCGCGAGACCGGTGAGGATCGAGAGCCGTTCCGTCGCGTCCGCGTCGCTCTCGAGGCGCGGCCCGAAGAGGATGCGGCGGGCGCGCTCGTAGACACGGCCGGCCGCCGTCTCGGGCTCGAGGGACTCCTCCCCGGCGATGTAGATGTCGCCCTCGCGGCGGAACTCGGCGCGTCTGTGGATCCTGACGTAGCGGTTGCCGGGGAGCCGACCGCTCTTGGTGGTTCGCTCTTCGAGCGACGGGGTCTCGGACTCGCCCTCAGAAGAGCGCCCCTCGCTATCGGCCACTCAGGGCGTGGATTGTGGCACGGGGGCTCGCGCTCTCACGGCGCCGGATTGGTCGATGAGAACGGCTTCGCGAACGCCGGTCGTGGCGTCCCGCGCGATGGAGACGAGCTGCGCGGGGGACGTGATCACCTGGATCACGACCGCGGCGGAGGGTGGCACCGTAAACGTTGAGCGAATATTGAGGCGATCGGCGACGCGCTCGACGGCGTCCACACTGACGGCGTACCCGCCGGTCCGCTGCGTCCCCGCGAACACGCCGAGATAGACGCGTCCCGGGTCCGGCGGCGTGTTCGGGTACAGCCGGACGAGCTCGGTGCGGGTCGCGTTGTCGGCCGCGACGACCAGGAGCGGGCCACCGTCGTTCGCTGACTGTTGCGTCGATCCGTGATCGATGAAGGGGATGCGCTGCGCGCTCACGCCCGCGCTCGCGCAGCCAACCAGGAAGGCGGCGACGAGGGCGAGCTCACAGGCCGAACGCCAGCCGGTCGGCAAGGATCTGCGGGAGCGAACGCTCGCGCATGGCCACCTGGGTCTTCTCGATCGCATACGAGGAACGATGAAAGGTGAGCGTCCCTCCCGCAAGGTCGACGAGCGCGTAGGCGGCGCGGGCGTCCCCGTCGCGCGGCTGGCCGACGCTTCCCGGATTGAAGAAGGCACGCGCGCCGAGCGGGTAGGGATCGCCGTACCGGACATGGCCGATCCGCTCGCCGCTCGCCGGAAAGAGCGCCGGCACGTGGGTGTGTCCAGCGCAGCAGTGCGAGGTTCTCGCGAGCGCGAGCGACGCGGCCGCCGCGCGTTCGCTCGTCACGTACTCCCAGAGCGGATCGCGGAGGCTGCCGTGGCAGAGCGTCACGTCGCTCGCCTCGAGCGTGCGGGGCAGCGCCGCGAGCGCGTCGCGTTCCTCGGCCGAGAGCCAGCGCTGGTGGGCGAGCACGGCCAGGGCCGCCGGTTCGTTGAAGAGCTCGAGGTCTTCGCCCGTGGCGACCGCTCGATCGTGGTTCCCGGCGACGATCACGGCGCCGCGTTCGCGGAGGAGCGCGAGGACATCGGAGGGCTCCGGCCCGTACCCGACGGTATCGCCGCACACCCAGAGCGCATCGACGCTCCCGAGCGACGCGAGGACCGCTTCCAGCGCGACGAGGTTCGCGTGGATGTCGCTCAGGACGCCGATCTTCATCCGTCGAGGGCGGCGCGCTGCGCGTCACGGATGGTGAACCGCCCCTCGTTGAGCGCGCGGCCGATGACGACCGACGCGACGCCGCGCGACGCGAGCGCGCGCAGATCGCCGAGCTCGCGGACGCCTCCGCCGGCGTGGAGCGTCATCCGGCGACCGACGACCGCGCGGACCGCGTCGAGCAAGGCCAGGGGTGGGCCGGCGAGGCGACCCTCCCGCGAGACGTCGATGACGTAGAGCGCGGCAACGCCGGCCTGCAGCGCGGCGCGGGCCGACGCGAGCGCGCCCCGACCGGTCGCGATCTCGACGAGCGCAGGGTCCCCGCCGCGCGGGGCGAGGAACCCCTCGCGCGCCTCGATCTCGACGATCCCTGGCTCGCCGAGCCTGGCGACGTCGCGGAGAAGGTCGTCATCGCCGAAGACCGCGCTCGAGAAGAGCACTCCCTCGAACCCACGGGCCATGGCCGCGCGCGCGTCCGCGATATGCGAGAGGCCCCCCGCGAGCCGGCAGCGGACGCCGGACGCGCGTGCCGCCTCGGCGAGCACGTCGAGGTTCGCCAGGGCGCCGGTCTCCGCCGCGTCGAGATCGACGACGTGGAGCTCGGCGGCGCCGTCCGAGACCAGCTCGCGCGCCCGATCGGCGATGGACATGGCGGAGCCGTCGGCGAGACGTCCGGATCTCACGTCGAGCGATGGCACGATCACCACGGACGTCGCTTGGCGTCGGCCGCCGACCGCGGAAATCGCGGCGGGGTCGGTCGCGTCTTGCGAACGACGACGAGCGAGCGGCCGGGGAGCACGTCCGCGA
>VBFI01000184.1 GCA_005889275.1 Chloroflexota bacterium | reverse complement strand
CAGGATCTCGTAATGATCAAATTCCATGGAGTACGACCCGCGGCCCTGCGTCTTCGAACGCAGGTCGGTCACGTAGCCGAACATCTGCGCGAGCGGCACGAACGCCGCGATCACCCGAGCGTTCGCGCGGTCTTCGGTGCCCTGCACGTGCCCGCGACGGCTGTTGAGGTCACCGATGACGTCGCCCATGAACTCTTCGGGGACGATGACCTCGACCTTCATGATCGGCTCGACGATCACCGGCGCGGCGCGCTGCACCGCCGCCTTGAGCGCCATCGAGCCGGCGATCTTGAACGCCATCTCGTTCGAGTCGACCTCGTGCTGCGAGCCGTCCACGACGGTCGCCTTCAGGTCGACGACCGGGTAGCCGGCGATGACGCCGTTCTCCATCGCTTCCTTGATGCCGGCCTGGACGGCCTTCATCCAATCCTTCGAGAGCCGGTCTCCCTTGATCCCCCACTCGTACTCGAAGCCGGTGCCGCGCTGCAGCGGCTCGAAGTCGACGACGACGTGGCCGTACTGGCCCTTCCCGCCGGACTGCCGGACGTAGCGTCCCTCGACGTCCTCCACTTTCTTGGTGATGGCCTCGCGATAGGCGACCTGCGGGCGGCCGACGTTCGCAGCGACCCGGAACTCGCGCAGCATGCGGTCGACGATCACCTCGAGGTGCAGCTCGCCCATGCCCGAGATAAGCGTCTGGCCTGACTCGGGGTCGGTATGCACGCGGAACGTCGGGTCCTCCTCGGCGAGCCGCGCGAGTGCGAGCGACATCTTCTCTTCGTCGGCCTTCGTCTTGGGCTCGACGGCGATCTGCACGACCGGCTCGGGGAACTTGATCGATTCGAGGATGATCGGTTTCTCCGGATCGCAGAGCGTATCGCCGGTGAAGGTCTGCTTCAGCCCGACCGCGGCGGCGATGTCGCCCGCGCCGACCTCCTCGACGTCCTCACGATGGTTCGCGTGCAGCAGCACGATGCGCGAGATGCGCTCCCGGCGGTCTTTCGTCGCGTTGTACACGGTGTCGCCCGCGCGGAGGACGCCTGAGTACACGCGGAAGAACGCGAGCTTGCCGACGAACGGGTCGCTCGCGATCTTGAACGCGAGCGCGCTGAACGGATCGTCGTCGGTCGGGCGGCGGACGAGCTGCTCGCCGGTCCGCGGGTCCTCACCGATCACCGGCGGGACATCCAGCGGCGACGGGAGGTACTCGACGATGGCGTCGAGCAGCGGCTGCACGCCTTTGTTGCGGAGCGCCGCGCCGGTGAGCACCGGGACGATGCCGGTCGCGGCGATCGTCGCCTTGCGCAGCGCCGCGCGGATCTCGTCCGGGGTGATGTGGTGCTCCTCGAGGTACCGGTGGAGCAGCGCGTCGTCGGTCTCGACGACGTGCTCGACCATCGTCTCGCGCGCCTTCTCGGCCTCTTCTTTCATGTCGGCCGGGATCTCCCGGACCTCGGGCTCGGCGGCCTCGTCGCCGTCCCAGTACAGGGCCTTCATCTCGATCAGGTCGATGACACCCTTGAAGCGATCCTCGCTCCCGATGGGGAGCTGGATGACGATCGGCTTCGCGCCGAGCCGGTCGACGATCATGTCGACGGAGCGGCGGAAGTCGGCGCCCATCCGGTCCTGCTTGTTGATGAAGCAGATCCGCGGGACCTTGTACTTGTCCGCCTGCCGCCAGACCGTCTCGGACTGCGGCTCGACGCCGGCGACCCCGTCGAAGACGACGACCGCGCCGTCCAGCACGCGGAGCGAGCGCTCGACCTCGACCGTGAAGTCGACGTGGCCGGGCGTGTCGATGATGTTGATGCGGTGGTCGTTCCAGAAGCACGTCGTCGCGGCGGCCGTGATGGTGATGCCGCGCTCCTGCTCCTGTGGCATCCAGTCCATCGTCGCGGCGCCGTCATGGACCTCGCCGATCTTGTAGATCTTCTTGGTGTAGAAGAGGATCCGCTCGGTCACGGTCGTTTTGCCCGCGTCGATATGCGCGATGATCCCGATGTTCCGGTATCGCTCGAGCGGATATTCGCGCTTGGGTGCCTTGCCCTTGACGGGCTTCGTTTCGAGCATCGCTACCACTTGTAATGACTGAAGGCCTTGTTAGCCTCGGCCATCTTGTGGGTCTCTTCCTTGCGACGGACCGCGCCGCCGGTGTTGTTCATCGCGTCCATGAGCTCGCCGGCGAGCCGCTCGGACATCGACTTCCCCGGCCGCTTGCGAGCCGCCTGGATGATCCAGCGCATCGCGAGCGACGTCCGGCGATCGGCGCGGATCTCGACGGGCACCTGGTAGGTCGCGCCGCCGACGCGCCGAGGCTTCACCTCGATGAGCGGCATCGCGTTGCGCATCGCCGTCTCGAAGACGTCGATGCCCGGCTTGCGCGTCGAGGTCTCGGCGAGCGTGAGCGCGCCGTACACGATGCCTTCGGCGGTCGCGCGCTTGCCGTTGCGCATGACGTTGTTGTTGAACTGCTGGAGCGTGGGGTTGCCGTACTTGCGGTCAGGCGAACGCCGTCGCTCGGTCGGACGAGCTCTCCGGGGCATCTCTTTAGGACGCCTTCTTCTTCGGGTTCGGGTTCTTGGCGCCGTAGAGGGAGCGTCCCTGCTTGCGGTCCTTCACGCCCGCCGTGTCGAGCGTGCCGCGGATGATGTGGTACTTGACCGAGGGTAGGTCCGGCACACGACCGCCACGCACGAGCACGACAGAGTGCTCCTGGAGGTTGTGCCCGATCCCCGGGATGTACGCCGTCACTTCCATGTGATTGGTGAGACGGACACGGGCGATCTTCCGAAGAGCCGAGTTCGGCTTCTTCGGAGTCATGGTTCGGACGATCGTGCAGACGCCACGCTTCTGGGGCGCGCCACGGCGGAGCTCCACGAGGCGACCCTTCTTGCTGTTCCAGGTCGTGCGGAGCGCGGGTGTGTCCACTTTCTTGCCCTGCGGCTTGCGTCCCTTGCGTACGAGCTGCGCGATGGTTGGCACAGGTACTCCTTCTATTGGTGGTCGCGGGCGCGCACGGGCGCGCCTTTGACCGGTGTTCGCGTCGTGGCTTTGCTCGTGAGACCGAGGAGCCCGCCCCGCCTGGGCTAGGTCCTCGAGCGCAGCGCGGCCGCAGTCACAAGATCGCGACAGGGCCGATGCACAAAATGACCGCCCCGCAAAGAGCGGTCACCGTCTCGAAAGACAGGCCGAATAAAGAGTTTATCGGTCCAGGGCCGTGATGGTCAACCGACCGCCAACGAGCGACCGGCGGGCAGGAAAGGAAACGCCAAGTGGGAACCGGCCCCGGAGGGCCGGAGCGGCCGAAGGATCCCGCCGCGTGCGGGGCCCCCGGCCGCCTCGCCTTATTCCTGCGCTTTGATCTCCGCGTCCGTCGGCTCGGCGTCCTCGGCGAGCTCCTCGCCCTCGATCTCGTCGTCGTCGAGGTCCTCCAGCGAGAGGTCCTCGGGCGGAAGCGCGGCCGGGACCACGTCTTCCTCCTCGGCGCCGAACAGGCCGGCAAGGGCGCGGGCCTTCGGCATCCAGTCGAGCTGCTCGCGGCGGGAGGGTAGACCCGTCCCCGCCGGGATGAGCTTGCCGATGATGACGTTCTCCTTGAGGCCGAGCAGCCGGTCCTTCTGGCCCATCGTCGCGGCCTCGGTGAGGACGCGGGTCGTCTCCTGGAAGGACGCGGCCGCGAGGAACGAGCTCGTCGAGAGCGACGCCTTGGTCACCCCGAGAAGCACGGTCTGCGCCGTCGCGGGCTCGCCGCCCGCGGCGATCGTTCGCGCGTTGATCTCCTCGAACTCGAACCGGTCGAAGAGCTCCATCGGCAGGAGCTCGGTGTCGCCCGCCTCCTCGATGCGGACCTTGCGCAGCATCTGGCGGACGATGATCTCGATGTGCTTGTCGTTGATCGTCACACCCTGGGAGCGGTAGACCTTCTGGACCTCGTTCACCATGTAGCGGTGGACCGCCTCACGGCCTGAGATCCGCAGGATGTCCTGCGGGTTCGCCGAGCCCTCGGTGAGGAAGTCGCCCGCGGCGACCTGCTTCCCGTCTTCGACGTTCAGCCGAGCCGCGTGCTCGACCTCGTAGACGCGCTCCTCGACGTCCTTCATGGCGATCGTGATCCGGGAGCCGTGCACGCTGACCTTGCCCGAGACCGGGGCGGGCATGTCGGTCTTGCCCTTCGTGCGGCGCTCCGGCTTCGCGAGGGGCTGGCCGGCCACGACGTCCGCGCCGTCCTCCACCGCGAGGACGTACCCCGCGGGGACGCTGATCGGCACCGTGTAGTCCTGTGAGTTGCGGACGACGATCTTCCGCGAGCCGTCCGGATCGCGGACGACCTCCGCGACACCGTCGATCTCGCAAACGATCGCAACACCCTTGGGCACGCGCGCCTCGAAGAGCTCCTCGACACGCGGGAGGCCCATGGTGATGTCCTTGCCGACGGCGGCGACGCCACCGGTGTGGAACGTACGCATCGTGAGCTGGGTGCCCGGCTCGCCGATGGACTGCGCGGCGATGATGCCCACCGCCTCGCCCGACTCCACGAGCTTGCCGCTCGCGAGGCTGCGTCCGTAGCAGGCGCGGCAGATGCCGTGCTTGGCGTGGCAGCCGAGCGGCGACCGCACGCGAGCGCGCTTGACGCCCGCGCTCGCGATCGTCTTCGCGAGCTCGAGGTCGATGTCGTCGCCGCGCTTGGCGACGAGCTTGCCCTTCGGGTCCTTGATGTCCTGGGCGACGAGCCGTCCGAACAGGCGGTCCGCGAAGGGTTCCACCATCCCGGGCTCGTCGGCGTTGATGAAGATGCCGTCCTCGTCGCCGCAGTCCTCGAGGCGGACGATGACGTCCTGCGCGACGTCGACCAGACGCCGCGTGAGGTAGCCCGAGTCCGCGGTACGGATGGCCGTGTCCGCGAGACCCTTGCGTCCGCCGTGCGTCGAGATGAAGTACTCGAGGACCGAAAGGCCCTCGCGGAAGTTCGAACGGATCGGCAGGTCGATGATGCGGCCCTGCGGGTCCGCGATGAGTCCGCGCATCCCGCCGATCTGGCCCATCTGCTGGGTGTTTCCTCGCGCGCCGGACGTTGCCATCATGTAGACCGAGCCCCGACGATCGAGCGCCTTCATCATCGCCTCGATGACATCGCGCGTCGCGTCGGTCCAGAGCTTCACCGTCGCCTCGTAGCGCTCCTGCTCGGTGATGAGGCCGCGCTGGAACTGGCGGTCGATCTCGGCGACCTTGCGCTCGGCCTCCTCGATCATCCGCTCCTTCTCCGGCGGGATCGCGACGTCGTCGATGGAGATCGAGACGCCCGCGGACGTCGCCGCGCTGAAGCCGACGGTCTTGATCTTGTCGACCACGTCGGCGGTGACTTCGCCGCCGTACTTGTCGAAGACGGCGGTGACGATCTCACGGATCGCTGAGCGGTCGAGCACCTTGTTCACGAACCGCAGCTCCTCGGGGAGGACGGCGTTGAAGAGCACGCGGCCGACCGTCGTGTCGACCACGCCGCCGTTGTGCGGAACCTTCACCGGCGTGTGGTAGTTCACGATCCCCATGTCGTACGCCGACTGCACCTCGGCGAAGTCGCCGAAGAGCCGCATCTGCTGCTTGGGGTCGGCGTCGAGCGTCAGCCAATACGTGCCGAGGACCATGTCCTGGCGCGGGGTGACGACCGGCTGGCCGTCGGCCGGCTTCAGGATGTTGCGCGTCGAGAGCATGAGGTTCTTCGCCTCCGCCTGCGCGGCCGCCGACAGTGGCACGTGGACGGCCATCTGGTCACCGTCGAAGTCGGCGCCGAAGGCCTCGCACACGAGCGGGTGGATCTGGATGGCGTTGCCCTCGATGAGCTTAGGCATGAAGGCCTGGATGCCGAGACGGTGGAGCGTCGGAGCGCGGTTCAGGAGGACAGGGTGGTCCTTGATGACCTCCTCGAGGACGTCCCAGACCTCGGGCGAGATCCGCTCGACGTAGCGCTTCGCGCTCTTGATGTTGTGCGCGAGGCCGCGCTCGACGAGCTGCCGCATGACGAACGGCTTGAACAGCTCGAGCGCCATCTTCTTCGGCAGGCCGCACTCGTTCAGCTTCAGGTCGTTGCCGACGACGATGACCGAGCGGCCGGAGTAGTCCACGCGCTTGCCGAGCAGGTTCTGCCGGAACCGGCCTTGCTTGCCACGAAGCATGTCCGAGAGGGACTTCAGCTTGTGGTTGCCGGTCCCCGAGATGGCGCGTCCGCGGCGGCCATTGTCCATGAGGGCGTCGACCGCCTCCTGGAGCATGCGCTTCTCGTTGCGGATGATGATCTCGGGCGCGCCGAGCTCGAGCAGACGCTTCAGCCGGTTGTTCCTATTGATCACCCGGCGGTACAGGTCGTTGAGGTCGCTCGTCGCGAAGCGGCCACCGTCCAGCTGCACCATCGGGCGCAGGTCCGGAGGGATCACCGGGAGGATCGTGAGGATCATCCACTCGGGCGAAGCGCCGGAACGAAGGAGCGCCTTGATGAGCCGGAGGCGCTTGATCGACTTCTTGCGCCGCTGCCCGGTGGTCGTGCGCATCTCGCCCTGAAGCGTCAGCGCGAGCTTCTCGAGGTCGAGCTGGCGCATGATCTCGAGCACCGCCTCGGCGCCCATCTGGGCGCGGAAGAAGCGGTACTTGTCCGCGAACTGGCGGAACTCGGCCTCGGTCATGATCTGCTGGGGCTTGATCGACTCGATCTCCTCGCGACGCGTGCGGGCCTCGTCGCGGACGACCTGCACGTCGGGGGCGATGTCCTGACGGACGACCCCGAGGTCCTGATCGGCGCGCATGCGGATGTCGGCGATGCGCTTCTCGGACTCGGAGCGGGTCTGCTCCTCTTCCTTGCGGCCCGCCTTCACCATCGCGTCGAGCTGCTTCTGCAGCGAGCGCTGCAGCTGCGTGAGCATCGAACGCGTCACGTTGTCGCCCTTCTCGGCGATCGTGAGCTCGGCCTGCTTGAAGACGATGTCCTTGGTCGCCGGCTTGCCGACGTTGTCGTCGAGCTGCTCCTTCACGCGCGCGGCCGCGGTCGTCAGCTGGTCGGAGTCGGATGCGAGCTGCTCCTCCTGCTGGCGGACCTTCTGCTCGGTCGACGTGCGGATGCGCATGATCTCGGCGGACGCCCGTGTCTCGATGGCGCCGGTGCGGTCCGAGATCGTCTGCTCGAGACGGCGGATCTTGCCCTCGGCCTCCTCCTGCACCTGCTGGAGGACGCGCTCCCGCGCGTGGTCGTCGATGTGGGTGACCACGTAGAGCGCGAAATAGAGGATCCGCTCGAGGTTGCGTGGGGACATATCGAGGAGGATCCCGAGGCGCGACGGCGTGCCCTTGAAGAACCAGATGTGCGACACCGGCGACGCGAGCTGGATGTGACCCATGCGCTCGCGGCGGACCTTCGCGCGCGTCACTTCGACGCCGCACTTGTCGCAGATGATCCCCTTGTAGCGGATGCGCTTGTACTTGCCGCAGTAGCACTCCCAGTCCCGGGTGGGACCGAAGATGCGCTCGTCGAAGAGCCCGTCCTTCTCAGGCCGGAGCGTGCGGTAGTTGATCGTCTCGGGCTTCGTCACCTCGCCCGACGACCACAGCCGAATCTGGTCCGGCGACGCGAGCGAGATGCGAATCGCGTTGAACTCGTTTACTTCAAGCATGTTCTCTACTCACCACTCTCAAGTCCGCTGATGTTGATTCCGAGGTTCGGCTCGTTGAACGTGGCGTCCTCGACGAAGCGGATCGCTTCCTCGCTGTCGTTCAGGACCTCGACGGAGAGGCCGAGCGACTGCAGCTCCTTGATGAGCACCTTGAACGACTCCGGGACTCCCGGCGGCTGGATGTCCTCGCCCTTCACGATCGCCTCGTACGTCTGGACGCGGCCCATGACGTCGTCGGACTTCACGGTCAGGAGCTCCTGCAGGATGTAGGCGGCGCCGTACGCTTCGAGCGCCCACACCTCCATCTCGCCGAACCGCTGACCACCGAACTGCGCCTTGCCGCCGAGCGGCTGCTGCGTGATGAGCGAGTAGGGGCCCGTCGAGCGTGCGTGGATCTTGTCCTCGACGAGGTGGTGCAGCTTCATCATGTAGATGTAGCCGACGGTGATCCGCTGCTCGAACGACTTACCGGTGCGGCCGTCGCGCAGCATGATCTTCCCGTCCTCGGGGAGACCCGCCTGCTTCAGCTGCTCCTTGATCGCCTTCTCCTTCGCGCCGTCGAAGACCGGGGTGGCGACGTGGATGCCCAGCGCCTGCGCGGCCCACCCGAGGTGCGTCTCGAGGATCTGGCCGATGTTCATCCGGCTCGGGACGCCGAGCGGGTTGAGCACGATGTCGACCGGCGTGCCGTCGGGCAGGAAGGGCATGTCCTCAACGGGGAGGATCTTCGCGATGACGCCCTTGTTGCCGTGGCGCCCGGCCATCTTGTCGCCGACGCTGATCTTGCGCTTCTGCGCGACCGCGACCCGGATCATCTTGTTCACCCCGGGGAGGAGCTCGTCGTTGTTGTCGCGGCTGAACACCGCGACGTCGACGACTTTGCCGTGCTCGCCCGAGGGCAGCCGCAGCGACGTGTCCTTCACCTCGCGCGCCTTCTCACCGAAGATCGCGCGGAGGAGGCGCTCCTCGGCGGTCAGCTCGGTCTCGCCCTTCGGCGTGATCTTCCCCACCAGGATGTCCTGTGGCCCGACCTCCGCGCCGATGTAGACGATCCCGTTCTCGTCGAGATCGGCGAGCGCTTCCTCGCCGACGTTCGGGATGTCCCGAGTGATCTCCTCGGGGCCGAGCTTGGTGTCGCGCGCCTCGGCCTCGTACTTCTCGATGTGGATCGACGTGAACTTGTCGTCCTGGACGATGCGGTCGCTCAGGATGATCGCGTCCTCGTAGTTGCCGCCCTCCCAGGGCATGAACGCGACGAGGATGTTCTGCCCGAGCGCGAGCTCGCCCTCGTCGGTGGAGTAGCTGTCCGCGAGGATCTGGTTCGTCTGGACGCGGTCACCGACGGACACGAGCGGACGCTGGTTGAAGCACGTGCCCTGGTTCGTGCGGATGAACTTCTGGAGGCGGTAGCGGAACGCGTCGCCCGAGTCCTCCTCGACCCAGATCTCGGTCGCGCTCACCGAGCGAACGAGGCCCGGCGAACGCGCGACCACGACCTGACCCGAGTCACGGGCGGCGCGGTACTCGATGCCGGTCCCGATGATCGGCGCCTCCGGGCGTACGACCGGGACGGCCTGGCGCTGCATGTTCGAGCCCATGAGCGCGCGGTTCGCGTCGTCGTGCTCGAGGAACGGGATGAGCGCCGCGGAGACCGAGACGATCTGCTTGGGCGACACGTCCATGTAGTCGGCCGTCAAAGGCGCGGCCTCGTGGTACGAGTCGCCGCGGTGGACCTGGACGCGGTCGTCGAGGAAGAAGCCCTTGTCGTCCAAACGTGCGTTCGCCTGGACCACCGTGGCGAGCTCCTGCTCGTCGGCTGTGAGGTAGACGATCTCGTCAGAGACACGTGGCTTGCCGTCGTCACGGACCACGCGGCGGTACGGCGACTCGATGAAGCCGTACGGGTTCACGCGACCATAGGTCGCGAGCGACCCGATGAGGCCGATGTTCGGACCTTCCGGGGTCTCGATCGGGCAGATCCGGCCGTAGTGGCTGAAGTGCACGTCGCGAACGTCGAAGCCGGCGCGCTCCCGCGAGAGGCCACCCGGTCCGAGCGCCGAGAGGCGGCGCTTGTGGGTGAGCTCGTCGAGCGGGTTGGTCTGCTGCATGAACTGCGAGAGCTGCGACCCGCCGAAGAACTCCTTGATCGCGGCGACGACCGGCCGGATGTTGATGAGCTCCTTGGGCGTCGCCTTCTCGGGCTCGACGATGGACATGCGCTCGCGGACGACGCGCTCCATGCGGAGCAGGCCGACGCGGAACTGGCTCTGGATGAGCTCGCCGACGGCGCGCACGCGGCGGTTGCCGAGGTGGTCGATGTCGTCCGGCTGACCCTTGCCGTTGTTCAGCTCGATGATCCGCCCGACGATCCGGACGAGGTCCTCGTTCGTGAGCGTGCGCTGCGTCATCGGCAGGTCGAGGCCGAGCTTGCGATTCAGCTTGTACCGGCCCACCTTGGCGAGGTCGTAGCGGCGGAAGTTGAAAAAGAGCGACTGCACGAGGCTCCGCGCGTTGTCGATCGTCGGCGGATCACCCGGACGAAGACGCTTGTAGACCTCCACGAGGCCCTCGTTCGTGTTCGTCGTCGGATCCTTCTCGAGCGTCGACTGGATGTACTGGTGCTCGGGATCGAGATCGACGGCGGTGAACAGCGCGGCGATCTCCTCGTTCGAGCTGTACCCGATCGCGCGCAGGAGCGTGGTGACCGTGAGCTTGCGCTTGCGGTCGACCTTCACCGAGATGACGTCCTTGTTTGACGTCTCGAACTCGAGCCACGCGCCGCGGTTCGGGATGAGCTTTCCGTAGAAGAGGCGGCGGCCGGTCGTCGGATCGTCGACCGCGGTGAAATAGACGCCCGGCGAGCGCACCAGCTGCGAGACCACGACGCGCTCGGCGCCGTTGATCACGAACGTGCCCTTGTCGGTCATCCACGGGAAGTCGCCGAGGAAGACGTCCTGCTCGGTGACCTCGCCGGTCTCCTTGTTCACGAGCTCGACGCGCGCCCACAGCGGCTTCGAGAACGTGAGGTCCTTGGTGCGGCACTCCTCCTCGGAGTACTTCGGCTCGCGGTACTCGCTCGAGATGAACTTCAGATCCAGGTTCTTCCCGGTGAAGTCCTGGATCGGCGTGATCTCGGCGAAGAGCTCGCCGAGGCCCTCGTCGCAGAACCACTTGAACGAGTCGAGCTGGGTCTGGATGAGGTTCGGGAGCGGCAGCACCTCCGGCAGCGACGCGAAGTTTCGGCGCTCGCGCACGGTCGGGGCTACCCGGTCGAGGGCGACGGACATGGGCTGACCCTCCTCAGGGCTGATGGCTGGACAGGCGGATAGACGGCTGGGGATGGACCTGTGGCAACGCCGATATCGTATTCCGACCCTACTGCTCGGTCAACAGCGCCGGAACCGCTGAATGTCGGTCGGGCCCGATTCCGTGTCAAGGGGTCAGTTTTTCCGGCCGGATCCTGGAGGTACGACATGGCGCGAGGCTGGAATGTGCCGCGATTGATAGTCGTCGCGCTCCTCGGCTGGGGCGCCTACTGGGCCGCCCTCCCTTGGATCATCTGCTTCCGCGCCTTTCCGGGGGGCGCGATCGGCGAAGCGCTCCGGTTCTGCACGTTCGGCTTCGGGATCCCGGGGTTCCCGCCCGCGCAGGGATGGAACCTTCTCGTGGGCGCGCTTTACGTCGCGGCGGCCATCTGGACCGCGGCCCCGCCGACGTCGGAGCTGTCGCGGTTCAACACGGGCGCGGGCCGGTGGGTCGAGATCAGCCCGCTCCTCGAGTCGCTCCTTCGTGAGTCGCTGCGCGCGCACGAGATCTCCGGCGGGCTCGTGAACATCGCCGTTCTGCCCGCGCTCCTCGCGGCCGGGTACACCCGCACGTTCAGCGAAGGACCGACCGCGGTCACGATCAGTACCCGTCCGCCGGCGTTGAACGATGTCCTCGAGGTCCGTAGCGGATCCGCCCGGCTCCGGCAGGGCGCGGCGATCGATCTCGGCGGGATCGCGAAGGGCTTTCTCGCCGACCGGCTCGCCGCCGACCTCGGACCGAACGCGCTGGTGAACCTCTGCGGCGATCTCTTCGCGCGCGGGGATGGCGAAGCCGGCGATGGCTGGCCCGTCGGCATGGGCGGTGAGACCGTCCTCCTCATCGACATGGGCGCGGCGACGAGTGGGACTCGGAGACGGTCGTGGGGCGAGGGCCTGCATCACCTCATCGATCCGCGCACCGGCCTGCCCTCGCGGACGGACCTCAGCGAAGTCTCCGTGATCGCCCGGACCGGGGCCGACGCGGAGATATTCGCGAAGGCCGCGCTGCTCCTCGGATCGATCGAGGCGCCCGAGTACCTGCGCGCGCATGCGGCGCTCGGCTGGTGGTTCGGGGCCTAGAAATGCGAACCGGGACCCCTCCCCTGGGGCCCCGGTCCGGCACCTTTCGCGAGCCCGCCGATCAGGGCGATCCCGCGGCGAGAACGATATCGGCAGGTCATCCCGCTTCCAGAACTGGTTGCGGCAGCGCGGCACCGGAAACGAAAAGAGGCCCGAAAATCGGGCCTCTTTCGCATGTTCGCTGGTCGTCGCTACCTCAGCTCGACCGTCGCTCCGGCGTCCTCGAGCTTCTTCT
>VBFI01000183.1 GCA_005889275.1 Chloroflexota bacterium | reverse complement strand
CCGGGGGACAAGCGCGCCGTCCGTGAGGCCGTTCGCACGATCTGGGGAGGCCAGGACCGCGTTCCCGGTCTCTTCGACCGCTGGGTCACACAGCGCACCGGCCCGTTCTTCGTTGCCGAGGTCGGCCGTCGCGTCGTCGGAATGGGGAAGCTCACCGTGATCTCGCCAACGGAGGCGTGGCTGGAGGGCGGTCGCGTCGCGCCGCGGTACCGGCGCCGCGGGATCGCGACCGCGCTCATCGCCCACCGCATCGCCTACGCCAAGCGGCGCGGCTTTCGCGTGCTCCGTTTTTCGACGGCCGAGGACAACACGCCGATCCACCGTGCCGCGCGACGATTCCGCTTCCGTCGCGCCCGCGCCTTCCGGCGCTACACCGCGGCCGCCGACTCCGCGGTGGCGCCGCCGCGCCGTGCCGCCGCGGCCGACACACGTGCGCTCCAGCGAATCCTCGGACCATACCTGCAGGTCGCCCCCGGCTGGGAGTGGCGCACGCTGGGGCCTCACGACGTCGAGCTGGCGATCGCGGGCGGGCGCGCATTCGTCGCTGGTCGCGCCGGCGTGTCCGCCGGTGCGCTCGTCGGCCGTTCCTCTGACGCCGGGGAGCTTCCCATCGTCGCCGTCGGAGGACGCGGCCGCGCGCTCCGCGAGCTGCTCGCCGCGATGCGCGGTGAGGCGGCGCGACGGCATCGGTCGGAGGTCGACGTCTACCTCGCCCGACCCGTCGATATGGCCGCGGCCGAGGCGGCGGGATACGCGCGCCCCTGGCGGCTCGCCGCGTTGCTGTATGAGCTCACGCTCCCGCGGCGTCACGGCGACGGCGGCGCCGGTGAATGACGGTCGCGTTCCTCCTCGACGTCGACAACACGCTGCTCGATAACGATGGCCTGAAAGCGTGGGGCGATCGCGCGATCCGCGACGCGGTCGGCGACGATCAGGCGGATCGTTTTTGGGAGCTGTACGAGGAGACTCGCCACGCGACCGGCGTGGTCGATTACCCCGCCACCTTCGCTCGCCTACGGGAGGAGACGCGCGACGACGGGCTGGTCCGCCAGACGGAGCGGCTCGTCTATGACGCGCCGTTCCCGAAGTTCCTCTTTCCCCGGGCGCTCGAGGTCATCGCGCGCCTGTGGTCGATCGGGACGGTCGTCGTCCTGTCCGACGGAGACCCGGTCTACCAGCCTCTGAAGATCGAGCGCTCGGGGATCGCGCAGGCGGCGCGCGGGAACGTCCTCGTCTACGACCACAAGGAGACGCACCTCGACGACGTCACGGCGCGCTTTCCGGAGCGGCATTACGCGCACGTCGACGACAAGGCGTCGCTCCTCGCGGCGACGAAGGCCCGCCTCCACGGGCGGGTGACCACGGTCCACGTCCGTCAGGGGCACTACGCCGACGACCCGCCGCACGGCGTTGCGCCGGACATCGTGGTGGACCACATCGCCGAGCTCGAAACCCTGCCAGCCGAGCGGTTCGGCGCCTAGCGCGCACGCGCCTTGCAGGCGCAGCGCCAGGGAGGTGCAAGCCATGCCGCAGGACGCCTGGACCGACAAGCGTGAGCGCCAGTACGAGCACATCAAGGAGAACCTCAAGGAGCGGGGACGCACGGAGGGGACCGCGGAGCGGATCGCCGCCGCGACCGTGAACCAGACGCGGACCGCGAAGGGCGAGACAAAGGAGCGGAAAAGCCCCACCGAGCGTGCCGAAGCGCGCCGGGACATGGCGAACGCTGGCCGCAAGGGCGGGGCGGCGCGCCGGCGCCGTTCGTAAGGGAATCGACCTGACCCGCCGCGTGTTGCGCCGAAGGGTGCCACCATCTTCGGCTAGGAGGCGGCTGTCCAGATGAAAGTCGATCGAGCGCGCTTTGACCAAGGGATGACCTACGACGATTTCAAGGCGCAGATGACGAGGAATCGCGAGCGGGTCGAGGAGAACGAACGCCGCGTCGACATCAGCCCGAACGACCTCGCGGCATTTCGCGGTCTCCCGAAGCCGATCCACACCCTCGTCCTCGCCGAGGACTGGTGCGGCGACGTGATCGCGAATCTCCCGGTGCTTGCGCGCCTTGCCCGGGAGAGCGGGAAGCTCGACGTCCGGGTGTTCCTCCGAGATCAGAACGACGACATCATGCAGGGCTACCTGAATCAGGGTCAGTACAAGTCGATCCCCGTCTTCGTCTTCTTTGACGGGGACTTCCGCGAGATCGGCCACTGGATCGAGCGGCCCGCCTCGGTGACCGCGCTTCGCGCGAAGCGCCGCGCCGAGATCTTCCGGGCGCATCCCGAGTTCGGCGCGCCCGATGCTCCGGTCGACCAGCTTCCCGAGGACGTTCGCGCTCGCCTCTCCACGGAGCTCCAGAAGGTGCGCGACGAGACGACACCCTTCGCGAACGCGGAGGTCATCCGCGAGATCCGCGAGCTGGTCAGCCGCGTCGCGGCGTAGCCGCCCCGCACCCACGTGACCGCGACGGCGCACAAGGTGAAGATCACGTATTGCGCGGAGTGCGGGTACGAGCCCCAGACCCTCGATCTCGCGCGCTCGCTCATGCTGGAGTTCGGCCAGCGGCTCGGCTCGATCGAGCTCATTCCGTGGGAAGGGGGCACGTTCGACGTCTCCGTGGACGGCGAGCTCGTCCACTCGATGTCACGGGAGGGCGGGTTCCCGGAACACGAAGCCGTCAAGCGTGCGGTCCGCGCGCGACTGAGCTGAGGAGCGCCGCTCGGGATGGCGCGGGGCCTCATACTTTTCGTGTGGACCCGCTCGACACGCTCGGCCGTCCCCTGCACGACCTGCGAATTTCGGTCACCGACCGATGCAACTTTCGCTGTGTCTACTGCATGCCGAAGGAGGTCTTCGGCAAAGACTTCCAGTTCCTGCCGCGCGCCGAGATCCTGACGTTCGAGGAGATCGAGCGGCTCGTCCGGATCTTCGTCGGGCTGGGCGTACGGAAGATTCGTCTCACGGGCGGCGAGCCCCTCGTGCGACGGGACCTCGAGCGGCTCGTGGAGAAGCTCGCGCGGCTCGGAGACCTCGATCTCACGCTGACCACGAACGGTTCCCTGCTGGCGCAGAAGGCCCAGGCCCTCGCGACTGCCGGGCTCCGCCGGGTCACGGTCAGCCTCGACTCGCTCGATGACGCGACGTTCAAGTCCATGAACGACGTCGATTTCCCAGTCGCCAAGGTCCTCGCGGGCATCGAGGCGGCGCAGGCCGCCGGGCTCGCGCCGATCAAGATCAACATGGTGACCAAGCGCGGCGTGAACGAGGCGAGCATCCTCCCGATGGCGCGCTACTTCAAAGGAACGGGCATGACCCTCCGCTTCATCGAGTTCATGGACGTCGGCTCGACGAACGGTTGGCGACTCGACGACGTCGTCCCCGCGCGAGAGATCGTCGCGTCGATCGACCGCGAGCTTCCGCTCGAGCCAGTCGGGCCGAGCTACCGCGGCGAGGTCGCGGCGCGGTACCGCTACAAGGACGGAAGCGGCGAGATCGGCGTCATCTCCTCGGTCACGCAGCCCTTCTGCGCGGACTGCACGCGGGCCCGGCTCTCCGCCGACGGCTCGCTCTACACCTGCCTCTTCGCCACCGAGGGTTTGGATCTGCGGACGCTCGTCCGGAGTGAGGCGAGCGACGCGGAGATCATTGAAAGGCTCGCCGCCGCCTGGCGCGCGCGGACCGATCGCTACTCGGAGGTGCGCTCGTCCGAGACCGCGGGCCTGCGCAAGATCGAGATGAGCTTCATCGGCGGCTGAGCCGAGCCAGGTCGACGAGCGCGTGGGCTGGTTCATCGCGGTGCTCGCCGCGCTCGGCGCGTACTTTCTCTGCGCTGGCGCCGCCCTTACCGTGCTGATGCCGCTCCAGTACTCGCTGCCGATGTTCGGGACCATCGACTACGGACATCCGCTGGTCACGGTGCTGGCAATCGTTACGGCGCTCGGTGGCGCGGCGGCCGCGGCGGTCGCCTCGTCCTTCGGCGGAGTTCGGGCGCTCCTTGCAATCGCCCTCCTCTGGCTCGCGGGCGCCGCGTCGGTGATCGCGCCCTTTGTCGCTGAGGGACCCCGTGCGTGGATACCGCCGAGCGACCTTTCTGGTCTCATGACCGCGACGGCGCTCACGATGTCCGAGCTCATCGCGCTGCCCGCGATGCTCGCGGGCGCTCTGCTCGCGAAGCGCTACCTCCGCGTTGGGGCGTCGCCGCCGGATCTGCTCGCGGCCGCGGGTGCCTACTACGTCGCCGCCTTGCTGATGGCCCTTGCGAGTCCGCGTCTCGATCCGCGCCTGACCTTGCCCTTCACCGCCGGCTATCTCCCCGCGGAATGGCACGCGCTCGTCACAGCGGTCCCCGGCTTCGTCGCCGGCGTCTTTGTCGCTCCGGTCGCGGCGGGGGCCTGGCGGCCCGCGGCGATCGGCGCCGTTGTCGGTCTGGCCGGTGCGCTGCCGATCGAGCTTGCGGCCTTGGCGAGTCCGATCCGTCCGTACTGGCCCGTCTCGCTGGTCGGTGTGCCGGTCGCGACCGCCGCGCTCGTGACCGCGGGCGCCTGGCTCCGCGATGGTCTCACCAAGGCATCGTGGCCACGACGCGTCCTTTCGCGGCCGGCGATGGCCGCCTTCACCGGGGCGGCAGGCGCTGTCTTGGCGATCGCCGCGTGGGCGCTCTTCGCCGCGATGCCGACGCCGTACGACCAGGTCGGTTCGGTGCAGGCGTACCAGAGGACCGGCGACGAGCGGAAGATCGTCACGTGCCTCATCACCGGACGCGGCGATGAGCTGCGTGGGTCGTCTACACGTGAGGATCAAGCCACCGTTACCGTGACGGTGCGCTTGCGCCGCGCGCCGAGCTGGTACTTCAGCGATCTTGTCGGCATCTCGCTTCCGGTCGTCGTCGTGTTACGCGATCCGCTCGGTAGCCGCGCCGTTCTCGACCAGGGCACCGGTCAGCCGGTGCGCGAGGTCAGCTCGACCGCGGGCGGTTTCGCCTCGTGCTGACGGTCCGCTACGCCGCGACGCTGAGCGCGTCCTCGAGCTCGTCCGCGAGGCGTGCCGCGGCCGCCGAGTTCACGCGGAGCCGCTCGATACTCTGGGCGACCGTCTCGGCGATGTCGGGCGTGCGCTTAGCCTCGAGGAAGCGGATCGCCTCGCCTGCGAGGTCAGGCTGGGCGAGCTGGCTCACCGCGTTCGGGAACGCCTGCTTGAGGAGCGGTGGCAGCTCGGCGCTGGCGACCTCGGCGTCCCATTTGTCGCGCAGGACGCGCCAGGCGATCTGGCGAGACCGGCGGTTCTGCATCATCGGGATGAGCATGAGTCCGCGCTCCATCGTGCGGATCGTCGGCGTGAAGATCGTCTCGGCGGTCCGCTCGATGAGGCGCGGATCCTCGAAGAAGAGGAGACCCTGCCGAAAACGCGCCTCCTCCTGCGCGTCCGAGGCCGCGGCCTCCTTCATGCGGGCGAGATAGCGCTCCCAGAGGCGATCGTCGCCGATGGTCGCGGCGACCGCGATGATGGTTCCGGCGACATCCGGATGAAGACGCGCGGTGCCGTCGAGATGGGCACGAACGCGCCGCGCCGCGTCATCCCGCACGTCGGCCGCGCGCGCGTGGAACCCGAGCATGCCGATCGCTCGGGTGCGCTTCTCGCGCGTGTCGGAGTCCTCGTCGGCCTTGGGATCCCAGCCCGTGCTCGAGAGGATCGGCCGGTAGATCTCCTCGACGAGCCGGCCGAGCGCGGGCTCGGTCCTGGGTCGCACCGCGTAGTTGCTGATCCACGTGATCGCGTCCGCGATGGCCGCCAGGACCGCGCGGTCCTCTTCGCCGCGGAGGGTCTCGACCCGGCGAAGGAACGTGGCGAGCGACGTCTTGCCGTGACGCGTGAGCGCCCAGAGGTTCTCGATGAGATTGAGGCGCTCCTCCGCGCCGAGCTGACGGATCCCTTCGTCGAGGCGCTCCGACGAGACGCCCGCGAGCCGGAAGCGGTAGAAGCCGCGCCCGCCGCTGTTCGGGTAGAACCATCGCGCACCGGGAAGCTCGACGGTCGTGCGCTCCGTCTTGAGCAGCACGCGCCGATCCTTCTTCCCTGCCGCCGTGGCGTATTTGATGACCAGCGGGACGGGCCAGACCTGTCCGGTCGGCGTCGCGTCCTTGTCTGAGAAGTAGCGCGTCTGGGTGAGCTCCAATTCGAGGCCCTCGCCCTTCGCGCGCGCCTGGATCTCGACGAGCGGATGCCCCGGCTCCTTGATCCAGGCGTTCGCGATCCCGGTGACGTCCTGTCCCGACGATTCGTCCAGCGCCCGCCAGAAATCGTCGGCGGACGCGTTCGCCTCGGCGTGACGACGAAGATAGATGCGGACGCCTTCACGGAAGACGTCCTCGCCGAGATAGCCCTCGATCATCCGCAGCACGGCGGCGCCCTTCGTGTATGAGATGGCGTCGAACCGCTGGGACGCCTCTTCCGCGCTCTTCGCCTCGACCGAGATGGGATGTGTGGACGCGAGCGAGTCGAGGTTGAATGCACCCGCGTTGTCGGCGACGAAGTCGCGCCAGTAACGCCACTCCGGATTGAGACTCGCGGTCGCCTTCTCGCCGACGAACGACGCGAACGACTCGTTGAGCCAAAGATCGGTCCACCACCGCATCGTCACGAGGTCGCCCCACCACATGTGTGTGAGCTCGTGCGCCGCGGTGGAGAAGATCCCCTTCATCGTCGTGATCGAGGCGTTGCGGCTGTCCGCGGCGAGAAGGCGCGTTCGGTAGGTGATCGCCCCAGGGTTCTCCATCGCGCCGGCCTCGAAGTCGGGGATGCCGATGGCGTCGACCTTGATGTACGGATAGGGGATCGCGGTGTAGCTCTGGAGCCACTCCACCGATCGGACGTGCGCGTCACGCGCGTAGATGCCCTGCTCCGCGAGGCCCGGCGGAAGGCAGACGCGGACGGGTATGCCCGATGGTGTGGTCGCGACCGGGGTGAACTCGTAGGGCCCGACGGTGAACGCGACGAGGTAGCTCGAGATCTTCGGCGTCTCGCGGAAGCGCGTCAGCGTCCGATGCTCGTCGAGGGGCTCCTGCGACTCGATCGGCATGTTCGCGATCGCGGCGTTGCGCGCCGGATGGACGAGCTCGAGCGCGAAGTGGGCCTTGAACTCCGGCTCGTCGAAGCACGGAAACGCGCGCCGCGCGTCCGCCGCCTCGAACTGCGTCGCGGCGTAGCGCTCCTCGCCGCGGAGCGACCGGTACAGCCCGCGGAGCGATTCGCGAATCTCACCGCGCCATGCGATCTCGAGGTGGTGCTCACCGGCTGCGATCTCGCGCGGAAAACGCAGTGTCGCCGTCTGCGCCTCGGTGTCATACCCTGGCGCCTCGGCGGTCTGGTCGCCGTCGATCCGCGCGCTGCGGATGTCGAGGTCGAGCGAATGGAGGACGATCTCGCGAGCGGGACGGGCGAGCTGGACGGCGATGCGCTCGGATCCGACCGACGACCACGTGTCGAAGTCGAGCTCGAAATGCAGCTCGTACCGGCTCGGCAGCGCGTCCTTCGTCAGACGGAAGTTGCGTCTGTCGTCGCTCACCTGACCTCCCCTGCGAGGGGAAGAGCCTACCTGCTACGGTCTTTGGATGCCTCCCCAGTTCATCTACACGATGTATCAGCTCAAGAAGATCGTGCCGTCGACGCAGCGCGAGATCCTGCGCGGCATCACGCTCGCCTTCTACCCCGACGCGAAGATCGGCGTGCTCGGTCCGAATGGGGCGGGCAAGAGCACGCTTCTTCGCATCATGGCTGGCGTCGACCGCGACTTCGTCGGCGACGCCCGCATCACCGAGGGCTATCGCGCGGGACTGCTCGCCCAAGAGCCGGCGCTCGATCCGCTGAAAGACGTCCGTGGCAACGTCGAGGCCGGCGTTGCGCCACAGCGGGCGATCCTGGATCGATACAACGAGCTCTCAATGAAGCTGGCGGAGGACCTGCCCGCCGACGAGATGGCGAAGGCCACCGACGCCCTCCAGCGCACGCAGGACGAGATCGAAGCGAAGGGCCTCTGGGATCTCGACACGATGGTGGACGTCGCGATGGACGCGCTCCGTTGTCCGCCGGGCGACCAAGACGTGAGCACGCTCTCCGGCGGCGAGCGTCGCCGTGTCGCGCTCTGCCGACTCCTTCTCGCGAAGCCGGATCTGCTCCTCCTCGACGAGCCGACGAATCACCTCGACGCCGAATCGGTCGGTTGGCTCGAGCGCCACCTCGCCGAGTACCCAGGGTGCGTCGTCGCGGTGACCCATGACCGGTATTTCCTCGACAACGTCGCGGGCTGGATCCTCGAGCTCGACCGCGGGGCGGGCATTCCCTACCAGGGCAACTACAGCTCGTGGCTCGAGCAGAAGCGCAAGCGTCTCGCGGATGAGGAGAAGCAGGAGTCGGCGCGGCAACGGACCCTCGCGCGCGAGCTCGAATGGGTGCGCGCGTCGCCGCGCGCACGGCAGGCGAAGAGCAAGGCGCGCATCGAGGCATACGAGCGTCTCCTCGCCGAGGACCCCGAGCTCCGCGAGCGCGAGCTCGAGATCTCGATCCCACCCGGGCCGCGTCTTGGCGAGGTCGTCGTCGAGGCGAACGGGATCCGGAAGGCCTACGGGGACAAGCTTCTCTTCGACGATCTGACCTTCTCGCTCCCGCGAGGTGGCATCGTCGGGGTCATCGGCCCCAACGGCGCCGGGAAGACCACGCTCTTCCGTCTCATCACCGGCGAAGAGAAGCCCGACGGCGGCGTCCTAAGGATCGGCGATACGGTGGTGCTCGCGTACGTCTCTCAGACACGCGACACGCTCGATCCGAACAAGACCGTGTGGGAAGAGGTCTCGGGAGGCGAGGAGAGCATCCAGATCGGCGGTCGAACGCGGAACGCGCGCGCGTATGCGGCCTCGCTCAACTTCCGCGGCGCGGACCAGCAGAAGAAAGTCGGCGACCTTTCGGGCGGCGAGCGCAACCGCGTCCATCTCGGGAAGCTCCTGCGCTCGGGCGGGAACGTGCTGCTTCTCGACGAGCCGACGAATGACCTCGATGTCGACACGCTGCGCGCTCTCGAGGAGGCGATCCTGGATTTCGCCGGCTGCGTCGTTGTCATCAGCCACGATCGCTGGTTCCTCGACCGGATCGCGACGCACCTCTTGGTCTTCGAGGGAGAGAGCCGGGTCCGCTGGTTCGAGGGCAACTACCAGGCGTACGAGGAGTACATGCGCAAGACCGTCGGCACCGACTGGCGCCCGCATCGCATTCACTACCGTCCGCTCGTCCGCGCCTGAGCCGGACGCCCGGACCGCTTTTCGTGCGAGGCCATTACGCCCGCCAATGTCCCGGGACCACGACGCGTTCCTCCGTTCGTTCTTGTCTTCGTTCGCGCCACGCGAACGGCGCACCATCTCCCGCACGCGCTCCGAGATCGCCGCGCCGACGCGAACCTCACTGACCGGCAGCGCCGGCATCCGCCTCTAGTACTTCCTGCCCATTCAGGCGATACCCGCCTGTCGACTGCGGCACCGAGGCGTTCGGTAGCGTCCGAACGTCGCGGTCATGTGAGAGGACGTGGCCGCGCGACGGATGCCGAGAGAGGGACGCGATCTCGCCGGGATCTACGACGCCATGGCCTGCGGCGTCGTGGTGCGTGATGCCGACGGGGCGGTGATCTTCGCGAACGCGGCGGCGCACCGCATCTTTGGCCGGCCGCCGGAGGAGCTCGCGGGCGCTGCACCATCGGGCAGCGAGCGGCGCCTGCGCGAGGACGGCAGCATCATGCCCGACGAAGAGGTGCCGAACGTCGCGGCGCAGCGTGACCGCGAGCCCGTCCGGAACGTGATGATGGGTCTCGCGCGCGCTGACGGGTATGTGCGCTGGCTGCTCGTCGATGCCGTGCCGGTGAAGAACGACGACGGCAGCGTCCGCGAGGTCGTCTCGAGCTTCACCGACGTCACCGACCGCCGGAAGGCGGAACAGGCCCTGCGCGAGCAGGGACTCCACGACCAGCTCACCGGTCTTCCCAACCGTGCGCTGCTCCTCGACCGGCTCGACCAGGCGATCCGTTCGGCGAGGCGGCTCGCTCTGCCACTCGGGCTTCTGGTCATGGATCTCGACCGGTTCCGCGAGGTCAACGACAGCCTTGGTCACGACGCCGGCGACTTCATCCTTCGACAGACTGCCGATCGTCTGCGCAAGGATCTCCGCGACGTCGACACGGTCGCGCGGCTCGGCGGTGATGAGTTTGGGATCGTGCTGCCGGGCACCGACGAGGACGGCGCGATGCTCGTCGCGCAGCGCGTGATCGCCTCGCTGCAGCGCGCGTTCGAGATGGACGGCGGCGCGCTCGAGGTGAACGCGTCGATCGGGATCGCCCTCTGTCCGCGCCACGGCGAGGACGTGCAGACGCTCCTTCGCCGCGCGGATATCGCGATGTACGCGGCCAAGCGGTCCGCGCAGGGTGCGGCGGTCTACGCGGAGAACGCCGAGGACGAAGGATCGAACCGGCTGGCGATGATGGCGGAGCTGCGACACGGGCTGACCCACGATGAGGTCAACGTCATGTACCAGCCGATCGTCGAGATGGAGTCTCGAAAGGCGACACGGGTCGAAGCGCTCGCCCGCTGGCGCCACCGCGAACGCGGTCTCGTTCCGCCTGCGGAGTTCGTGCCGCTCGCCGAGCGCTCGGGCCTCGTCCGGTCGCTGTTCGAGCACGTCCTCGTGACGACGCTCACCCAGTGTCAGGCCTGGTCTCTCGCCGGGGTTCCCCTTCAGGGAACGGTGAACCTCTCCGTGCGGAATCTTCTCGATCCCGAGCTCGTCGCCACGGTGGCGCGGTCGCTCGAGCGGACCGGGGCGCGCCCCGAGCTCC